>CAYNFQ010000001.1:0-201462 GCA_964396715.1 uncultured Gammaproteobacteria bacterium
TTGGTAAGAACTGCGGTAAATATTCGGGATTTACTATGATGTCGTCAATAAAAGAAGAAGCCTTCATATGCTTGCCAGCATATCTCATCAATAACCCAAAACTTTTATGCCTGATTAACCAGTATTTTTCCTGGTCTTTTTCGGATTTTAAGACATTTGTTTTTATGTTCCATTGATTTAAATCATTAGAGCAATCGGAAGCTTTCTTCAATGCTTCATCCTTATCATCAGAGGTGAAATTGGCAAGTAAAGTTAATTTAACTGCTTTGTCTTTTTTTAAGTTCAGGAAAGCGGATATTCTATTTGTGTGTTTAAAATTAGCAGCAATATCCCAGGCATGGTCTATAGCCAATTGATAAGTTTGATCGTCAAAACATTCAAAGGCTTCAGGTTTAAATTCCAAAACTTTGTTAATAATCCGATCCAGCTTTGATAAATCTGATAAAAAGATTACCAGCAAAATGCGATTCTTTTTCGGTTTTATAAGTTTAAATTCAGCTTCTGTTATTATTCCCAGAGTTCCTTGCGAACCGATGATCAGTTTAGATAGATCAAAGTTTTTACCATCCCAAACTTCCCAGAGATCATAACCTGTGGAATTTTTGGAAGTTTGGGGCCTAGCTTTTTTAACTAATTCTTCGTTCTCTAAAATCAGATTATAAATTTCCGAGTAAATTTTTCCCTCAAAATTAGATTGAGCAATTTTTTTATTCAATTGAGCCTGATTAAGAGCTTGGAAAGTATATTCATTTCCATCGGAGAGGATAACTCTCATACTTTTTAAATACTTATTTATTGGTCCGTAAGTTAATTCAAGTTCTCCTCCGGCATTGGCGGCAACCATGCCTCCTACTGTGCAGATCTCTCTGGAAGCAGGATAAGTTGGCAGTAGTAAGTCTTGCTTCAGAGTTTCTGTCTCAAAATCCCTATAAAGCATCCCAGGTTGAACAATGGTGGATTCCTGATCAACCTTAATCAATTTATTTAAATACTTACCCACATCCAAGATTATATCCTCGCCAATTGCCCCGCCAGTCATATCCGTGCCTGCAGATCTAACAGTAATGGATAAATTATTTTTTAATACAAATTTAACCAGAGATTTTATATCCTCACTATCTTTAGGAAAAACGACTAATTTAGGCTTTATTTCAAAAATTGAGGCATCTTTGGAATAAGTTAATAAAGTTTGATCATCATCCAAAACATTACCTTTAATTAACTGTTTGATTTCATCTTTTAAGGGCATAAATTTATGGTAACATAGTTCTATGGCCAAAAAAGTAACAATTTATTCAACTGTCACTTGTCCTTACTGCAAAATGGAGAAAGAGTATCTGGATTCTAAAGGGATCAAATATGAAAATATTTTTGTAGATCAGGATCCTAAAGCAGCGGAAGAGATGGTTAAAATTTCAAATCAAATGGGAGTACCCTTCACTGTTATAACAAAAGAGGATGGTTCACAGGAAACTATTTTAGGTTTTGATAAGCAAAAGCTTGTGAATGCACTTGGTATAGTAGAATAAATTAAGGTATGTGCATTCTTAGAGAAAAACTTAATTCAGCTTTAGGATTAACATAATGGAGGGTGAGATTTTTGACACAATCATCATTGGTGGTGGACCGGCAGGCTGCGCTGCTGCAGTATATACTGCCAGAAAAAGTTTAAAAACACTTCTTATTACCCAAGCCTTCGGGGGACAATCAATTATGTCAGATGATATTCAAAATTGGATTGGTGAAGTGCATATTTCCGGTTTAGATTTAGCCAAGAAATTGGAAGCGCACGTCAGAGCCTATCCGAATATTTTAACTGTCAAAAGTCCGGAGAAAGCCATTGGTTTGGAAACAGTTCAATGTCCTCCCGGTGAGATAAGGTTTTGTGACTTTAAAGTTAAAACAGACAAAGGAGAGTACATTGGGAAAAGTATAATTTTGGCAGCAGGCGCAAGGCACAGAAAGTTGCAAGTTCCCGGTGAAGACAGATATGAAAATAAAGGCATATCTTACTGTTCAACCTGTGATGCGCCTCTTTTTGCAGGTAAAAAAGTGGCGGTTGTTGGTGGCGGCAATTCCGGCTTGGAAGCAGTACAGGATTTGTTTCCTTATGCCACGGAGATTTATCTTCTTGAGATGGGTAATTCCATTAGGGGTGACGTCTCTACTTTAGAGGAAACAAAAAAGCACCCAAAACTAAAAGAAATAATTTTGAACGCTCAAACACTGGAAATTATAGGGGAGACACTGGTAACAGGAATAAAATTTAAAGACTTGGTAAGCGGGACTCAAAATTTACTTAAGGTTAATGGTGTATTTATTGCAGTTGGCAGTGTTCCCAATTCAGAATTTGTTAAAAATGTGGTTCAACTTGATGCTCACGGACAAGTTATGGTAAATATCAAAAATGCGGCAACCTCGCACCCGGGTATTTTTGCAGCAGGGGATGTAACGGATGATCCCTATAAGCAAAATAATATTGCAGTTGGAGATGGGGTGAGGGCAGGATTGTCAGCGTATCAGTATCTTCTTAACAGACAGAAGAAAAGTCCGGCTGAAGAGGGAAGCGATAATCTGCAAAATGCTTAATAGATTTTTGGAATTTTTTATCGTTGGTCTTGTCTTGGGAGTAATTGAGGATTTAATTGCCATATTTTTGGTGACCGGAGAGCCGATTGATTTGAGGATATTTTGGATTGCCTTTTTTGTGGCTTTACCCTTTGCAATCTTTAGTGAGTTAATTGTAGATCACGATAAGTTTAAAAATTTAATGCGGAAATGGTTTAGAAGAAAATAAATTTAGCAGAATTCACAGACGTTTTTGGCATCTTCGGGGGTTTTACAGCATTCACTGCAGCAATATACTTCTCCCTGATTGGTAAAGCCTTCCCCCGGTTTTATTGTCTTCCCGCACTTTACGCATTTGCGCTCTTTGGTATCTGTTGCCATTGTTAAATATATTAACAAATATTCAAGCCCTGTCAACTACTTGAACGAGCAGGGCACATCGGTAACACTTCTAAATCTATGGCAAAAGAAGAATTTATTGATAAATTTATCGCACGATTAAACTTTGTTGGCAGTGCAACTGAGCAAGAAATGACCAAAATAGCTTCAGGAGCTAGTGAAAAGGGTCAGAAGTTCTAATTGGGCTATATGAATAAGATAGACGTGATAAAATCAAAAAGCAAGGGTCGTTCAAAAAGAAAAGTGTTACCGATGTATCTCAGCCTACTCACTACTTGATAAAAACGTTTCATATATGGTTACAATATTAAGATGCAATTGTTTAAGGTTTTGGCCCATGAGGGAGAGGAGGTTTTTGAGATTATTGAACCTTCTTTGGATCAAATAATTAGAACTAACTCGGTTAAATATACACTGATAGCCATTGTTCTTCTTAGTATTTTAACTGTAATTTCATTAGCCACTAGAAACAAAAGCGAGTTTTTCAAATATTTGTTATTTGGCGGCTTTGTTTTAATATCACTTTTAACAACTCTTTATTTGGGAGGGTCCACGATTTATCTTAATCAGAAATCAGTTACAGGGGGACCTGTACACTATCATGCTGATTTTGAAATTTATAATTGTGGCGAGAAAGTTGAATTAAAAGATCCTCAGGGTCTTTCCAATAAAATTGGATCAGAAGTAGTTCACGAGCATAATGATGACAGGATTCATATAGAGGGAGTCATTTTGGATGAACACGATGCCAGTATAGGTCATTTTATTAAGCAGATCGGAGGAGAACTGCGTAGGGATCATCTGATTATTCCTGCGGAAGATGGCTTACTTGAGCTGGAAAATGGACAACGGTGTGATGGGCAGGTAGGAAGTGTGCAGGTCTTTGTTTACCAGACAGAAGATCAGTATTTTACCCGGCAAAAGTTAACTGATCCCGAAGATTATATTATTTCATCCTATGGTCAGGTTCCACCGGGAGATTGTATCATCATTGAATTTGGCCCCCAGAAAGAAAAAACAGACAAACTTTGCAATTTCTACAAAATTGCAATTCAGAAGGGAGAATTAAAAGAGCAAAATGGGAATTGAAACAAATCTGCCGACTTTAGGACTTATTATAGGTACTGCTGCCATTGATTCCATTAACCCTTGCGCAATAGGGGTTTTGATTTTGATGATTTCAGTTATTTTAGGGGGACATAAATCTGTAGGAAGGATGTTATTTTTAGGCGGGATTTATATTTTTGCCATTTTTATCACATACCTTTTGGCAGGGATAGGACTTTTATATTTCTTAGGCTCTATACCACTTTTTGTAACTGAATATATTTCAATAACTGTCGGTATAATTATAGTTTTATTTGGGATAGTTGAGATAAAAGATTATTTTTGGTACGGTAGAGGCTTTTCTTTGGGTATACCGGTAGTCTTTGCTAAAAAAATTCATCATATGGCAGCCAACATTTCTGTCCCGGGAGTAATCTTGACTGGCGCTTTTGTAGCTGCCGTTGAGCTTCCTTGCACAGGGGCTCCATATCTGGCAATAATTACCATTCTTTCTACCAATTTTAATTTCACGGCATTTTTAATGCTGGTTTTATACAACATAGTATTTGTTTTACCGCTTATTGTGATTTTAATTTTGGTAGCAAAAGGAGCAAAACTTCCGGCAATTAAGGAGTGGAAACAGCAGTCAAGAGGGCTTATGAGACTGGCAATCGGGCTTTTACTGGTGGGTTTGGGATGGTTGCTGATACTGATTGCAAATGGTACGATTAATTTCGGATGACACATATTGTAAAAAGAAAAGGACATAAAGAAATATTTGATGAGCGTAAAGTCTACGCTTCTGTCTTGGCAGCCTGTTTATCTGCGCATGTCCATAAAGAGCAGGCAGAAATTAATGCCAATATGGTAACTAAGGCAGTTAAAGAGTGGCTGGATGAAAAGATGGATATAACCTCTGACCAGATTTTTAAAAAAGTTAGTGAAGAGCTAAAAAAACTTCATAAAGATGCTGCTTTTATGTATACAACCCACAGGGATATTTCTTAAGAGCGATTAGCTCGCAAGTTTTGCTTAGTGAACGTAAACTCTAGTTCCCGGGTTTTCTGCCGAGGCTCTTACCACGTTTTGGCCCGCAGGTACAACAGGCCCTGCCCATTCAAAAATTTGTGCAGCAGAGGCAAGCGGGGAATTTACACAACCATGACTCATTGGCTGGCCAAAGTTGTTGTGCCAGTAGGCTCCATGTATGGCATAGCCTTTATAAAAAAACATATTATTTGGCACATTGGGGAGATAATAATAAGTTCCTAACTCTTTTGACCCCCCAGACATCACCTGGCTTCGGGTTTTATACCAGATGTTGAAAGTGCCTGTGGGGGTAGGGGCCCATTTGCCGGAAGATATGGGAAATTCGAAAGCCAGTTTATTACCTTCCCAGGCCCTTATTTTTTGCTCATCTAAGGAAACTTCAATCCACTTCTCTATTCCCTCAGCAGTGGTAGTTCCCAAAACTGTCTGATTTTCGGTTTGACGCAAAGATTGATCATAGGAGTAAGCAAGGGAGGTTTTTGGATAATCAATCACCCGGCTGTTAAAAATTGCCGTGGATGCTTCTTCGTCAAAACTACCATCGGAATTTAACACCTCCTTCTCACTGCAACAGGAGGTAGTAGGATCTCCCGAAATATTAAGTTTGTAGACAAGCTCTCTTCGGATTGTCTGGAAATTGAATAAGACAAAGGAGATTATGGCAATTATTATGGCAAGTGGCAGCAGACGGTGCAGCATAAAATTATTTGCGCTTCCGTCAAAGCATCAATTTAATTGTGAAGCAAGAAGCAAGATGCGTCAAGAGGGAATTTAGGTTAATATCAATATTTGTATGAAAAAATTTGTTTTTATAACCACCCTGGTTATTATTGTTATCTCATCCGCATTTTCTCTATTCCTTTTTAAAGAAGCACCAAACAATTTAACATCTCCGCTCATAAAAGCTCAAAAAGTATTGGGTGTTAATTTATGGCTTCCTTCTTTGAGTCCGGAAAATGATGCTGCCGCCCCAAAGATTTCCGCCAAAGCAGCTTTCTTTATCGACACCAAAAGCGGACAGTCTCTGTATTCCAAAAACGCCAACCACAGACTGCCTTTAGCCTCGCTTGTTAAGGTAATGACTGCTCTTATTGCTTTGGAATACAGCGGGATGGATGGTAAATTGACGGTTTCAAAATATGCTGCTGATATGGAGCCGGATAAAATGCTGCTGATTGCGGGAGAGCAGCTTAGTGTAAAAGAACTAATGTATGGGATTTTTTTAATCTCTGCCAATGATGCGGCGGAGGTTTTGGCAGAAGGTACAACCGGAGACAGAGATGAGTTCATCAAACTGATGAATGAGTAAGCTAAACAGCTGGGTATGAAAGACAGCTATTTTGTAAACCCCACAGGGTTGGATGAAGATAGCAATAATTCATATTCCAGCGCCTATGATCTGGCGGTTTTAACCAGATTCTTAATCAGAAATTATCCGCAAGTTGTGGATATTGCCAAGACAGAGCATATTGTTTTACCCCAAACTTTAGAGCATCAATCTTATGATATGTATTCCGGGATCAACCTTCTGACAACCTACCCTGGAGTTGTCGGGTTTAAAACAGGATATACTCCGGAGGCTGGTTTAACCTTAATTACTTTGGCAAGAAGGGATGGATATGAGGTGATAGGAATTTTGTTAGGTTCAGAGTCCAGGAGAGACGAAGCAAGGGAATTACTTGACTATGCTTTTAAAAAATTGGGAGTATAATTCAGCAGGAGGGGTGATGTTTACCAATCAAAAAATTCTGGGGTTAGTTTTGATTTTATTCATTATGGGAGCCATCACTTATTTTGCTGTGAGCAAATTTAAAAAAGATATTGGTGAAGTTAGAGCTTCGCCTTCCCCGTCCCCTCAAACACTGGACTTTATTTTCAGCAGCGCTCCTTCTCCGCAACCATCACACCAACAAGCTCAAAGACAGCAGGCTCAACCAACCGAGCTGCCTTTGGCCAAAAACAAGCAACTGGCTAACTTTCCCGGCATTTTAACACCTGAAAGCCTGCAGAATAAAAAAGCAGTTATTCAAACTGCCAAAGGTGTTATCCAGCTGCAAATTTATCCTGAAGTAACCATGGCCGCATCTAATTTTATGATTTTGGCAGCGTATGGTTTTTATGACGGGTTGGTATTTCACCGGGTGGAGGATTGGGTAGTGCAAGGCGGGGACCCTTTAGGTAATGGTAGCGGAGGGCCAGGGTATCAGTTTCCTGATGAGCCGGTTGCCAGAGCTTATACCAAGGGGATTGTGGCTATGGCAAATTCCGGCCCTAATACCAACGGCAGCCAATTTTTCATACTAAAAAAAGATTATCCGCTTGAGCCTAAGTATACCATCTTCGGGGCTGTCATTTCCGGCATGGATGTGGTGGAAAAAATTACCGCAGGGGATACCATACAAAGAGTTATTATCCAGAATTTACCGTAGCTCTCCAATATCTTGTATATTGACACTTTTCAGTATCAATATGTTATGCTAAACTAGGTATTGTGAAATGTCCATTTTGCCGAAGTACGCTCAGTAAAGTTGTTGATAAAAGAGGGGTGGGTAGCAGGGGAGAAATCAGGCGCAGAAGAGAGTGCTTAAAATGTAACAGAAGGTATACAACTTATGAGGTTTTGGCAACTGTGGAGATTATGGTTATTAAAAAGGACGGCAGAAAAGAAACTTTTGGCAGGGATAAGCTGCAGGGTGGATTACTTAAAGCTTTGGAAAAAAGACCGGGTATTGAGGAGGTGTCCAAGATTTTGGATAGAATAGAAAGCAGGATCAGAACCAAAGGTTACCTTGAAATTCCATCCCAGACCTTAGGTAAGTGGATTCTGGCTGAATTGAAAAAACTGGATCCAATTGCCTACATTAGATTTGCCAGCGTTTATCGAAAATTCTCTGATCCAAGGGAGTTTGCGGAGGAGTTGAAAACTTTATGAAAAACAGTAAACCTACATTACAAGTTGTAACTATGCCACACGTCCCGGGGAAGAAAGTTGATGGCAGACGAAAGCCTAATGGAATTCATAAAATAGATTTGGCAGAGACTTTTGGTATTTTTACCAAGGCTACACTTCCTCCTTTTATTAAAGATGGTTCAATATTAAACGAAGGCAGGCAAAAAGTATTTCTTGACAGGTATTCTTTGAAAGATGAGAAGGGCCAGCCAATGGAACAGCATCCGGAACAGATGTGGTGGAGAGTGGCAAATGGTATTGCCGCAATGGAAAAAACCGATCAGTTAAAAAAACATTGGGCAGAGGAGTTTTATCATGCTATGGAGGATTTTAAATTTATCCCGGGAGGAAGGATTTTATCCGGAGCAGGGACAGGTTTTGAAGTAACTTTTTTTAACTGTTATGTGATTCCCTCACCGCAGGATTCAAGAGGTGGAATTATGGAGAATATTACCCATACTGTAGAGATCCAGGCCCGGGGTGGAGGAGTTGGGATCAACCTTTCCTCCCTTAGGCCCAATGGCGCCAGAGTTAAAAAAGTAAATGGCACCTCATCAGGTCCTGTTTCCTGGGCAGCCCTTTACAGTGCTGCCAACCATGATGTTATACAGCAAGGCGGTTCAAGACGGGGAGCCTTAATGTTAATGCTTCATGATTGGCATCCGGATGTGATTGAGTTTATCCATGTTAAAGAAGACTTAAGTAAGATTCAGGGGGCAAATTTGTCTGTTTGCGTATCGGATAAATTTATGGAAGCAGTGAGAAATGATGATATTTGGGTTACTAAATTTCCAGACATTACAGACCCTGACTATGATAAGGTTTGGGATGGGGATATCGAAAAATGGGAGGCTATGGGTAAAAAGGCAGTGATATATGGAACATACAAGTCCCGTGATGTTTGGGATCAAATCTGCACTGCTGCCTGGCGCTCTGCTGAACCTGGACTGCATTTTCTGGAAAGATCTAATAAATGGGGCAATACCTGGTATTTTGAGAAACTTTTATCAACCAATCCTTGTGGCGAACAGCCGCTTGGGGAGTGGGCTGTTTGTAATTTGGGAGCGATGAATTTGGCCGCATTTGTGGACAGGGGAGTGTTTAATTATCAGCTTTTGGCAGATACGGTTAAAGTAGCCATGAGGTTTATGGATAATGTAGTTGACGCCAATTATTATTTTTATGATGAAAACGAAAAAAGAGCAAAAGAGATCAGAAGGACCGGAATTGGCACAATGGGCTTGGGTGATGTTTTAATCAAGATGAAAATCAGGTATGGGTCAGAGGAATCTTTAGAAGTTATGGAAAAGATTTACTCTACTATTCGTGACGCATCATATGAAACATCAAGCGATCTGGCTAAAGAAAAAGGGCATTTCCCTAAATTTGATGCAAAAAAGTATTTGGAAGGCCATTTTATTAAACAATTGCCGGAGCATATTAAAGAAAAAATTAAAAAACAGGGTATCAGGAATGCAGTTATTTTAACTCAAGCTCCCACCGGCACTACCTCAATCCTTGCCGGAGTTTCCTCGGGGATTGAACCGGTATATGATTTTGCTTTTATCAGAAAAGATAGAATTGGCACTCGTACCGTTTATCATCCTTTATATCAGGCCTGGAAAGAGGAACATCCGGATGAAGCAAAACCGGATTATTTCGTAGCAGCTAATGATCTTACCCCTGAAGAACATGTTAAGGTGCAGGCTTTAGCGCAAAAATATACAGATTCCTCTATTTCCAAGACTGTTAATGCCCCAAATTCCCACACCGTTGAGGATGTAAAAAAACTTTACATGGGGGCATATGAGCTGGGGTGCAAAGGTGTAACCTATTTTAGGGATGGTTCAAGGACGGGAGTTTTGTCCCATATGGATAACAAACAAGAGGAGGGAAAACTCCCGCAAGCCTTTGTGTCCCGTCCCATGATCCTTCATGGCAGAACATACAGGATGCAAACCCCTTTGGGTGAGGCTTTTATGACCATCAACCGTGACGAGAACAACGAACCGTTTGAAGTTTTTATTACCATTGGCAAAGGCGGCATGCATACTATGGCAGATGCCGAGGCTATTGGTAGGTTAGTATCGCTGTCTTTGCGGCTGGCCAGAGCAAATGGCCAATTAAATGCCAGAGAGGTAGCAAGAAAGATTATTTCACAGCTTCGGGGAATTGGAGGGGCATCACATGTAGGGTTTGGTAAGGATAGAGTAATGAGTTTGGCAGATGCAATAGCCAAAGCTTTGGCAGAGGATTTGGCTGTGGGAGAGAACTCAGAGGTGGTAGAACAGGTTCCGCTAAATTTAACTCCGGCAGAGTCTTCAGCCAATACAGGCGTGGATGATGTGATAAGTATTGTATCTTCTAAACCCCAGGCAGACCTTTGCCCGGAATGCGGTTCAGCCAGCTTTGTAATGGAAGAGGGTTGCCAAAAATGCCACAGTTGTGGATACTCCATGTGTTAATATATTAGAATAATGCAAAAGTCTTTAATCGAATGGGGGGGTGGTATGGGGCTATAGCCATAATGACCGCCTTTGCATTATCCAGTTTTTCTGTCATCAAACCTACTGATTTACTCTATCAAATATTAAATCTTACTGGTGCAGCAGGAATAGTCTTAGTCTCATTTTACAAAAGAGCTTATCAACCAGGTATATTGAATATAATTTGGGCAGTAATAGCCCTAGTTTCGATAATGAAAATTCTATTTTAGTTTTCCAAACCAGATTTGTACACTCATTATTGTGAAAAATTTTTGTAAATTTAAAAATTGTTTGAGCCTGAAGAAAACTAAATATCTGCAGGTGCTAACCTATTCCACCCCATAAGGGTACTAAGGTGGAGCTATACTTCCACCCCCGAGGTGGAGGCTCATTTAATTTAAAAATCTTCATCTATTAACTGATGCTTTATTCTTTCTAAATTCTGGGCATAAGAAATCTGATCTAAACAAAATTTCTGGTAGGAGGCTTCATCTTTAAAAAAACCTAAAATCTCATCCTTTTTACAAATACCCTTATGGTTATTGGTATACTCATTATAAGAAGACCATTCATAATCACTTAAATCCTTTACTAAAAAAGAGGTAATCGGATTTAAATGAATGTAGCGGGAAACATGGATTAGTTGTTCATCCGATTCTATCAAAACTGCTTTAAACTGTCCTTGGAATAAAGGACCAACCCTATTATATTTCAAATTATAAAACTTGGTATAGCTGTTGATTAACTTACCTACAAATTCGCTAATTCCTCCATCAGAGGTTTGTTTTAAAAGGAGATGAAAATGATTCGGCATTAAGCAGTAGCAAATAATATCAACAATTTTCTTATTGGGATCAGGTTTAAATAAGCTGTTGTTGAAAGAATGGGAAAATTTTGGTTTTGGCCCTTCCAGCTGGTAATAGCTAATTGCCTGTAAAAATCTTTTGTAACATCTTCTGTCTTCAAAAATACGTCTTTTTTCAACTCCCCGATTATATATATGATAAAACTGACCATTAACTAAAGGTGTTATTCTTGTCGGCATCAAGCACAGAATACATTAAAAATCCCGAGGTGTCAATACACTTCCACCCCCGAGGTGGAAGTACAAATTGTCTCTGAGTTTGCTAAAATCCGGCTATGGATAATGAAAAAGGTTTGGTTATTTTATATACTGGTGAGGGGAAGGGGAAAACCACGGCGGCATTGGGTCTGGTATTACGTGCAGTAGGATATAACAGAAAATGCCTGATTGTGCAGTTTGGCAAGATTTGGTTTACAGGGGAGTTAGCAGGGGTAAAGAGACTCTCTCCGCTTGTCAAAATAGTTCAGGGTGGCAAAGGATTTGTCAAAATTTTGGGGGACAAACTGCCTTTGAAGGAGCATAAAAAAGCAGCCAAAAATGCCTTTAACTTATTATATAAAGAGGCCACTTCCAACAAATGGGATGTGGTGGTTTGTGACGAAATAGTGGGAGCTGTATCATCTAAACTTTTATCCCTAAAGCTGGTTGTGAAATTAATTCGAGATAAACCTCAAAGGTTGGATTTAGTTTTAACCGGCCACCATGCACCTAAACAGTTGATTGATTTTGCAGATTTGGCTACAGAGATGGTAGAATTAAAACATCCTTACAAAATAGGGATTTTAGCTAAAAAGGGTATTGACTTTTAGCACTCAACATGATAAAGTGCTAAGAAGTGGCTGATTTGCGTTTTTAATATGGCTGATTTTATCAAACCAATTTTGAATGAACCTCTAAAATTAAAACCAACCATGCCGGTAGGGCCGCTGCGCGATACTGTTATCTTCCCCGGCAATTCCGTGCCTATTATTTCCGGCAGGCCTAAATCCAAGGCAGCCTTGGATGTGGCATGGAACAGCGATAAATTGATAGTTTTTGTGACCCAAAAAAATTCCCGGATTGAAGACCCGACAGATAAAGATTTATATAAAGTGGGGACTGTTTGTTTAATCAGAAGAGTAGTGAAAAATCCGGAAGGTGAATATACCCTGCAGGCAGAGGGTTTAAGCAGAGTTTATTTAAAAAACTTTATCCGGACAGACCCGTTTTTGGAAGCAGAGATTGAGGAAATTCCGGAGCTTTATGAAAAGAGCGAGCAGACAGAAGCACAGGTTCGAACCGTCAGAGAACAGGTTAAAAGATTTTTGGAGTTAGGCGGGAATCCTTTTTTTGATTCGGCAAATTTTGCCAACTGGTCACTCTTTACTTACTCAGATGATCCAAACCAGATGGTTAATTCCATTACCCAGTCAATTGATTTTAAAACCATAGACAAACAGCAAATTTTGGAAATGGTTTCCGCGCAAGAAAGACTGCAAAGATTATCCGAGCTATTGGCAAAAGAGGTCAGGATTTTGGAAATTTCCCAAAAAATCTCCTCCCAAACTCAGGAACGGGTTTCCCGCATGACCAAAGAAGCAATTTTAAGAGAACAGATGAAAAGCATTGAAGAGGAGTTGGGCGGAGGAGATGGTGAACATCATGAAATCAGAGAATTTGAGTTAAAAATTAAAAAGAGCGGTATGCCAAAAGAAGTTTTGGAGCGGGCTAAAAAGGAACTGTCAAGGCTCGCTAAGATGTCCTCATACAACCCTGAAGCAGGTTATATCAGAAACTATCTGGAGTGGTTAACTGATATACCTTGGAGACTGGGCAAGAAGGTTAAAATTGATTTAAAAAAAGCAGAGGAGATTTTGGAGGAAGATCACTGGGGACTGAAAAAGGTAAAAGAGCGAATTGTTGAATATTTGGCAGTACACAAATTATCCGGTAAAATGCGGGGGCCGATTCTTTGTTTTGTCGGTCCTCCGGGCACAGGCAAGACTTCAATTGGAAAATCTATTGCCAGAGCCTTGTCTCGAAAATTCATCAAAGTTTCATTGGGAGGAATCAGGGATGAGGCGGAGATTAGAGGTCACAGAAGAACATATGTGGGGAGCATGCCGGGCAGGATCATACAGGGAGTAAAGCAGGCAGGTGCTTCCAATCCGGTCTTCATGCTGGATGAGATAGATAAAATCGGTACCGATTACAGAGGAGATCCCTCAGCCGCCCTTTTGGAAGCCTTGGATCCGGAACAAAATGAAGGTTTTTCCGACCATTACTTGGAAGTGCCATATGATCTGTCTAATGTGATGTTTATCACCACCGCCAATATTTTGGATACCATCCCGCCTGCGCTAAGGGACAGGCTGGAGGTAATCCGTTACCCTGGTTATACTGAAGATGAGAAATTCCACATTGCCAAAAAGTTTTTAATCCCTAAACAGATTGTCAATCATGGTTTAAGAAGCGAACAAGTTGAATTTTCTGATGAAGCAATTTATTCCATGATTCGCGAATACACCAGAGAAGCGGGAGTGAGAAACTTGGAAAGGGAAATTTCGGCAGTGCTAAGAAAGGTGGCAAGAATTACTGCCGAAGGTAATGGCGAGGTTAAGAAATTTATGATTTCACCGGATGATATCCATAAGTTTTTGGGGCCAATTAAATTCTTGCCTATCTTGGCTGAAAAGATGGATGAAGTAGGCATGTCTACAGGTTTGTCTGTATCAGAGGCCGGTGGTGAAATTTTATTTATTGAGGTGACTTTGATGCCGGGAAAGGGCAGTTTACTTTTGACAGGACAATTGGGGGACGTCATGAAAGAATCAGGTCAGGCCGCCATGTCTTATGTCAGATCACGATGGGCTTCTCTGGGACTTTCGGAAAGGTTTTTCCAGAAAGTGGATGTGCATGTTCATGTGCCGGAAGGGGCCATTCCCAAGGATGGACCATCAGCAGGAATTGCTCTGACCTCAGCCATAGTCTCTGCCTTCACCAAAGTTCCCGTCAAGCGGGATGTGGCTATGACTGGAGAGGTAACTTTAAGGGGTAGGGTGTTGGAAATAGGGGGATTTAAAGAAAAAGTTTTGGCAGCTCATCGGGCCGGTGTAAAAACAGTAATTGCTCCCTCGGATAATAAAAAAGATCTGGAAGATATTCCGGATTATGTACAAAAGGATTTGAAATTTGTCTTTGTCAAACATATGGACGAGGTGCTGGAAGTGGCTTTGATCAGCTCTCCTAAACCCGCTACTCCAAAAACAATCCCCCTGACTCCCGCATATGTAGCTTAGTCCTTGACTTGCTTTGCCTTCCTGTTGTAAATTCAAAGGCGTGGATTTAATTGTCAATAATATCAATTTAATGATCTGGGCTGCTGTTTTAGCAGCACTTTTTTATGGTATTTGGCTGATTGTTGATATTTTAAAACAACCTGCCGGTGATGAGAAAATGCAGGCAATTGCCAGAGCCATTCAGGTGGGGGCGGCAGCATATTTGAGGAGGCAGTACCAGGTTGTGACTGTGGTTGCAGTCATTTTGTCAGCGGGAATTTATTACTTGCTGGGTCAAAATATGGCAACAGGATTTTTAATAGGAGCTGTTTTATCTGCTCTGGCTGGATTTATCGGCATGTCTGTGGCAGTTAGAGCAAATGTGAGAGTGGCAGAAATTGCCAAAACTGGTTTATCAGAAGCTTTTAGTCTTTCTTTTAAAGGCGGGGCAGTTACAGGATTTTTGGTGGTAGGGTTGGCTTTGGCGGCAGTTTGGGGATTTTATCAGTACACAGGTGGAGATATTAAATCCTTAATAGGTTTGGGTTTTGGAGGATCACTTATTTCTGTTTTTGCCCGTTTGGGAGGAGGTATATTTACCAAAGGGGCAGATGTGGGAGCGGATTTGGTGGGTAAACTTGAAGCAGGCATCCCTGAGGATGATCCCAGAAACCCGGCTGTAATTGCCGATAATGTGGGGGATAACGTGGGGGATGATGCCGGTATGGCAGCGGATATTTTTGAGACGTATGTTATTACGGCTATTGCCGCAATCTTATTGGGTAATCTTTTATTGCCATCTTTCCCGCAGGCTCTGACTTTCCCGCTGGTGATTTTAGCTGCAGGAATTTTTGCCTCAGTTTTGGGCTCATTTTTTGTCAGGCTGACCGGCCCGCCTCACGAAGCGGGGAAAAGCATCATGGGCGCTTTGTATAAAGGGTTGATTGCCACAGTGGTCTTTTGCGCCATATTTTTCTATCCCATCACTACGGCTCTGATGGGGGAAAATGGATTGTATCTTACTTTTAATTTATACCTTGCCTCAATGATTGGAGTTTTGGTGACAGCGGGAATGGTTTTTATCACAGAATATTACACAGGCACTAAATACGCTCCGGTGCAAAATCTTGCTTCCGCTTCCAAAACCGGACATGCCACCAACATTATTGCAGGTCTGGCGCTTTCTATGAAATCAACTTTTTGGCCGGTTATTTTGATCTCAGCTGCGGTGCTGATTAGTTTTTCTTTGGCAGGGTTGTACGGAATAGCCTTGGCCGGAGTAACCATGCTTTCTTTGGCAGGTATGGTGGTGGCGATCGATGCCTTTGGACCAATTACTGATAATGCAGGAGGTATTGCCGAAATGTCCGGTTTGCCTCAAAAGGTGAGAGATGTGACAGACCCTCTGGATGCTGTTGGTAACACCACCAAAGCAGTTACCAAAGGTTATGCCATAGGTTCGGCTGCTTTGGCAGCGCTGGTTTTATTTGCTTCCTTTGCAGAAGAATTTACTTCTGCTACTTCTCAGCTGAATTTTTCTTTGTCAGATCCCAATGTTTTGATCGGACTGTTTATTGGCGGGGCTCTGCCGTATATTTTTGCTTCCTTTGCCATGGAGGCAGTGGGGAAAGCAGGGGGAGCTGTTGTTGAGGAGGTCAGAAGGCAGTTTAAAACAATCAAAGGGATAATGGATGGTAGCGCCAAGCCAGATTATGCCAAATGCGTGGAAATTGTGACCTCCTCCGCTCAAAAAGAGATGCTCATTCCAGCCCTGATTCCGGTTCTTTCTCCTGTTATGGTGGGATTTGTGTTAGGGCCTGTTGCTTTGGGCGGAATGTTGGTTGGATCAATAGTGACAGGGATATTTGTGGCAGTTTCCATGACCACAGGAGGGGCTGCCTGGGATAATGCCAAAAAATATATAGAAACAGGTAAATTTGGGGGTAAAGGCTCTGAGGCTCACAAAGCAGCAGTCACAGGAGATACAGTCGGTGATCCGTATAAGGATACAGCAGGACCCGCTATCAATCCCATGATTAAGGTGGTTAATATAGTAGCTTTGTTATTGGTCCCATTCCTCCGCTAAATTCTGTCTTACGGTAACTCTACTACTGGCTTGGAGTGGGGAGTGGAGCGGGTTGGCCACCCATGAGGGCGTTTTTTACTTCATTAACCACTTGATCCGGAGTATATGATGCTTTGATTAAGTAAGCTTGAGCTCCCAGTTCAAACCCTTCTTTGATCACTGCCTCCTGCCCCAAATTTGTTAAAAGGATGGTAATCATTTTAGAGGCAGGGTTTTGGGTTTTAAATTCTCTTAAAAGTTGTAGTCCATTCATCCCCGGCAGCATGATATCCAAAAGCAGCAGGTCAAAAGTTTCAGATCTTAGCATATTCAAACCCGACTGCCCGTCAACTGCGAACTTAACAGAAAACCCGGCATTGGTTAATTGCCGGACGTATAATTCCCTGATAAAATCCTCGTCTTCAACAAGCAATATTTTCTTAGGAGATGGACCCATTACAGTTAATTCTATTATAAAAGCATTTATTTTTTCAACCACGTTCATGTAAACTGAACGTGGTTCATGTAAACTGAACGTGGTCAATAATTCAGCTGACCTGTTTTTATGGCCTGTCCCACAAATTTACTGCTGTCCAAAGAACTGGTATGTAACTGAAGAGGTAGGGTAAATGAGAATTTAGAACCTTTTCCCACTTCTGATTCAACCCAAATTCTGCCGTTTAATTTAGTGATGATTGATTTGGTAATATACAAACCTAAGCCCGTTCCTTTGCTGGCCTGTTGGGTCTGGTTTGAGACTCGGAAAAATTTGCTGAATAGATGAGGGATAGCTTCTTTGGGTATTCCCACTCCTGAGTCCTGAATAATTGTTGTTACCTCCGTAGGAGAGATTTGCACCTCCACATCAACTTTACCTCCGGCATTAGTATAGTTTATGGCATTTGCCACAAGGTTTGTCATAACTTCAGAAATCCTGATCGGATCTGCCAGAACCTTAGGCAAGGCAGCTGCGCTCTGGTGTAAGGTAAGAACAATATTTTTTTGGGTGGCCTGATTTTGTAAATCTGCCACGGCTTTTGCAAGAATCGGGATATAGTCCAATGGTTGCACAGCAACCGACAACTGCTCCCTCTCTATTTTGTTAACATTTAGGATATTTTGCACCAGGCTAAGAAGCTGCTGGGAAGAGATGAGGCTTTTTTGCAAAAGATCAAGTTCGCTTTTGGCAATCTTGTCTTTATTTTCCCCAATAAAAACGGATAAATAGCCGATGATTGAGGTTAAAGGGGTTTTCAACTCATGCGAGGCCATGGAAACAAAATCCAGCTTCATTTGTTCCAACTCTTCTTCTTTGGCAAGATCATGTAGGATCAAAATACACCCTAAGTTTGTTTGGGCGCTTCCCTGCACGGAAGAGGCAGACAGGTTAATGTTGGCCTTTTTGCCGTTTTTCCCTACCAGTTTGACCGGCTGGTTAAAACTTGTCTGACAATAAGTTTTGGGAAAAATCTCTTCAGAGTCGGAAAAAAGGTGTATCAATTGTTCCAGAGGTTTTCTTTCAACTTCCTGTTGTGAATATCCGGTAAGCTCTTCGGCAGAGGTGTTTATAAACATCACATTTTTGTTAAAGTCCAGAGCAATAATTCCATCAATGATTGAGGAAAGCACAGCATCAATTTTATTTCTTTCCACGGAAACAGCATCCTTATCGCCTTCAAGTTGTTGAAATTCCCGGGCCAGTTTTTCCACCAGCTGATTAAAAGAGTTGGCTACTTCTTCCAGTTCATCGCCTGATTTGATATCCAGTCTGTAATTCAAATTACCTTCCCCGAAAATCTTTGCCCCCTCCACTATTTTGGATAAGGGTTTTAAAATTAAGATACAAAGCAGTGAGGCAATAATTGCCAAGGATATGGGAAAAACCCACATTAAAGGGGTATTCAGTGAGGTAAGCTGAAAGATAGCCAAAGGAGTCAGGCTGACAAGAAAAATCAGCAAGATCAGTTTTGCTTTAAGAGTTGGTTTGAACATTATTAATTTAGAGTAACAGAGGCTAAGGTTGAGGTCAATGTCTGATCTTGGTATAATTTTATAAAACTTGGCCCCATCGTCTAGCGGCTTAGGATATCTGATTCTCATTCAGAAGATCAGGGGTTCAAATCCCCTTGGGGCCGCCAGTTGCAATGATTGACTTATGTTTCAAATTAGCATAAAATTTGCCCAATTTGCCCAAAAATTAAATGTCTAAAATACCAAGGACGAATTCCACAAAATCAGCAAAAGGCGCATACTTGACCCCCAAGGGGCTGACTGATGTCAAAAAAGAACTGGAATTTTTAAAAACAGTTAAAAGATTTCAAATAGCGGAGAGAATACAGCAGGCCAGGGAATACGGGGATCTGGCTGAGAATTCAGAGTATGATGCGGCATTGGAGGAGCAGAACTTAATGGAAAACAGAATTTCAGAACTGGAGGATATCTTAAAAGACGCCAAAGTTATAGAAAAAGATCATGCAGCTGACTTTGTGGTGATTGGTTCAACAGTCAAAATTGAGATGGATGATGGGATTGATGAATTTACCATTGTGGGAAGGGTGGAAGCAGATCCTTCCAAAAAAAGGATTTCTAACGAGTCTCCTTTAGGATTGTCATTACTGGGTGCTAAAGAGGGAGAAGTGGTAGAGGTGACAACCCCAATAGTCAGATACAAGTGTAAAGTATTGGAGATTAAATGATTATGAAAAATAATTTACCTTTAATTTTATTTAATCCAAAACTGCCTAAACTTTCTAAAAACGAGAAAGCGGTGTTAAAACTGCTAGTTGAAGCAGGAAAGCTAATTGCGCCTCTTTATCTTGTGCAGGAAAAACAGATAAACCAAGGGATAAGCAAGGAAAAGATAGAAAAAGCCGCTAAAAAAGATCCTGATATTCTCTCTCCTTATACTGTTTTGGAGAGCACTGATGGGAAGATTATATCTGTTCCATACCATATTAAATATGCAAAATTCCTCAAACCAATTGCAGAAAAGCTGGAGACAGCAAGTAAACTAACAGAAAATAAACAATTTGCTAGATTTTTAAAGCTGCAAGCAAAAGCATTATTAGATGGTAGTTATGAAGATGCAATTGTGGCTTGGTTAAAAATGAAACCCTATATTTTAGATATTTCCATTGGCCCTGTTGAGCATTTTGATGATCGACTGTTTTTTGCCAAAGCTTCTTACCAGTCATGGATAGGGGTAGTTAATACAGAAAAGACAAAGAGATTTAACTATTATAAACAGATTATCCTTTCAACTAGAAGAGAGGCTTTAGTGCCTGATCAAAGATTAGAAAACCCTAATAGAGTTAAGGTTAAGATAGATGATGTTATTATCTTTTCAGGGCATATGGCCAGAACAAAGTTTGTGGGAGTGAATATGCCGATGAATCTGAGTTTTGTGGAAAAGTATGGCTCAGAGATTACCCTTTTTCCTCTAGTGAATGAGTTACGAATAAACGAACAAATTCTACCTGCCTTTAATAAAATTTTCTCAGTAGTCTTCAGGAAAGGGTTTAGTAAGGCAGATTTAAGAAAAGGTAATATCAGCTATATAGCTTTACATGAGTTGGCACATAATTACTTATATTATAAAAATGCCGCCAAAAACCTACAGGATCTTCTGTCTCCTATTTATGAGTTATGCGCTACTATTTTAGGATTAAGAATGGCAGGATCTTTATTACTGAAAGATATCATTACTAATAAAGAACTAGAACAGATGGTGGTTGCCTTTATCTGTAGAGGTTTTTATCTGATAGAGCAGAGTAAAGAAACTAAATCTTGGGTGAATTATGCTACAGGAGGAGCTATTTTTGTTAATTATATGATTAAAAGCGGAGCCCTAAAACAATATCAAGGATTGGCTATCCCAAATTTCACAAAAATTTTTGTATCATTACATGATCTATCTTATGAACTAGAATACCTACTTTCATCTGGTACCAGGAAAGAGGCAGCGATTTTTATTAAAAAGTATGGCTATTTTCAAAAGTCAAGATGGAATCTCACTTAATTGTTGCAATATTTTCTAAAAAGAGGTAGAATTCCACTCTAATATGGGTCAAGGTCATGTTGAAAGTCCTTCATATCCAATAGAAATCCCCTTTCAAGGTAGTAGGGATAATAAACCTTATATTTGGGAAGTACACAATAGTGGTGCTACAAGGACTGGTTTTTTAGGAATACCAGAATGTAGGGAATTGGTAGAAAATATTGTGCCGGGTTTGTATTTGAAAACATATCCCTACAGAGATCAAGCTATGGCTTCAGCAAGAGTAACAATGACTTTAAGTCATCCAAGATCAATATTAATGCTGGCTAGGTATGAAGATGAGTATGTAGGTTATGGAGTATTTCCCAGACTGGTTATTAGAGGAGATTCTGTAGTATATTCATCCAGGGCATTTACAGCAGCTCATGAAGGGCAAGGTTTGGGAACTAATGCTTTAGATCAAGTGATTAAGATACATAATGACGAACTTAGGAGATTACATCAAAAGCCTCTAGCTTATGGTGCGTTATATACTGGGAGTCCGGTATCATTGGCTTCAATCGTAAGATCTGAAAATACTGATAATGTCCGCCCCCTCTTTAGACGTGAAGGTCTTAAAGGAGGTGGTCGTTATGTAATGCTTTCAGGGCCTCAACGAGTAGTTAAAGAAATACATTCTCTTTTTCTGCCAAATACAACATCCCTTAATAATCTCACAGGTGTTTGTAGAGGTGAATTACGGGACATAGGGCCAAATCAGAGCTATATACCTGGCCGAAGTGTTCTAGCTGATCAGATTTATGGTGAAATGATTAGTACTTATCCTGATGGTTTGGATATGAACATACCTCAGGGTGATGTAGTGATTGTGGTTTATGACATTAAAGCAGGCGACCCTGTTGTATCTAGAGTTGCTGCATAATTACGTGCAGTTGAACCAGTCTAATTTCTTCTTTTAAAAAATATTAGCTTCAGGTATACTTTACACATGGCTTTAGAGGATTTACAAAAGGAAAGATTAAAGAAGTTAAAAAATATTCAAAGGTTGGGGATTAATCCTTATCCTTCAAAATCCAATCGTAAGCATACAATTTCCATTGCCCGGAAAATGATGGGTAAAAAGGTCACTGTTGCAGGCAGGATTAGATCACTTCGTCCTCATGGAAAAATCACCTTTGCAGATATTGAAGATGCAACAGGCAAAATTCAACTATTTTTTTCTCAGGAAGAATTAACTGGTGAAAAATATGAGTTTTTAACAAATTTGGATTTGGGGGATTTTATAGAATGTAGCGGTGAAATTTTTAAAACCCAAGCAGGAGAAATCTCTGTCAGAGTTTCTGATTTTAAATTGCTCACAAAAAGTTTAAGGCCTTTGCCATCCAGCTGGTATGGATTAAAAGATGTGGAGGAAAGATACAGAAGAAGATATGTAGATCTTTTAATGAATCCTGTTGTTAAAGAAACCTTTATTAAGAGAACAAAAATTATCACTGCTGTGAGAGGATTTTTAGACCAAAGAGATTTTTTAGAAGTTGAGACCCCAACTTTACAAGAAGTTTATGGAGGAGCAAATGCCAGACCATTTAAAACTCGCCATAATACTCTAGGTTATGATTTTTTTCTCAAAATTTCTGATGAACTATACTTAAAAAGATTAATTATAGGAGGATTCGAAAAGGTTTATGAAATAGATAAGGATTTCCGCAATGAAGGTATTGATAAATCTCATAATCCCGAGTTTACTATGATGGAATGTTATTGGGCTTATGCAGATTATCAAGATATGATGAAATTGACAGAAGATCTTTATCAGGAAGTGGCTTCAAAAGTTTTAGGTACTACTAAAATCACTTTTGGTAGTCATAAGATTGATCTAAAAGCGCCTTGGAAAAGAATTACCATGAAAGAAGCTATTAAAAAATATGCGGGTGTAGATATAGATAAATTAACAGATCAAGAGATTAGGGCTTTGCTGAAAAAAAATAATCTGGAACTAGAGGATAAACCAACTTTGACTGGTGTGGCAGCAGGATTTAATAGAGGAGTGGCTATTGCTACTCTTTTTGAATTGGTTGAACCAAATCTTATTCAACCTACCTTTGTTTATGATTTTCCCAAAGAAACCACTGCTCTTTGTAAACAAAAAGAGTCACAACCCGATTTAATTGAAAGATTTGAGCCATATATTGCTGGATTTGAGGTAGGTAATGCCTACTCTGAGTTAAATGATCCAATTGTCCAAAAAGAATTTTTTGAGGAGCAATTAAAAGCTGCCAAATCAGGAGATGAAGAAGCTCATCCTATGGATAAAGCTTATTTGGAAGCCATGGAATATGGCATACCCCCAACAGGAGGTTTAGGATTGGGAATTGATAGAATGGTAATGCTACTGACTAATAACCCAAGTATTGCTGAAGTTATTTTATTTCCAACCCTCCGTCCGTCCCATCCCGCAAGCGGGAAAGAAAAGAAAAGGAGAGTAATTACTGAATAACAATTTATAGTACGTGCGACAAATTGTTATCATAAATATTATGACTAGAGATGAAGCTTACAAATTAATGACAGAAATGCTTAAGAGCAAAAACTTGCAAAAGCATGGATTGGCTGTGGAAGCAGTAATGAGAGCGCTTTGTAAATATCTACATGATCGTCATCCCCGACCCGATCGGGGATCCATAAATAATATGGATTCCCGTATTCGCGGGAATGACAATATGGAAGAATTTAATGAGGATGAGTGGGCAATTGTGGGGTTACTTCATGATGCAGATTATGAATTGGTGGAAAAAGACCCAACTCGTCATACTTTAGTTACTGCAGAAAAATTAAGACCACTTGGAGTATCGGAGAGAATTATTGAAGGTATAAAAGCTCATCATGATGGAATAAAAGAAACCAGAGATAATTTAATGGAAAAAAGTGTATATGCAGCGGATGAATTATCTGGGCTGATTACAGCGGTGGCACTGGTGAGACCGGACAAAAAGTTAGCATCAGTTACTGTGGAATCAGTTATGAAAAAGTTTGACCAGAAAAGCTTTGCAGCTGGTGCAAAAAGAGAGCAGATAAAAGCTTGCGAGAAAGAGCTAAATATTCCTTTGGAAGAATTTGTGGGAATTGCTCTTAAAGCAATGCAGGGAATATCTGATGAATTGGGATTATGAAATTAAATGACCTTAAAAAAATATTAAAGGTTTTTTTAACGCTGCAATGGGCAAAGGAATTACCCCGTCAGGGTTTTATTGCCATGGGGTTTAAAAGAAATGAGGCGGATTCGGTGGCCGCACATTCTTTTTCCACTGCCCTTCTCTCTTATTTTCTGGCCAAGCAACTGAAGAAAGAAGGGCAGAAGGTAGATTGCGAAAAAGTTTTGAAAATGGCCTTGGTACATGATATTGGGGAGACAATAGTTGGGGATGTGGGGACTTTTGTTAAAGGTATGGCCGGAGGTGTTTTTAAAAATATTGAAGAAGAGGGAGTTAAAGCTTTGGTTTCCGGACTAGACTCTAAAGAAGAGATTATAAAATTGGTTGAAGAATATAATGACAGAAAAACAATAGAAGCCAGAGTAGTTAAAGCAGCTGATAATTTAGATGCTTTGGCTCAAGCCAAAGGTGTACCCGGAGCGCAAGATGCGCTAAAATATTTTAAACAGGTGTATCATATTACAAAATTTGATTGGCATAAAAAAGCAGTGGATCTAATTTTGTCAGGAGAGATAGAACCGGCCAGAGATTGGCAGGATCACTAACTATGTTAGACATTAATTTCATAAGAGAAAATAAAGATAAGGTTAAAAAGTCTGTGGAGGCCAGAAAAGCTAACATAGATTTGGATAAATTACTCCAGTTGGATAGCCAAAGAAGAGAACTTATACAAAAGGTTGATGATTTAAGAGCCAAGAGAAATCAAGCTGCCCAAGCCAAAGATATAGAAACTGGTAAGAAAATAAAAGAAGAGTTGGGAGGATTAGAAAAAGAATTGGAGAATGTGGAAAAAGAGTGGAATATACTCATGCTTCAAGTTCCCAATATTCTAATGGATGAGGTGCCAATCGGAGATGCATCTAAAAACAAAGTTATCAGAAAAGAAGGCAGTCCGCCTAAATTTCCTTTTAAAATAAAAGACCATATCGCATTGGGAAAAAGTCTGGATATTATAGATTTTGACAGGGGAGTAAAGGTGGGAGGATTTAGGGGTTACTTCTTAAAAAACGAGGGAGCCAGGCTGCATTGGGCTGTATTAAATTTTGCTTTGGATATAATTGGCCAAAAAGGTTTTCGAGTTATAGTTCCTCCTATTGTAAATAAAAGTTTGGCACTTTTAGGAGGAGGACAATTTCCCTGGTATGAGGAAGATACATACAAGTTAGGCGATGATGAATATTTGGTGGGAACAGCAGAAATTCCTTTGATGGCATTACATGCAGATGAGACTTTTGATATAAAAGATTTGCCTAAAAAATATGTAGCGCTCTCTGCTTGTTTCAGAACAGAGATTGGTTCTTATGGAAAGGATACGAAGGGACTGTATAGGGTACATGAGTTTTATAAAGTAGAACAAGTAATTTTATGTGAGGCTGATGAAAAGGAATCCTTAGGCTTTTTTGAAGATTTACAAGATAATGCAGAAGGGATTTTGCAAGAGCTTGGCCTTGCCTATCAAGTAGTTTGTTTGTCGTCACAAGATACCGGTAAAAAATCCGCTCTAACTTATGATATTGAAACTTGGATGCCGTCAAGAGAAAACTACGGTGAGACTCATTCCAATTCATATGTAGCGGATTTTCAAACCAGAAGATTAAAGATTAAATATCGCGATACAGATGGGCAAACTAAATTTTGTCATGCCTTAAATAATACTGCCATTGCCTCTCCCAGGATTTTAATTGCCCTGCTGGAGAACTTCCAACTTGAGGATGGCTCCATCAAAATCCCGGAAGTTTTACAAAAATATACCGGATTCTCCGAAATTAAACCCAAATAAATGGCCACAATTGCTGATTTAGAAAAAGAGATAGAACTTATCAAACAAAGAAATAAGAGAGTAGAAACTGAAAAGGAATGGGAAACCAGTTGGACCAGAAGGATAATGGTGGTACTTTTCACCTATCTGGTTATAGCCTTATTCTTTTTATTTGCCGGTATATCGAAACCATTTATTAATGCCATTGTACCTGCCATAGCATTTGTCTTATCCACCCTATCAGTTCCACTATTTAGAAATCTTTGGTTAAAATATATCCACAAAACTTAAATTAAGGGGTAGTTTGCTGCTGTTGTCTTTGTCTGATCAAATCTGCTGCTGAGGTGGCTTGTTGTGTTCCCTCCAGCTGGCCAAAGTTGGCAGAATCTGTTTCGGCTGCCGGTGTGGCCTGAGGAAGTGGAGTTGCAACAGGTGGAGGAGGTTTAATTTGAGAAGTTTGAGTCTGAGTTGTGGCCGGCACAGATGAGGTTTGAGGGGTCTGGCCTAACCCTAAGATAAAGTAGGCAGACGCCCCTGCCACCAGAATCAAAAGTCCAATGCCAATCCCAATCAGCCATTTTGGTATGCCTTTTCTTTCCTCGGTCGGAAGACTGGGAATTTCCGCTGAAGCAGTATTGGGGACAATTAAAGTTTCTGCAGTGGGTGGTTGTCCTGCTTCTGAGGGAGTTTGCTCCAAAGAGCCGTTATTGGATATCAGATGGGACAGATCCGTTGGTACGCCTTGAGCCGTCTCTTGAGCGGGTTGAGGTGATGGTGACCATTCAGGCGGACCTGCCTGAATGGGATCATCGATAGCGGGAGGTTGCATAGGCGCGCCCAAGGGATTATCCAAAGGAGAAAGATGAGGCTGGAGGGGTGGTGTAAAGGTTGGAGTAGGTTCTGAGGGGGTTGGCTCTGATTGAGGAGGAGTTGGGGGTGGAACACTCCATGTTGAGGTATCCTGGGGAAAGCTTGTGGATTCTGGTTGAGCTGTAGCCGGCTGGGGCCAAGTCTGACTTGGCTGGGGGGAGGTCGGGAAAACAGGATTTTGCGGGTACATTTGAGGATTGGCTGATAAATCCGGTTGCTCTCTTGACAGTGGGGTTGGTTCCGATTGAAAAGGAGTTGGTTCCGGTGCCGGGGGAATAGGCGAAGTTTGTGGTACAGTCCAGGGAGATAGTGGGGTTGGGTTAGTTTGAGGCTGTTCCCAAGCTGAGGAGGGTTGGGATGGAGAAGGTTGGGCGCTTTGAGTAGGCCAAGCCGGCTGAGGATTTGGCATAGGAGGTGTAAAAATAGGCTGTGCTGGTGTGGATGTAAACGGATTGGTATCTTGTGGAGCTGGAGGAACGCTACCTGGAACAGGCGCTCTATTTTGCGGATCAGTGGGATTATTTGGACTGTTTGAATTATCCATTTGGGCAAGGCTTTTAAACTATTGTTAGTGTATAAGAGCAGCTTAGAAATGTCAATGAGACAGGAGAAATTGTATAATATTACAAACTATGTTAGGGATATTGGGTAAACTTTTGGATTCAAACGAGAGAGAGATTAATAAACTTAAACCTTTGGTTGAAAGTATTAATAGTCTGGAAAAAAAGACTGCCACTCTTTCGGATAAACAGTTAAAAGGAAAATTTGCAGAGCTTAAGGCTTTGCACGAAAGAGGCAAAAGTCTGGATGAGTTGTTGCCGGAAGCCTTTGCTCTGGTTCGAGAGGTAGCAAGGCGCAATATAAAACAGCGCCATTTTGATGTACAAATGATGTCGGCAATTGTACTGCATCAGGGTAAGATAGCCGAACAAAAAACCGGAGAGGGAAAAACTTTGTCTGCAACTCCGGCAATGTTTTTAAATGCAATTTCCTCAAAAGGGGTGCATTTGGTGACAGTTAATGATTATTTGGCTATGAGGGACTGCGGTTGGATGGGACCTGTTTTTGACGCCTTGGGCGCAACTTGCGCCACTATTGTCCATGAGGCCGCATATATTTACGACCCCAAATATAAAAATACCTCCCATGATGACAAAAGATTACTACACCTTCGTCCGATTACCAGAAAAGAGGCATATGGGGCGGATATTACTTATGGCACCAACAATGAATTTGGGTTTGATTATCTGCGGGACAATATGGTTTTTAAATTGTCAGATCAAGTGCAAAGAGGACATTTTTTCGCAATTGTTGATGAGGTGGATTCAATTTTAATAGATGAGGCAAGAACCCCTTTAATTATTTCCCAACCTGCCCAAGAAGCAACGGAAAAATACTTTGAATTTGCCAAAATTATCAATTCGCTTACAAGCTCCGATTATGTTGTTGATGAAAAATTAAAAACCGCGCATTTAACAGAACACGGAACCTTAAAAATAGAAAAAATGCTCGGGGTGGATAATTTATATGAAAAAGATTTCTCTACCCTTCATCATCTGGAACAAGCTTTAAAAGCCAAAACACTTTTTGAAAAAGATAAAGATTATGTGGTGAAAGATGGGGAAGTAATAATTGTTGATGAGTTTACCGGAAGGTTGATGTTGGGAAGGAGATATTCGGAAGGTTTGCACCAGGCAATTGAAGCTAAAGAGGGAGTTTCCATCCAGCAGGAGTCCCAAACCATGGCCACAATCTCTTTCCAAAATTATTTCAGGATGTATGCAAAACTTTCAGGTATGACAGGTACTGCCGCAACTGAGGCAGAGGAGTTTAACAAAATTTATAAACTGGAAGTGATAGTTATTCCCACCAATAAGCAAATGATAAGAAAAGATCATCCAGATACTATTTATAAAACTCAGTCTGCCAAATACACCGCTGTTGCCAATTTAATTGAGGAGACCAACAAAAAAGGTCAGCCAGTCTTGGTTGGAACAACCTCTATTGAGAAAAATGAGTTCTTATCAGCGCTTTTAAAAAGAAAAGGCATCTCACATGCCTTACTTAATGCCAAAAATCACGAAAAAGAAGCGGAAATTATTGCCAAAGCTGGAGAAAAAGGAGCTGTTACCGTTGCAACTAACATGGCGGGAAGGGGAGTGGATATTATTTTGGGCAAAGGGGTGGATAAATCGGGAGGATTGTATGTAGTTGGTACGGAACGGCACGAGTCAAGAAGAATTGACAACCAGCTAAGAGGTCGATCAGGTCGCCAGGGAGATCTCGGGGAGACCAGGTTTTTTGTGTCACTGGAAGATGATTTAATGAGGATTTTTGGAGGGGAACAGGTTTCCAAGGTGATGGATTTTCTGAAAATGGATGAAAATATGCCAATTGAGCATGGTTTGGTTTCCAAGGCAATTGAAGGGGCACAGAAAAAAGTGGAGGGTCACAATTTTGATATCAGAAAACATACTGTTGAATATGATGACGTGATGAATCAGCAAAGACAGATTATTTATGAGGTTAGAAAGAAGGTTTTAGAAACTGCGGAAAGTAAGGATTTAACTTTAAGAGGTGAAATTTTGGAAAAGGTGGAAAAAGAGATATCCAATCTTGTCACAATATATTCCGAGGAGGGCATTAATCATCAAAAAATTATTGAAGAGTTTGTGACAATCATTCCCCTTGATTTGGAGAGCCAAAAGCAAATAGGAAAACAACTAACCGGTCTGTCAAATACGGATGAGGTTATCAAGTTTTTATCAGATCTGACAAGACACTTTTATGAAGAAAGAGAAAAGCAGGTGGGTGAGGATCTGGCAAGACAAATGGAGGTGTTTGTGTACCTTAATACCATAGATACTCTTTGGGTTGAGCATCTGGATACTATGGATGATTTAAGATCAGGTATAGGACTCCGAGGTTATGCCCAAAGAGATCCTTTAATTGAGTATAAAAGGGAAGGGTTTGAGTTATTTGAAAAACTGATGGTGGAAATAGATTATGAAATAGTTCATCGGATCTTTAAAGTTGCAGTACAAGGGCAGGCACCAATAGTTCAGTCTCAACCAATAGCAGTGGAAGAAAAACATCCGGAAATAGAGGTTGGTGTTGAAACTGAAAAAGAGGAGATTAAAGGAGTGGCTGAGGGAAAGCCCTTGGATCAGATTCTGGGAGAAGAAGGCGGAGTCACCAAAGTTACAATTGAAAGAGATGGGATAGTATCTGAACAAGTGTATGGCAACCAGGGACAATTAACCAAGCCTCATGGGAAAGTAGGCAGAAATGATCCATGTTGGTGTGGATCTGGCAAAAAATACAAGCGCTGTCACTATCCAAATTAAGGTTAAAATATGATCCAAATGTTTAATGAGCTTAATGCTGATCAGCTTGATGGGCTGGCTAAGCTTTCTTTTGACTTAGCCAGAGCAGCATTTATTTTGGCTATATTACCCTCACCAAGCATACCTGATAATCCTGGAACTGGATTATTTAAAATCTTACTAGGTTTATTTTGGGGACTTGTCTGTACATACATGGCTTTGGTATTATTAAGGGCGAAAGAGAGGCTACGATGACATTTTCAGATATTTTGCTGCAACTTTATAACACTGGAATTTTAGCTATAGCCATTATGGTTTTAGCTATAGCTATTATTACCTATCCCACGCTTCGTAGCCGTTCCCAAAAGAGAAGATAACTTTGCTTAAAATAACACCCGGTGTGTTTTAATATATATAATGCTTAAAGCTGAAAAGTTAACTAAAGAATGGGTGGCTAATAAGTTACCTAAAAGGCCAAAAGATGCAAATAAGGGGACATTTGGCAAAGTTTTAGTAATTGCCGGGTCAGAAAATTATCCTGGAGCAGCATATTTATCCTGTGCAGCTGCATACAGAGTGGGTGGCGGACTGGTAAGCTTGGTAACTGATGAGGTTGTAAAAATCATAGTGTCCAAAAAATTACCAGAGGTGACATTTTTAGATTATGGTGAAGTGTTTGAAAAAATAAGAGACTTTAATGTTTTACTTTTAGGCCCAGGTTTAGGGCAAAGCGAGCAAACTACCAAATTTGTGGAACAACTTTTAGAAAGAGAATTACCACCTGCTGTAATTGATGGGGATGGGTTAAACATATTATCCAAAATAGATCAGTGGTGGAAGAGATTAAATGCTAATGTCATATTAACTCCTCATCCAGGCGAGATGGCCAGATTAACTGGTAAAAGTTTAGATCAGATCCAATCTGACAGAGTGAATGTTGCCCAGACTTTTGCCAAAAAATGGAATCAGGCAGTGGTTTTAAAAGGAGCAAATACTATTATTGCCTCCCCTGGCGGGGAAGTAGGTTTAAGTCCTTTTGCAAATCCGGCACTTGCTACTGCCGGAACAGGAGATGTTTTGTCAGGAGTGATTGCAGGATTTTTAGCCCAAGGATTAAATAATTTTGATGCAGCTTGTGTGGGGGTTTATATCCATGGTTTGACAGGTGAGATATTAAAAGAAAAAATAGGTAACGCGGGAAGTTTGGCGTCAGATTTGCTGTCGCTTCTTCCAAAAGCAATACTTACTCTACATAACCAAATAGGGGGTCAGTAATATTGGTATTTGCTCCTGAGCAGGCATCTTTCATTAACTCATGCGAGGGGATTTCTTGAGGCGTAATTACTCCGATGTGGCCAAACTTAACTTTTACCTCCGCTTTTGCATATTCATCAGGGATTACTATGGAATAAACCGGACTGCCTCTGCCCGCAACGGCAATATGGGCGTTTTTTAAATAGAAAAAGTAGCGAAAACCCGTATTCTCCCCAAAAGAGGTAATATAATTTATGGAAAAGCAGGGGAATTTTTTAACCCTTGCATCATCAACAATAAAGTCAACAACACTTTTTTTCTCCAGATAACCCTTGTTGTAATAGTTTTGTGTTGTAAGAAAATAAAAATTTTTAAGAGGTATTAACAAAAGTAACGCCAATACCAAAATTTCTTTTTTAAATCGTCTCAACAGATAATAAAACGCCAGAGCAATACCTGCAATAAACATTACGTTTGTATTGGTAAAATAATATTCCGAAACAGGAGCAGAAGACAGGGAAAAAAATAAAATGGGGCCAATGATCCAGGCATAAAGGGAAACTGTTTCTTTAAAAGAGATTAATTTTGTTTTTATTAACAATATTCCCGATAATAAAAATGCTGCTGTAAATAATAAATTGTTTGTTAAATTGAAGGAATTTGGCGCAAAAAGCAGCTGATTGATATTTTTAGTAATCATTCCCAAAACAAGCTGGATTCTATAAAATCCGGTTGGTCCGCCTTCTTGGCGGAAAGTAAAATTTTCAATTAAGCTCAAGGTTTGAATAAAGTTATGTTTGAATTCAAATAAAATTAAAGGTATGGATGTTATAAAAAGAGAAATCAAAAATATTGATATTTGTTTAAAATTCGGAATTTTTCTGGATAAAAATATTGCGGCAGGGACTGCCAAAAGGGTGGGGATTAAGGCAATATGAATATGCCAGATAAGTCCAATTAAAATCCCCAGCAACCAAAATATGTAAAATTTTCCGCGGGAGAGCATGATAAGTGTATAAAAATACCAGACAGCCCAAAGTGATGTTGTGATGGTTGGGACAACCCAGCGGTCTGAACCAACTGAAGTCAGAAGCACTGCGTATAAGAATGCCCCTATTAAGCCCACTCCTTTTTTAAAAATTCTGGAAAAAACCCAGTAGTAACTTATTGTTGTTGTCAAACCTAGTAAAATTGCGAATAAAGCTGCCCCAATAGGATCCATGCGGGTTATCATAAAAAAGGGGATTAATAAATAATAAAAGATGGGTCCGATATAAATTCCCGGGGCAGAAGTCAGCTGACCAATCAGTCTGGGGTGGTGATTTATTACTATATCCTTAACAATCCAGGAATACAAATCTCCATCATGGGCAAATTCAAACCGCTCCACCACCTGATAAGTTCTGAAAAAAAATGATAAAAGAAGGATGAAACCCAAAAGTAAAATTTGAGATCGTATCATACAGATGTTAAACTATCACACCATGACAGTTCGCGCAATCAAAACAAGAAAATTCTTGCCACCCAAGGATCATCTTTGGGATCTCCTGGATTGTATAAAATCATTAAAAGAAGATTCTGTGGTTGCCGTAACCAGTAAAGTTGTCTCAATCGGGGAAGGCAGATGTATTCCATTTGCAGATTCGACCAAAGATGAGCTGGCAATAAAAGAAGCTGATAGATATATCCCAAGAGCAAAGTCTCCTGGTGGTCATATACTGCATACAATTAAAAATAATATGCTGATTGCCTCATCCGGAGTTGATGAAAGTAATGGTGATAAATTTTTTATCCTTTGGCCGAAAGATCCGGCAAATTCAGCAAAAAAAATATGGCAATTTTTAAAGAATAAATTTAAGCTAAATTATTTAGGGGTTATCATTACTGACTCAAGGCTTGTACCCCTAAGACGGGGAGTTGTTGGAATTTCAATCGGCTACTTTGGTTTTAAGCCATTAAAAGATTATAGAGGGAAAGTAGATTTATTTGGCAGAGAGTTTAAGATGGAGACATCCAATATGCCGGACAGTCTGGCAACAGTTGCTGTTTTGGAAATGGGGGAAGGTTCGGAAAGCCAACCGATTGCAATTATTGAAGATATTCCCGACATTGAATTTATTCAGAGAGAGTATAAGCCAAAATCCCCTGATGACGGTTTTGAAATTGATGAAAAAGAAGATATGTTTTATCCATTTTTATCCTCTGTTAAATGGAGAAAAGGCGGGAGCGGAAAATAAGGGTATAGCGTTTAGGGTATAGGGTTTAGTTTTTTAAAAAAATCAATTGTTCTTTTCAATCCTTCCTCCAGACCTACTTTTGCCTCCCAACCTAACTCTGTTTTTAATTTTTGGGCAGATGCAACTAATTCTGGTACATCTCCTTTTCTATCTCCTTTATCCTCAATTGGAACTTCATACCGGACAATTTCAAAAATCTTTTTTACAACATCGGCAACTTTGGAGCCGGTTTCAGTTCCTACATTATATATCTGAAGACCTGACTGATTCAGAGGTAAAACGTGGGCTTGAGCCAGGTCATCAATATAAATAAAATCTCTCACTTGCTCTCCTTTCCAAAAAAGTGGAATTGGTTGTTTGGTGAGCGTAGCCCTCACAAAATTCGGAATGGCGTGTGTTTCCGGAATATGTTCCTCCCCAGGGCCGTAAGGGTTAAAATAACGCAAAATAGTTACATCAAATCCGAAAAGTCTGTGGTACAAAATACAAAACTGCTCCATTGTCACTTTAGTGATGCCGTAGGGATTTTCCTGCTCTCCTAAAGGGTCATCTTCTGTGATAGGTAATTTTTTGGGAGTACCGTAAACACAGGCGCTTGAGGAAAAGATCATCTTTTTCACCCCTGTTTTTTTCATTACTTCCAAAAGTTTTACGGTTCCCAGAATATTATTTTCAGTAAACTCAACAGGTCTTTTGACAGATTCACCTACCTCTATTAAAGAGGCCATATGGATAACCGCATCATGTCCTGTTAAAATTTCCTCAAGTTTGGCTTGGGCGGAGAGATCTACCTGGTGAAAAGTTGCTCTTGGATCAACGGAGTCTTTGTTGCTATGAGAAAGATTATCAACAATGCTGACAATATGACCCTGCTCCAAAAGCATTTTGGCAACATGAGAGCCAATAAATCCGGCACCACCAGTCAGAAGTATCTTCATTCTAAGGATTTTATTTTAGCATATAATAAAAATATGTTTGTAATAAATAGACAAAGATTAATTATTCTGTTAACACTTTCGCTAATTTTTACATTTGGAGTTTTCTTAAGATATAAAAATATTGCAGGCTACAATATAGTATTTGATTATGACCAAATCGAAGACCAACTTTATACCTATACTATTGCTTTGGATCGGAATTTAGCAATTATCGGACGGGCTGTTTACGGTGATCCCCACCTTCATCACGGAGTATTTTATTATTACTATAATCTGATTCCATTCTTACTTTCCTCTGGAAACTTCTTAATCAGTGTTTATTGGAACATTTTTTTTAATGCATCAAGCGCTCTGATTCTTTTTATTTTTGCAAAACTGATTTTTAAGAAAAGTCTGCCCGCACTTCTGGCTGCAATTATTGCCGCCTCATCCTTTGAATTTATTAAATTTTCCAATTGGTTAACAATTGATACGGTGGCAATAATTTTGGTGCCTCTTTTTTTCCTTGGACTTTGGAATTATTACGAGCACAAAAAATGGGGCCTAATTTTATCTGCCGTAACTGGGGGACTATCCATACAGACTGATCTATCATTTTTATATCTCATACTAATTTTAATAATTTATTGGTTCGTTTTCAGACCGAAAATTCCAGACTTAAAATTACTTCTTTTATCAGCCTTAAGCTTTTTAGTTGTAATTTCAACATTAATTCTTACAGAGATTAAACTGAATTTTGCAGGAGTAAAAACTTTACTTAACTTTTCCAATATTTCTGAAGCAACCAGTTTATCTTATACAGAAAGATTACATTTATTCTTTGAGGATTTTTTAACAAACTTTACTAATAATTTATTTCCACAAAAACCGGAGCTTGGTATTTTTTTGGCTGGTGCTGTTATTTTAACTCTTGCTTACTTCTTATTTTCAAATAAAACCCCAAGACAAGAAAAAAAGGGGATCTACTTCTTACTGATATACCTTTTTGCCCCGGCAACTACATTGCTCATTGGATATCATGATAAACCATGGTTTTTAATCGGGTTACCGCCGGCCATAGCTTTAATTTCCGGATATGCTATTTCAAAATTGAATAATCTATACCTGATAATACCAATAATATTTCTGATTATTGGCAGCAACACCAATATAATTTTGCAAAGACCGAACGAAGCTTATAAATTATTTGACAATATTTACGACTCAACCTCATATCTTAAATACCAACTACAAGTTGTTGACTATACCTATTTGGCATCAGGAGGACAACCGTTTGCCATCAATGCGGTTACCTACCCTCTTTATTACAATGGCATGTGGGCATATCTTTATTCATGGTATGGGAAGAGTCGTTATCAATATCTACCTGGATGGCTTGGTGGGGATCAACTCCATCCTTATGACCTTCTCCCTAAAGTTAATGAGGAAAAAATCTTTTATATGATTATTAGTGAAACTGCAAGGATACCAGATATCTATAAAAATCAGGGGAAATTTTGGGCTCTTAAGAGAGGAAAATTAATTGAGGAAAAAATCTTTACCGGCTTTACAGTATTGAAAATGGAAAAATAGATGAGTCAATCGAGTAAGTTAAGAAACCATAAGCTATATCAGATTTGGAGTCAGGTGCCGGTGACCTACTATCAGCAGGGTGTGGAAAATAATCTTTTCCAAAAACTTTGGCATTCCCATAAAATTAATCTTGCCAAAAATATACTGAACAACCTCAATTTTAAAAATTGTCTTGATGTTGGCTGCGCCAGCGGCTTTATGATTTCAGAAATAGCTGCAACATTTCCTAAGGCAAACTATTTCGGTATTGATATTTATGATGAGGCGATTAAATATGCCAGGAAAACCTACCCCTCTATAGAATTTAAAGTTGCTTCCGCTGCAAAGCTACCTTTTAAAAATAATTACTTTGATCTGATCTTATTTTATGAAACGATTGAGCATGTAGAAAACCCTAAGGAATGTTTAAGGGAAATTAAAAGAGTTTTAAAAAAAGATGGAATTTTGATTCTGACGATGGATTCCGGTAGTTTACTGTTTAGACTAGTTTGGTTTATTTGGGAAAAGTCAAAAGGCAAAATTTGGAAAGGGGCTCATTTGCACCCTTTTCATCATAAAGCACTTGAGCAGATTATAGGAGATGCCGGTTTTAAAATAAGAGATAAGATATTTTCTTTTCTGGGGATGGAGGTTACCTTTGTATTAAGCAAACAATAGTCAGCAGAGTGTTGCAAGTTGCATTTTCCAATACGATTAGTATATCTTGATTGCGATGTTCAAAATTACAATTTTACTGCTAATAATTTTATCCTTTATCTTAAGAACCCTTTTTATCCCCCAGGGGTCAGTTTCTTTTCACTACGATATGGCCAGAGATGCATTTTTGGCTTTGCAGATTTGGAACAACTTTGATTTAAAAATCATCGGGCCGCCAACATCCACCCCCGGTCTGTTTCACGGCCCTTTATATTATTATCTTTTAGCTCCCCTTTATGGTTTGGGAAAGGGTGACCCGAGAGTTGCTGCCTTTTTCTTGTCATTTTTAAATTCCTTAGCTGTTATTCCGATCATGCTGCTGGCAAAAGATTTGTTTAAAAATTTAAAACTTGTCATTTTGGCAGGAGCTCTTTTTGCCCTGTCCTTTGAGGCAACTCAATATGGCCCTTGGCTGTCAAATCCCTCACCTGCTGTTTTAACGGTTGTCTTATTTTTTTATTTTTTAAGAATTTGGCAAAAGGGTAAATTGTCAGGTTTGTATTTTGCCGCATTAATGGCTGTTTTTTCTTTTCAATTCCAATTTTTCCTTATTTATCTTTTATTGCTGATACCCTTATTTGGATATATTTTTAAAATCAAACTAAACCTTAGACAAATATTTATTTCATTACTGATTATTTTTTTGGGACTGGGCACATTTATTATTTCAGCTGTTAAATTTAAAACAGTACAATCCATTTTTTCGGGTTTTTTAAATATTACCACGTCTTCGCAGATTGATTTCAGGTCTCAATTTAGTGATCTTTTATTAAACTATATAGATAGATTTACGGAAATTTTTATTTATAATTTTTTCCCGACTAATGTATTTTTAGGAGGGTTGTTGGCAATTTTAGTGCTACTCTTTTTAAGAAAGGGAAAGTTCATACTTTTCATTTTATTTTCAAATCTGCCAATTTTTATTTTCGGGGGACACAGCAATACTTACGTCAATGTGGGGCTTTTATCTGGTGCAATTTTAGCTGTAATTAATTTAATAAAACTTACTGCTAAATGGAGTAAATTATTTCCCGCTATCTTAATAGGAGTAATTTTTTCTTCAAATCTGTACGCTTTCTTTAAAAATGCCCCCCTAGGACAGATTATTTTAGTAATACCTAATGATATGGTTTTAAAAAATCAAATGAAATTAATAGACTTTACTTATGAAAAGGCCGAAGGCCAGTCTTTTTCAATCAATACCCTAACACTGCCTCTTTGGACTAATACTACATGGGCCTATTTATATTCCTGGTATGGTCAGAAAAAATTTGGATATTTGCCAAAATTTTATGGACATGATCAAATAGGGCTTTTAGGAAATAAAGTTTTGGAAAAAGTAGATAAACCCCTTGATAAAACCTTCTTTATTATAGAGCCTCATGTTGGCATCCCGGATAATATTTATCATCTGGAAATTGGATCCGAAGATAGCAAAAGTGAGTTAATTTCTGAGGAAAAATTTGGAGATTTAAGAGTTCAGGAAAGAAAGCCAATAAATGAATAAATTGATTATTCTTATTTTAATATTGGGAACTATCTATAAACTTTTAATGACTTGGCATGGAAACTTTCTTTTTAATATGGATAACGCACGGGATATGGTAGATGTAAGGGAGATGGTGGTTTTGGGTAAGTTAAGGTTGATAGGTCCGACTTCGGCAATTGAAGGTTTGTATAATGGCCCGGCCTGGTATTACCTTTTAACAATACCCTTCATAGTTTCAGGAGGAGATCCTTATGCCTCAATTATGATGGAGATAATTTTATGGGCAATCGGGGGATTTTTTCTTTTAAAAATTATCTCCCAATGGTCAAAATGGCTGATTATACCAATAGGTTTTGTGTGGATTGCATCTGACTATATTGGTCTTACCACCCAGTATGCTTTTAACCCGAATCCCGTACCTCTTCTCAGCCCGCTTTTCATATACCTGCTTTATAAATATTTACAAACAAATAAATTGGTCTTAATCTCATCAGCCTTTTTTCTGGGCGGATTATTTTTTAATTTTGAGATGAATTTCGGGTTATTTATTCCTCCAATAATTTTTATAACTACTTTAATAACTAAAAGAAATCTTTTAAAAACTCAAAATTTCTGGCTGGGTTCCTTATTCTTTCTACTTTGTTTATTGCCACAAGTCCTGTTTGAAGTTAGACACAATTTTTTTATGACAAACGCCATAATAAATTATCTAAGAAATATAGATGGAAGTTATAATTTGATTCTTCGCTCACAGTCTCTTTTTGAAAGTTTCTTAGGTGTATTTTCTGCAACTTTGATGAATCATAAAACTTTTACTCTGTTAATATTAATTTTTCTAATTCCCGCTACTGTTAATGCTTTTAAAAAGAAAGAGCTGTTAATAGTAGTCTCCGCAGTCTATATTCTCCTTCCTTTTCTCTTTTACCTTTTTTTGCCGGTGAGTGTAAATGCCTGGCACTTGGGAGCAGAAGCAGCGGCTTTGGTGATTTTAATCGGTTTTTTAATTAAGACACTTTGGGATTTAAGCCTTAAAGGAAAATTAATAGCCATGATAGTTGCCATTATTTTAATTATTTATTCCCTGTCAAATATTTCTAACTTTTTATTTAGAGACAGATTTAGGGAAAACAGTGACCCGTCTTTGTATAAAAATGAATTGGGGGCAATAGATTATGTTTACCAATATGCAAATGGACAAAACTTTAAAGTTTATACATACCTGCCTTCAGTTTATGATTATCCATACCAATACCTTTTTTGGTGGTATGGCAATAAAAAGTACGGGTTTATTCCGGCAGAATATGTTTATTCCCCTAATAAACCAAGATATATACCTTCCCAGGAAAAGTTTCAAGGCAAAAAAGAAAATATATCCGGCTTGGTTTTTTTAATTAAAGAACCGGACAGAATAAAAATGAGACAGGCCTGGGAAAATGATTTTAAGGATATGGAATTTATTTCCAAAGAGTGGGTTGGTCCGCTGGAGGTGGAAATTAGAAAAGAATAAATTGATATAATGATTTAAATCATTAAAGCGAGCCATGAAGTGTAATTTTTCTGGTAGTAGTATTAACCACTTTCAGATAGATTTTAATAACCTCTTTCGGTAATAAATTTTTGATTTTATCTGCCCACTCTATTAAGACAATATTTTTGGGGTCTGACCATATTTCTTCCAGCCCCAGTTGTTTTAAGTCTTTCATATTATTTAGGCGATACAAATCAACATGAAAAAGAACCTTGTTATTATCTGGGATTTTATGCTGGCGGATTAAGACAAAAGTGGGGGAGATAATTTTTTCTTTAATCCCCAAACCCTTTGCAAATCCCTGGACAAAAGTAGTTTTTCCGGCACCCAACTCTCCTGTTAAAGCCACAATATTACCATGGTGAGCCACTCGGCCCTGAGCTCGTGGCCGAAGGGATTGTTGCATCCATTTTGCCAAACTTTCAGCTACTTTCTTTGTTTCTTTTTCCGAATTTGTTATATATTGCATAAGTTATGGGAATGATACCAATTATAACAAGAATACTGCCTATGATGGATAAAAAATTTATTTGTTGTGGAGATTTAACTAATTTTTCAGGTGTTGATGATGGAGTAGTAGACGTAGTGGCAGCAGCCACAGTTGCACTATGATAGACTAGTGTATCATAACTTTTTGACTTATTGGCAGCAGTTTTACTTTTAGCTGATTGTTCCAATTGCGGTGAGGATAATGGGGTAGTAGTGGATGATGAGTTATCGGGTGATATGCCGCCCTGGTTAGTATTTTCAACAGCGGTAATTTTAATACCTGATTCATTACTCCAGGTGGGACCTGAACCAGCAGAGGTATATCTTGCCACTTTAAAAATATAATCACCAGTGCCTGTAAAACCAGAGTCCTCACTGTCTGGTTGAATCTCCAAGTTACCTGACCAATTTCCGGAAGAGTCTGTATTTATAGAGTATTGGCTGGAATAATTACCGCCATTCTTTACCCAGTTTCCAGAAACTTTCGTCTGACCAAAATAATTGGTACTATCAGCTTTTTTAAAAGCTCCTTTAAGGTAAAAAGTGTTATTGGGATTATTTGGTAAAGATAAATTAATTAATACACTAAATTGTTGACCAGAGTTTATTTGTGAAGGAATATTTGAAATTAAAAAAGATGAGGTTGAAGAATTTGTAGGTAAAGGGGTAGAAGTGGCAGTAGGAGTGGGTGAAGAAGTAGGAGCAGGGGTTGGGTTTGCTTCAATTAAATTAAATGACCAAGTATTGCTCCAGCTACTCCATGTACCAGTTGAATCTCTTGCTTCTATCCGCCAATACCAAGTTCCTGGGTATAGAGCAGGAGTATAAGTAGTAGCTGTTTTATAACTGTCTCTATAAATACTTGAGACAGGAGAAAAACTGGGATCAATATGAATTTGTACTCTGTACGGATTAGAGGAATAAAGTGAATAAGATGGAGCCTGCCAGTTTAAAGATGAAGACGAAACTGTTGAGCCATTCTCGGGGCCCATTTGAGTTGGTGGTTCGCCAGCAAATACTGGTTTTACAAATAATAACCCTAGCAAGAGAAAGAGGATTGCCAGCACATCTTTATACTAACACTAGAGGATATGCCAGTACAAAGTAACTAGGCCGTTTTGGTGGTCAATTACCACTCCTTTACCCACAGGTGACCCTCCGGAAATATTGTAATTACAGGGAGCTTGGGTGGAATAAGCGATGCCGCCCTCTGCAGCTAAAATAGGTCTGCCTAACCCGCCGCCTCCCTGGGGGGCAATATCCAAACCTGTGTGTGAAGATGGAAACCCGAAAACTTTATAAACTTCCCCATATTCTGTAGTAATCACCCACCCCCCACCCGGAAATCCTGACACAGGGGAACCTAATTTTCCATTATCCAGAAAATTATGGGGATTAACACGATTCCCCAAAACCTTTCCTCCTTCCACCTTGGCATTTTCAAAAACTTCAAAATGCAAATGCGGGCCTGTTGAGCAGCCGGTTGAACCCATAGCAGCTATTACTTCACCTTTTGAAACTGGGCCTATCTTTGCCCCGACATTGGAAATAGCCTGGGCAATGGAGGTAATTTCCGCCTGCAGTTGGGCAATTATGCCCTGATAGCGGGCTTCATCGTTTTTGGTAACCCGCAGCAGTTCATCTTTATCTTTTTTTTGTTGCTCAAGCTGTTTTTTATACGCCTCAAGTTCATTATTTAATTTTTCCGCCTCAAACTGCCTTGTTTCCTTATCTTCTTTTTGGTCATTGTAGGCTAGTTTAGTGGCCTGCAGTTCATATAACTTTTTCTTATCATAGGCTTGTGCTACCTGGATGTATTTAAGCCGTTCAATTAAATCGGCAAAGCCGTGAGAGGAAAAAAGCAGGTCAAATGTGGATAAGGCATTGCTGTATTTATATGTCTGGACAATTCTTCGCAGTAAAAGCTCTGAAAGCGTGTCCAAACTGGCACCAATCCTGTTAATTCTTCCCGATAAATCGGAGATCTCTCTTTTTAGTTTTTCTATTTTTAAATTGGTTTCCTCAATTTTTAAGGTGGTAATTTTTGATTGTCCGTCAATGATTGCCAGTTGAGATTTTAAGGTTTTTTCCTGATTTTGGACACCGTGAAGTTGATCCTCGCATTTACTCAATACCTCGCTCACACAGATCAGATGTTTTCCCGGATCAGAATCCGTACATGAGGATGAATCACAAGCTGTTTGAGCAAAAGTAGGATTGGGGGTTAGGGAGGCAGAACTAAATAGTAACAGTAATAGTAATAACTTTTTCATTCATCTCTCTAGATTTTTAAATAACGTCTGACAGCAAAAAGCGAACCAATTCCACCCACCAGACAGGCAGTCAATAAACTGGTTAGCAGAAGAGCTAACATAAAGAGGGGATTAACTGGTAACAGTTGGATTTCCCCCAAATACCCCTGCAAAAAAGGAGTAAAGTACCAAAGCAGGGCATAGGATAAAATCCAAGCCAGCATTGCTCCGCAAACCCCGTAAAACATCCCTTCCAAAATAAACGGGTTTCTGACAAATGATGAGGAGGCACCCAAAAGCCGCATAATTTCTATCTCGCCTCTTTTAAGCCTGATTTTAAATCCGATAATCATCACAATAACCAATGTGGCAAATATCATCAAAAACAAAACAGTTGCCCCACCCACCATTCTGATGATTGAGGTGACGGCAGTTAAAGTTTGTATCACATCCTCCGGCACAATCACTTCCGACACCACAGGTTCTCTTTTTAAAATTTCCGCAATCGGGGCCAAATCCTCCGGGTTTTGGGTTGATACTTCCAAAGAAGCAGGTAAAATATTGGCAGTGACTAATTCCAAAAGGGCTGGATCAGACTTATTTTTCTCCTGGTAAATTTGCAAAGCTTCTTCTTTGGAAACGAATTTTGTTTTAGTCACCCGGCTTTCTTCAAGCAGGGCATTTTCTATGGCAGAAACATCCTGGGAAGTAGTTCCTTCCTTAAAAAAAACAATTACCTGAGGCTTACTTTCAAAATAGCGCAAGGTGGCTTGTGAACCAAGAGCTAAAATCAAAAAAGTAAGTAGCGCGAAAAATGTCAGAAACATTATCATTGAGGCAGCCAGCGCCTGAAACGGAGTTCTTCTGATATTTCTTTTGGCATATTCAAATGATCTACTCATATTTACCTTCTTTGGAATCAGATGTAATTTTTCCTTTTTTTAAAGTAATAACCCTTTTTTTTAAAGAATTGACAATTTCCTGGTTGTGGGTTGCCATAATCACAATTGTTCCCCAGGAGTTGATTTCATTTAAAAGTTGTATGACCCCCCAGGCGGTTTTTTGATCCAAATCCCCTGTTGGTTCATCAGCCAGCAGTATGTCAGGTTTTCCTACAATGGCCCGGGCAATGGCGGTTCTTTGTGCCTCCCCACCGGAAAGCTGTCTTGGGAAAAGATTCCGTTTATCCCAAATCTCCACCAGCTTCAAGATGTGTTCAACCATTTTGGCAATCTCTCCCTCATTTTTTCCTAAAACCTCCAAAGTTAAGGCCACGTTTTCAAAGACAGTCCGATCATCCAACAATTTGAAATCCTGAAATACTACTCCCACTTTTCGGCGAAGAGAGGGAATATCCTGATCTTTAATTTTGGTAATATCCTGATTCCCAATCATTACTTTGCCGTTTGTGGGTGAAACTTCTTTGGTTAAAATACGAAGCAAAGTGGATTTACCGGCGCCAGAAGGCCCCACCGCAAAAACAAACTCACCCTGTTTAATTTCCAGTGAAATATCGTCTAAAGCTATGGTTGAGCCGTATTTTTTTGAAACAGAATCGAAACGTATCATTCATTAATTAATTTCTTCTACTTTACCTACATCCATCAGCCAGCCTTCTTTTAAGGCTTTTTGTGTTTCGCCAAAAACCTTAACATTTTTGCCTTCATAAAGGGAGAGGTCTACAACAGAGGAAGTTAAGGCAACAGGAACAGCGCCTTCTCTTTCCAGATTATGAGTTCCTTCGGTATAGGCGGTTGGATCTTTGGGTTGCGGCTTTGCCTTAATGGTGCCTTCTGCAAAGTCTCTGAAGGTGCGGGTGTCTGCCTGTGGAGTGTTTGGAGTACCGGCAGTACTCAAATTGTCCCCCGTAGCGTCTTTTGTTGCCAGCAGAAAACCTGAGACTGCTCCTAAAACAATTGATGAAATAACAACTATTAAAAGCATTTTCTTGGGATTGTCTGAGTCAACAAAGTGCCTGGTGATATTTTCACTTATTGTTGTTTTAGGAGCTACGGGTTCCATATATGTAACTTATATTAACAGTAAATTGAGTAATTTGTCTACCCTTATTTTTGCAACATTCTCAATTCTGATTCTATAAATTGATCCAAGTTTCCGTCCAAAACGCCGTCAGTATCTGAAGTTTCAATATTAGTCCTTAAATCTTTAACCATATGATAAGGATGCAATACATATGATCTAATTTGGGTCCCCCATGAGGCTTGAGTATTTTCACCTTTTAGCTCTTTTTTCAGTTTTTCACCCTGAGCTTGTCGAAGGGCCCAAAGTTTGGCCAAAAGCAGTTTCATGGCATTTTCTCTGTTTTGGAGTTGGGATCTCTCTGTTTGGGCAGTGACTGTAATGCCTGTGGGAATATGCTTTACCCTCACTGCTGTTGAAACTTTATTTACATTTTGCCCTCCGGCCCCTCCGGATCTGAAGGCCTCAAATTCTATGTCTGCTTCATTTATCTCAACCTCACTGGGATTAATTACAGGTAAAACTTCAACTAAGGCAAAGGATGTCTGTCTTAGTTTATCTGCATTAAAAGGGGATTGTCTGACTAACCTGTGGGTGCCTCGCTCACCTTTTAAATAACCAAAGGCATATGGTTCGTGGATAATCATGGAAAAAGTTTTATATCCTGCCTCCTCTCCTGGCATCTCATCTGTTACTTCATATTCCCAGCCCTTTTTCTCAACATACCGTTGATACATTCTGGCAAGCATAGCAGTCCAATCCATGGCCTCAACTCCGCCTGTGCCTGAGTGAACAGATAAAATAGCGTCTGCCCCATCATGAGGATTAGATAAAAAGAGTTTAAGTTCTATTGAATTCATTTGCTCTTGAATCTTATCAGCTTCCTTGTTGATCTCCAAAAGCATTGATTGTGCCTCCAAGGCGTCCCCCTGTAGGCTCGACAGCTCAATGGCCTCATCCATTCTTTTTTTAAGAGTCTCTAAAGTTTCCAAATTTTTTTGTTTGTTTGCCAGATTTTGTGTAATCTTCCTTGCTTCTTCATGATTATTCCAAAACCCTGCCGTCATAGTATCAGCCTCAAGCTCCCTAATTTCTCTTCTTAGCTGATCTTGATCAATTTGAGTAGAGATCTTTTGGAATCTTTCCTTTAAATTTTTTAATTTATCCTGTAAATCTTGCATGTAGGAATTATATCCTACTTGACAATAAATATACAAGTTATATACAATACTTGTATATGCAAACACAAACTTTTAATATAGCTTTGCCTAAAGATCTAGTCAAAAAAGTAGATCAACAAGCTAAAGAAGAATACAAAAATAGATCAGAACTTATCCGTGAGGCCTTGAGAATTTATCTAAAGAGAAGAGAAGATTGGAATCAAATATTCAAAGCAGGAAGGGAAGCAGCTAGGAAAATGGGCATTACAAGCGAAAAGCAAATAAATGATATTGTTTATGAATTCCGTCACGGACGAAAACCTTAAAGTAGTTTTAGATACTAATATTCTAATATCCGCTATAGCTTTCGGGGGTAAACCAGAGGAAGTATTAAATCTAGTATTAGATGAAAAGATTATTGCAGTTACCTCCCCTATTCTTTTAGCAGAATTTCAAGAAGTATATAATAAAAACTTCCCTTTAAAATTTGTGGATTTTGAGTTAACACTGGAAAAGATTGAAGAAATTTTCAAAATAGTAAAACCTAAGAGATCTCTTAAAATAGTTAGGGATGAAGATGATAATAGAGTCCTGGAGGCAGCTGCGGAAGGGTCTTGTAAGTTTATCATTACAGGGGATAAAGATTTACTTGATTTAGCAAATTATCAAAATATAAAAATTGTGACTGCTGAGCAATTTTTGTCCGAATTTCTTATATGATTTTGTATATTGATACCAGAGATAGTAAAAAAATAATTGTGTTTTTGAAAAAAGAGGGGAAAGTGATGGCAGAATTATCTAAACAAAATGAATATGGTTCACAGGTTTTGCTGCCATTGATTTTAAGATTACTGAAAACTGTAAACTGTAACCTGAAAACTCTCAAAGGAATTGAAGTAGAAACTGGGCCTGGGTCTTTTACTGGACTTCGGGTTGGAGTATCAGTTGCTAATGCTTTAGCCTACTCATTAAATATTCCTGTTAATGGTAAGAAAATAGAAGCAGATTTGGTATACTGAATACATGTTCTGGCATAAGATCCATCACTGGTTCATTCCACATCAAGAGACACACCAGAAAGCCCACCTGATTTCCTGGGAAGGGCTTTTAATATATATTCTGTTTTTTATTTTTTTGCAGGTGGGATTTTCCGCGATAGGGTATTCCAAACCCGGGATTTTGGGGATTTCTGCCAATTTAGACCAACAAGTTTTGATTGAATTGACCAATAAAGAACGGCAAAAGTTAGGTTTGCCGCCTGTTTCGGAAAACGAGGCTTTGGATAAGGCTGCGGAGCTAAAAGCCCAAAATATGTTTGCGGAAAACTACTGGTCGCACTTTGCCCCTTCCGGCAAAACACCCTGGGATTTTATCTTGGGTTCAGGATATAAATTTACCTATGCGGGGGAAAATTTGGCCAAAAATTTTTACAGTTCTTCAGATGTGGTGTCTGCCTGGATGGCATCTCAAACCCACCGGGATAACCTTTTAAACCCCAAGTATCAGGATATTGGGATTGCTGTGGTGGAAGGAGTTTTAAATGGACAAAAAACTACCCTGGTGGTGCAGGAATTCGGCAGCACTCAAATGATAGCGGGAAATCCTTCAGTTAATGTCCAGGGAAAACAGATTCAAATTCCCAAGGAAGAGTATGCTGCAAAAGGGGAGCTTTTGCTGGCTGCATCCAAAACAATCACCGGCATAAAACCCTTGCTTAATCCCTATTCATTTATCAAGTTCGCCTCTTTTTCCGTAATTTTGTTGATCGCTACCCTGCTGATAGTTGATATTTGGGTTTTGAGGAGGCGGGGAGTGTTCAGAATTTCTTCACACCATATAGCTCATATGGCGTTGCTTTCTCTAACAGCAGGCAGTCTCTTTTTGGCAAATCCAGGAGCAATTCTATGACACCTTTAAAAATTTTACTGATCGGTATACTGATTTATTTGGCTTGGGCCTTTATTTTCCACAAACGTGATAAAAGTTTGACTTGGCCCATTTTTTTGGAGTATGTTTTAACTGCTGTTTTAGTTTTGATACTTCTTTTGGGAGTTTTAGTATAATTAAACTATGAAAGGTGTCATATTGGCAGGAGGATTGGGAACCCGTCTTTATCCTCTGACTAAAGTTACAAATAAACACTTATTGCCGGTTTACAACAAACCGATGATTTTTTATCCGATAGATACATTGGTCAAAGCAGGCATTACTGATATTTTGGTGGTGACAGGAGGACCTCACTGCGGCCACTTTATGTCTATTTTAAAAAATGGACAGGAGTTGGGAATTAAACATTTAGAATATGCTTATCAGGAGGATGAAGGTGGTATTGCTCACGCTTTATCCTTGGCTGAAAATTTTGCCGAAGGAGACAGTATTGCGGTAATTTTGGGTGATAATACTTCTGATTCCGATATTTCGGAGGCTGTTAGTAACTTCAAAGAAGGAGCATTGATATTTTTAAAAGAAGTTCCCGACCCCGAGCGTTTCGGCATTGCCACTTTTGACCCAAAAGATTCTTCAAAAATAATCAAAATAACGGAAAAGCCAAAAAACCCTGATTCTAAAATGGCAGTGACGGGAGTTTATATTTATGATAACAAGGTTTTCGATTTTATCAGAGAAATAAAACCATCGGACAGAGGGGAACTGGAGATTACCGATGTTAATAATAAATATGTAGAAAAGGGTCAGCTTTCTTGGAGCGAACTGAAAGGTTACTGGTGGGATGCCGGCACCTTTGATACTTTGCTTGAGGCCCAAAACTTTTGGGCAAAGAAGGTAAAGGAGCAGAGTCAATAAATGAAGCTTTTAGTTACGGGAGGAGCAGGGTTCATAGGCAGTAACTTCATTCATTACTGGATTCAAAATCACCCGGAGGATCAGATTATTAATTTTGATGCGCTAACTTATGCAGGTCATTTAGAAAGTCTTAAAGATGTGGCTGATAATCCCAATTATGAGTTTATAAAAGGAGATATAACAAACCCCGAAGATATTAACAAGGCGATGGAGGGGGTTGGTGTTGTTGTTCATTTTGCTGCAGAGTCCCATGTAGACCGTTCCATAATGAACCCTTCGGTATTTGTCAGCACAAATGTGCTAGGAACTGCCACACTGCTTAATGCAGCGCTAGAGTTTAAAGTAGATCGATTTCATCATGTGTCAACAGATGAGGTATATGGAGACCTTGGTCCAAATGATCCTCCTTTTACAGAAGAGTCTCCTTATGCTCCGAGAACTTCTTATGCTGCTTCCAAAGCCGGGTCTGATCATTTAGTCAGAGCGTATTTTGAAACTTATGGTTTACCTATAACTATCACAAATTGTGCAAATAACTACGGCCCGTATCATGATCCGGAAAAGTTAATCCCGCGTTTTATTACAAATTTGCTAGAGGGCAAAAAGGTTCCTTTAATGGGAAAAGGTGAAAATATCAGGGAATGGCTTCATGTAGATGATCATGCTAGTGCAATTGATCTGGTTTTACAAAAAGGCAATGCGGGGGAAATATATCTTATCCAGGGTGAGGAAAAAACCAATTACGAAATAACTCAAATGATTTTAAAAATCTTGGGAATGGATGAGTCGATGATAGAATATGTTGGTCACAGATTAGGTCATGATTTCCGTTATGCAATTGATGGCAGCAAAATAAAGGCATTGGGTTGGAAAAGAAAACATACTCTTTTGGAGGATTTACCTAAAGTAATTGAGTGGTATAAAGAAAATGAGTGGTGGTGGAAACCACTTAAAAGTGACAGGCCAAATGTGGATAGAGTAGCCCAAAAATCTTATGGAAACTAAATATATAAAGACTACATCAATCCTGGGACTTTTAATTTTGGAAAGGCCGATTTTCAAAGATGAAAGAGGTTTTTTCAGGGAGCTTTTTCACCTGGATGAGCTGGAAAAGCTAAGTGGGGTTAAATTTGAGACCATACAAATGAACCACTCACATTCTCTGCCCGGGGTTTTACGGGGGATTCATGCCGAGGAGTGGAATAAAATTATTTATCCGGTTTCAGGAGATGTATTTATAGCAATAGTTGATGTAAGAGTTGATTCCCAAACTTTCGGTAAAGTTGAGACTTTCAATATTGATAACAATAACAGAGTCGGGCTTTTTATACCCAACGGGCTGGCAAACTCACTTTGTGTTAGCGGAGATACTCCTGCCGATTATATCTATCTGGTGGATGCTTACTGGGATGGTACTGACACCAGGGCTATTGCTTTTGATGACCCTGATTTGAAAATTGACTGGCCTGTTATAAATCCGGTTGTTTCCCAAAGGGACAGCAACAACCCGACACTGCGCCAACTTTTTCCGGATAAATTCAGATAATTATTGACGCGGAGGCAGCACTCATATATAGTAAACAAAATATGGCGACTAAAAAAAGAGCGTTTATCACAGGTATAACCGGTCAGGACGGTTCTTATTTAACGGAATTTCTTTTGGACAAAGGTTATGAGGTGGCAGGTTTGGTAAGGAGAAATGCCGCCCAGGATTTGGGCAACATTAACGATATCAGGGATGAGGTCAGGATTTATTACGGAGATTTGCAATCCCCGGAATCGATTGCTTTGGCGCTTTTAGATTTTCAGCCTGATGAAATTTACAATATGGCTTCGATGTCTTCCCCTTTAGGGTCTTTCACGGACAAATTAACCTCTATCATGGTGACAGGAGTGGGAGCTTTGCATGTATTTGAGCGGGCAAAACAGATTGTCCCGGAGGCAAACATCTATCAGGCTTCAACATCTGAGATGTTTGGGGCACCAAAGCAGGTGCCGCAAAATGAAGATACGCCTTTTGCTCCGGTCAATCCCTATGCGGCTGCCAAGGAGTTTGCCCACAGGATGGCGCTAATTTCCAGGAAAGATAAAAAACAGCCGCAATTTATCTCCTGCGGCATTTTGTTTAACCATGAAAGCCCCAGGCGCGGTTTAAATTTTGTCACCAGAAAAATTACCGCCGCTGTTGCCTGTATCAAAAACGGCAAAAAAGAAGGAATTCCTTTAAATGAGATTGGAGAGCCGGTTGTCCAAAACGGAAAATTGAAACTGGGAGATTTAGATGCCAAAAGAGATTGGGGGTATGCGCCTGATTATGTTGAAGCTATGTGGCTGATTTTACAACAGAGTAAGGCAGATGATTTTGTGGTGGCAACCGGAGAGATCCATACGGTTCGTGAATTCGCACAGGAAGCATTTGCGGTAGTGGGTTTAGACTTTGAGGATTATGTTATATCAGATCCGCATTTTATTCCTCCTGTCCAAACAGGCCCTCTTTGCGGTGACGCCACCAAGGCCAAAAAGGTACTGGGCTGGCAGCCGAAAACCAAATTTAAGGATCTGGTCAGAATTATGGTTCATGCCGATCTTGCCAAATTTTCTTAATGAAAAAGGTATCAGTTGTTCTTCCCACCTATAACGAAAAAGCCAATATAGAAAAAACCGTTGAAAAAGTGTTTGAGCAGCAGAAAAATTTACCCGGTTGGCAGATGCACATCATCATTGCCGATGATGTCAGATCTTCTGACGGGACGGAAAAAATTGCCCGAAATTTAGTCAAGAAAAATAACAGAATCCATTTTTTAAAGGCTGACCCTGGACTTGGAGTAGGGTTGATTTTGGGGCATCAATATGCAATAGAGAAATTACACCCTGATGTTTTGACCCAACTGGATGCAGACGGTCAGGTTGTTTCGGATGTTTTAGTCAGACTGGTTGAAACAATTGAGCAGGGTTATGATCTTGCGATTGGTTCACGTTTTGTGGAGGGAGGGAAAAATCAGTTAAGTCTTGGCAGGAGACTTTTTACTTACGGTGCTTCTATATTTTTTCGCCTGATGGTGGGGCCCTGGGATATTGGGGAAGTGACCAATTCAGCCAGGGCTTTTACGCCTGATCTTTTTGGGAAAATTAATCTTAAAAGATTACCCTGGAGAGAGCCCACTTTTATAGTCCAGCCGGCTTTTTTGCATGAGGCAATACTAACCGGAGCAAGGTATAAAGAGGTCCCGTTAATTTTTAAAAACAGATTGGAGGGATATTCCAAAAATAAAGTGTTCAACTACACTTATGATGTGATTTCATACTGTTTGGATATCAAGCTCCATCAGATGGGAGTCAATATCCCGCTTTTCCGTTTGTCCAGGCGGGCAAAAACACCCGTTAAATTTGGACTGGTTGGATTTATTGGAACGATCGTTGATTTTTTCTTCTACAAAATATTTATTAATTCCCTGGGTTTGCCGCCGGCTACCTCAAAAGGCATTTCCACAGAGATTGCCATTATCAACAATTTTATTTTGAATAATTACTGGACTTTCCGCTACAGAAAAACCAGGACCAACCTTTGGCAAAAATTGGGCATTTTTAACCTGGTTTCCTTAGGAGGGTTGGTGATCGGGGTTTTGATAGTCAAATATTTGCATTTATCTTTTGGAGATGGGTTTATTACGGTTTTCGGACGACCCGTTGCCTACAATAACTTCTACTTTTTTGCCACCATCCCGCCAGTGATGACTTGGAATTTTATGATGAATCATTTGATTACTTGGAAACATCAAGAGGATTAGTTGAAAGGTGCTAGATTTGGTATGGGGGCCGCATTTTGCAGAATAAAATTTTGAGCATAAAGATAAATTGCTAAAAATATCAGGGGTGAAATTATTTTAAATTCTTTAGAAGTTAAGACTTTTTCAAATGCAATTAAGACAAATGGGGTGACGGGTAGAACATATCTTGATATATCCCTGTGTGCAACAAAGATTGCGGCAGCAAGAAAGGTAACCACAAAAAAGGCCATAGGGTATAATTTCTGTTTTATCAGCAGTACTCCACCCAAAAAACCTAAAATAAAAATATAGACTATATCTTCCAGCCAGGCCTCCCCCACCCAAAATTGGTGTTTGTTAAAAACCTGAAATGGGGGAAAAGTTAGATGAATATTATCTCCGCTTTTAAAATAGGCAAAAAAGTCTTGGTAAGTGAGTGAATACCAGAAAAATACGGTAAGCAAAGCAAGCGGTATGAGTATAAGTGGTGAGTATGTAACAATTATTCGCATAAGCGAAACAAATTGCCCCGCCTTTTGTGCAATGACTTTCCAAATTAAGAAGCAACCTATGGCAATAAACAATAAAATTCCGGGTGGTCTGGTCAGTTGCGCCAAAGCTCCCATCCCTCCTGCCAAAAGTATATATGAAAACTTACTTGATTGCTCAAATTTCATAAAAAAATAAATGGCAGATAGAGTAAACAGAATAAAGGTTGGTTCGGAGGATCCTACAGAATGGACAATTAACCACCTGGCAGGCAAGATGAGAAATAATAATGATAAAAACAATGGATGTGAACTAAGCCTGAAGTTGTAAACCAGCAGGTAAAATACCCAAGTAGCCAGTATTGTGGAAATTATTGCAACAATCAGCATGGATTTTAAGTAGCCAAAAAATGGGGCCAGAAGGGAGATGAGTAGAGAGTAACCAGGGAAATGCGAGGCAAAATAATTGGCAGAAAGTCCCATGGGCAAACTGTTTAGAATATCAGGATTATAAAAAGATTTAGCAATTGCAATATATTCCAAGCCATCATAGTTTCTATCAATTGTTGAGAATCCTTCTTTGAAGGATAGCCCCCAAAAGTTAGGTAAGGCTAAAATATGCGGAAGCCAGACTGCCAAGGTTAAAGTTACCGTACAGACGGCAAGCATAATCAGATCTTTGAATTTATTACTCACTAGTCTATTATATACATTATCCATAATGATTAAAAATTTGTCCGTGTTTTTCCCACTATTTAACGAAGCAGGTAATGTGGAAACAACTGTCAAAAAAGCAGTTGAAGTTTTACAAAAATTAAAGCTCGGGTATGAAATTATTCTAATTAATGACGGTTCTAAAGATGGGACAAAAAGAGTAGCAGAAGGCCTCTCTAAAGAAAATCCCAGCATTAGGGTTATAAACCATGAGAAAAATTTAGGTTATGGTGAGGCGCTCAAGTCGGGTTTTTACAATGCCAAATATGACACGATTGTTTATACGGACGGAGACGGGCAGTTTGATTTCTCCGAAGTGACAAAGTTCCTGGATAAGATAGATGATTATGATTTGCTGATCGGATACCGGATCAAAAGGCAAGACCCCTTTTTTAGAATACTTTTTAAAAAAGGCTGGACTTTTGCTCTTTGGACCATGTTTGGTTTGACTTTAAAAGACGTAGATTGCGGTTTCAAAATGATAAAAAGAGAAGTCTTGGAAGCAATTCCCCATTTAGAGTCACAAAGAGGGGCAATGATCAATGCCGAGCTGGCAATTAAGGCCAAAAAAAATGGATTTAGGGTGGGACAAATAGGAGTGGATCACTACCCAAGGTTGTCCGGAAGGCCAACAGGAGCTAGTTTAAATGTGATTATTAGATCTTTTACTGATTTATTTAAACTATGGTGGAAGCTGAAAGAGCAAAAGTTTCTTTTCATTTTGCTGGCAGGGATTTTACTTTTGGCTGCATTTTTGCGATTTTACAAAATTGATCAGTATATGCTTTTTTTGGGGGATGAAGGCAGGGATGCTTTAATTGTGAAAGAGATTGTTGAAGGTCGGCATTTTCCCTTAATCGGCCCGCCCACATCGGTGGGAAATATTTACCTGGGCCCTCTATATTACTATATGATGGCAATCCCCATGTTTATATTTAATTTAAATCCGGTTTCTGCAGCCGGAATGAATGCAGCAATTGGAGTTTTAACAGTATTTCTGGTTTATATCTTAGGGAAACTATGGTTTGGCAGGGAGGCGGGCCTGATCTCTTCTTTGTTATATGCAGTCTCTCCGGTTACTATAAACTATTCCAACTTTTCCTGGAATCCCAACCCTACCCCCTTTTTTGCCTTGCTGGTCATACTTTCTCTTGACAAATTTCATAAGTTAGGAAATTACAAATGGCTGATTTTAACAGCAGCATCAGCAGCAGCTGCTTTGCAAATGCATTATCTGGCCCTGATTTTACTGCCGGTCTTAGTGGTTGGTTGGCTTAAAGAATTATTGGCAAAAAAAAGCCCCCTTTTTTGGGGAGGAACAATTTTAGCGCTGCTTACTTTTTTTCTTTTCATGTCGCCTCTTTTATTGTTTGATTTAAGGCACAATTTTTTAAATTTTAAAGCCATAACTGCGCTTTTTTTTGGTCAAGATACATCAGTTGGATTTAATATTGTCGATTCTTTACAAAGAATTCCTCAAATTTTTAGTCAAAGTCTCATCGGCAGATATTTAACAGCAGAAAACCCGGTTTTAACTTTTATTGTTTCAATACTTATACTAATACCGCTAATTTATACCGGTTACCTGATGTATCAAAAAAGGTCGTTTAACTACGGGTTCTGGATATTAAATAACTGGCTTTTAATAGGTATTTTGGGATTGTCATTTTATAAACAGCAAATCTTTGATCATTATTTAAACTTTCTAAATCCGGCGCCTTTTTTACTTTTTGGCTCTTTGGTAAAACTTAAGAAAATATTTTTGGCGCCAGTTTTGGTTTTAGTTGTTGTTTTAACATTTGTAAATTTAGCTAAAAACCCCCTAAACTTGCCTCCGAATAAACAACTGGAAAGAAGCCAGCAGGTTGCCAAGTTTGTGATTGAAAAAAGTCATAGAGAGGATTTTAATTTTGCCCTGCTTGCGGAAAATAATTATGACTCAGCTTATATTTTTTATCTGGAAAAATATGGCCACAAGCCAAAAATAGTGCCGCAGGAAAAAACTACCCAGCTTTTTGTAGTTTGTGAGGATCAAATTTGTGATCCCACTCACAGCGCAAAGTACGAAGTGGCCGCATTCGGTATGTCCAAAATTGACTGGATGGAAGAATATTTTGGAGTTAAAATATACAGATTGATTCCTAATCCGTCAGGAAGACCATGAAGAAATTATCTGTTGTCATACCTGCATATAATGAGGAAAGAAACCTTAAAAGGGGAGTGTTGGATGCTGTTGAAGATTTTTTGGAAAAAAGCGGACTGGAATATGAGGTGATGGTAGTGGATGATGGTTCAACAGATGCCACACGCGAGGTTGTGAAGGGGTATGTTGCAAAAAACAACAACTTCAGACTGATTGAAAATTCTCACGGAGGAAAAGCCATGGCTGTCATGACCGGCATGCTTAAGGCTAAAGGTGAGATAGTTTTATTTACAGATATGGATCAGGCCACCCCAATTGATCAGTGGAATAAATTTCTGCCAAAATTTGAGGAAGGTCTGCCTGCCGGTAGGCAGGGCTATGATGTTGTGATTGGCTCCCGATCTGGCAGGAAGGGGGCGCCTATGGTAAGACAACTGGCTGCCTGGGGGTTTTCATTTTTGCGGGGGATAATTTTAGGACTGCCTTTTTCCGATACCCAATGCGGTTTTAAGGCTTTTAATAGAGAAGCAATTGAAAAAATTATTCCCAAAATAAAAAGTGAATGGGGGGTGGTGCATTTTAAGGGAGGAGCAGTCAATGCCGGCTTTGATGTGGAATTATTATACTTGGCCAAAAAATACGGCTTTAAGATTGCAGAGGTGGAGGTGGTATGGAATTATGTGGATACGGAAAGAGTACAGGTCATAAAAGACGCCCTGGCAGCAATTTATGACATGTTAAGAATTAGAATTAATGATTTAAAGGGGAAATATTAATTCTTCGCAAGAGCTATATTTTAAGATAAATTTATGGCAAAATAGGATGTATGTATGATAATCTGATTGCACAAAAAATTGCTCAACAATACCAACAGAATCCCTTGACGGATTTTGCGAGTGTAATATCAACAACGCCATTAAACGCATTAAATTTAAATTGGCGAGAGAGAGATTTGCCTGAAATAATAAGAACCAAACATGTTCATCGCCTGCATCCCTATCTTGGCAAGTTTATTCCACAATTGGTAGAGATTTTTTTGCGGAAATATAAACCAGGGCTTGTTTATGATCCATTTGTGGGTAGTGGTACAACAATCGTTGAAGCAAATACTCTAGGAATAGATTCTATCGGGACAGATGTTTCTGCTTTTAATGTTCTTCTTTCGAAGGTAAAAACTGCGAAATATGATATTTCTCTTCTAGAAAAAGAAATTTATGACATCCTTGATCGCTTAAATACATATAAAAATAAATTTTATAAAGATGAAAAAGTAAATAAGTTATTTACCATCAATAATGAGTATTTAAATGGCTGGTTCGCCCCGCAAACCCTAAAAGAACTTCTTTGTTACCTACGTTTAATCAAAGATTATACATATCAAGATTTACTAAAAATTATCTTATCTCGCTCGGCTCGTTCAGCACGCCTGGTTACTCATTATGATCTGGATTTCCCCAAAAAACCACAAAGAGGACAATATTTTTGCTATAAACACAACCGAACATGCCAACCAGTGGGCGAAGCATATAAATTTTTATCACGCTATACAATTGACACGCTTAATAGAATTAAAGAATTTTCAAAAATTAGAACACAAGCAAAAGTTGTCGTGAATCATGCTGATTCCCGAGAGGTAAAATTGCCAACAGGTATTGATATGGTTTTCACCTCACCGCCCTATATTGGTCTCATTGACTATCATGATCAACATAAGTATGCATATGAACTATTAGGATTACAAAATAATGAAACACGAGAGATAGGCGCTGCAAAAAGGGGTCAATCTGACCAAGCGAAGAAAGAATATATAAAAGGGGTAAACGAAGTACTACTCCATACTAGAGATTATATGACTAAAAATGGAATAGTTTTAATTGTAATAAATGATAGATATAATTTATATAAACCAGAAAGCGTAGGTTTCAAATCAATCGGAAAAGTTGACCGTCATGTAAATCGTCGTACAGGCCGTCGAGAAAGTGCATTTTATGAAAGCATTTTAATTTGGCAAAAAATATGACTGACGCACAAGAGATGAAAAAAGCAATTCAATCTGTCATTAAGTTAATGATGGATAGAGTTATGCAGAATGTTTTGGTTATAGATCCCTTTATTAAGGAAAATCATAAAGCTAAGAAACCATTGTATGCTGCCCTGGTACCAGACGAAATATTTAAGGGCTCACATTTTGAAAGGAAGTTTGTTACTCCTTTTGGTAAAGCTTGGCAAAAACTAGCAATTGTAGCAGCTGATAAGGGTTTAGGACACGGTGTTAATGAATATAGCATAGTAGGTAAAATAAACGCTGAGCGACTGCGTCGGATACAACAAGTGTTAAATTTACTTGAGTATTCTGAAAAAGGAAAGAAAAGAATAAAACCTAATTGGAAGAAAGAGTTGAAGTATATTTTAGAGGGAAAAAGTAAAGAATTAATCCCCACAACTGTTATTTGTGATGTTTATGTTGAGGATAAGAAGAGCGGTAAAAAGTACGCCTTTGAATTAAAAGCGCCATTACCAAATAGCGATCAAACTAAAGTAAGCAAAGAAAAGTTACTAAAATTATATAGCATGGATCCTGTTCAAATTAATGGAGCTTATTATGCTTTGCCGTATAATCCATATGGTAAAAGAATGAATTATTCGTGGAGTTTTCCGGCTCGATGGTTCGATATGAAAAATGATGAGGTTGTTTTGATCGGAGATGAGTTTTGGGAAAAAATTGGAGGCGTAGGAACATATAAAGCCTTTATCAATGCGGTAAATGAAATTGGAAAAGAATATAAGGATCGAATATATAGAGAATTTTTAGGTATCGAACCACCAACTAATTTAGATGAGGGTAAGCTCTAGTAAAACTATAGGGGTAAAAATATGAGTAAAACAATCAAAAAATTGAATAAGCTAAATAACCTCGAAAGTTTTATCCAAATTGATACTATTAAGGGGTTCAAATATATAGATCGTGCGGGGGAAATAGTCAACACATATTACAAAAAAATACTCCACTGTATTTACCATGGGGCTAAATGGTCTAGTAATAGAGCAACCAAAAAATAAAATTGAACAACAAAAAATTGCGGAGTTGGTGAGAAAATCTCACGAAGCCAGAAAGACATCAAAAGAGCTTTTGGAAGAAGCCAAAAGAAAGGTTGAAAAAATGATAGAAAATGGTGATAAAATAGAAACTTATGGCTGAATCTTCTTCGATGCTTCCTCTGGGGACAAGCTTACCGCAGTTTTCTTTAACTGATGTGGTTTCCGGGCAGATTATTTCTTCAACTGATTTTTCCGGCAAACCGCTCTTGGTAATGTTTATCTGCAGGCATTGTCCGTATGTAAAACATGTTGAAAATGAACTGGCAAAATTGGGTAAAGATTATCAAGGCAAAATTGGCATTGTGGCCATATCCTCAAATGACATAACAGCTTATCCGGAGGATGCGCCGGAGTCTTTGAAGGAGCAGGCAGAAGAAGTAGGTTTTAGTTTTCCTTATCTTTATGATGAAAGCCAGGATGTAGCTAAAAGTTTTAGGGCTGCCTGTACGCCGGATTTATTTCTCTTTGATAAAGAAGGAAAGTTGGTTTATCGAGGTCAATTGGACGGGAGCAGACCGGATAGCGGTATTCCGGTGACCGGAAAAGATGTTCGAGCAGCCATTGATACTTTGCTTTTCGGCCAACCCATCAGCCCTGACCAAAAACCCAGCATAGGATGTGGAATTAAGTGGAAATCTGTGATAACCTAAATTTATGTCCAAAAAAGCGTTTGTGGTTATTTTAGTCTTAAGTGTGGTGGTAACTTATGGAATGGCATTTGTAGATGATGTAATTAATCCTACTAAGAATCCAACCGGTTTACCTTTTAGTTTTGCATCTTTTAATTTTCTAGGTGGATCAAATGATAATCTTATGCTAGTTTTAGATATAACCTTTTGGTTTGTGGTTATTTGGGGAATCTGGAAAGCTATCTCTTATTTCTCTGGTCGTGGGGGACGATAACTTCAAAACTGGATAAAGAGGTATTTCCTGCTAAGTCCGTAGCAAATATTTTTATTATGTATTTTCTCCCATCTTTATCATCACCTTTTCTTGATGCCTCCAGTTTAATAGCTTGATTTATATTTGTTTGGCTTCCAAGTGTTACAGAAGATTCAATCAAGTCATATTCGTCTTCCACGATAATTTTTGTTAGATACGGATTATCATCAGCGATAGTACCTGTAATATTCACATCAACCATTTTATTATTCGGTGGCCAGATACTCTTTGGACTAACATCTAATGAAATTGTCGGGGGAGTGTAATCATAATTTGCATTTCCTTCCAAAATGCTGAACTTTTCAACATTGGCATCTATGGTTCCATTCCCGTCTTCATCCAGTTTAATAACCGGCGATTGGTCTGAATTTGTATCAAAAGTAGTCTCCGCTTTAGTATTTTCTGTCAAAGGAATTTCTTTATAAAGGATAGTTTTCGAATTTTCATCATTTTCAAATTTCCTGATTTTAAAATCAAAACTGCCCTGATTTGTTGCTTCAAATTTAACATCATAAACTCCATTTATGGGAAGATAGATAAATTTAGCATCACCCAAAGTATCATAAGAGCTTCCGGGAATATTAGTTTCAAATCCATCCGTTGTTGGGCCTGTATGATTGCCGCTTGAGTCATAAACATGGATATCAACAGGAGAGTGAACAGACAGAGTATTGCCTGCAAGTTTGAAAGGTTGAGTGGAAACTCCGCCAGGCAACTGATTATTACTATCTAAAATATTTTTAACTAAATTTAATGCAGGTCCATTGGTAACTAAATTGCCGTGTTTCTGATTAGTGTAAAGGGTTTGTTGAGAACCAAAGGAGGCGCTAAGTAGCGGTACTGTTTCATCGCCATTTATTATACGCATATCTTTATGAATTCCTGCTATTCCAAATAAAGAAGTGTCTTTAATTTCAATAATTTGTCCTAAGGTAGGTTGTCCTGACCCAGCGATAACCACAACGTCCACACCATTTGTAGTAGATAACGTAGAATCTATTGAATGAAAAGTTTCACTTGGGTTAAATAAAGCAGTATTATGTCCAACAATTGTTAAGAGATTCTTAATCTGATTATAATTCAGGGCTCCGTTTTCTGTTCTATATGGATAGGGATGTTGAGCATCCTCATTTGAGTAAAAGTTAAAATAAGATTGACTTGGGGCCAATTGAAAACCACTGATCATATTTTGAATAACATCATTCATTTCAGATGGAGCTAAGGATAAACAATAAGGACCAAATGGGTATTTAAGACAGCCGCCATACCTTAGTACTTTTAAAAATTCTGTAGCTCCCAAATGTGGAGTTCCCAGGGTAAATAATTTTCTGACATTCTGGGCGCGGTTTACATCAGCTATGTAGTTTCTGGCAACCAGGCCTCCCATGGAGTGGGCTACAATATCTACTTTCGTACTGCCTGTTTGACTCTTAATCTGGTTAATTTTATTATCAAGCTCGGTTTTAGTTGTACTAATATCTTTTCTCCAATCATACGGAAACACAAAAAGATCCTCATTAAGGATATATCCATTGGCAGTGAAAAAATCTATGGCACCTTGATATGCCCTTGCCAGCAAATTGTTTGTTAACCCTATGTGTGCTTCACTGGTTATGCCATCATCTCTCATCCGTAATACATCAAAATAATCATCATTCCCGGGATTTGCAGCTTCATCTTCATTTACCCAAACTTTTTCTCCTGATGGATAAATATGGTTAAAAGTCCCTCCATGCCCGTCCGTAGCATTCCAGATAGTATCCTCTTCAACTTTAAGTTCCGACCCTCCAATTCCGGGAATTAAAATTAAGGGAGTTTTGAGAGAAGGTGGGGGAGCAAGAGCTGTTAGCTTGATATTATCAAATCTGACATAAATATTACTGATATCCCCTGTCCAGTAACTTAAAGTCAGAACCCCTTTTTTAACTAAAGTTTCAGAATCTGTAATATCAAAAATTAAAGTGTCCCCTATCCAAGCTTTGATATTTTCATCTTTTAGCTCAACTTTTAGCTGATACCATTTTTGATTAATTAGAGGATAAGAGTGGGTATCAAAAAGCGTAGTAACTATCCCGCTTTGATTTTTTCTTAAAATAATCTCCGGGGTATTATATAAACCGGTTCCATGTCTAAAATTAATCTCATAAGAATCACCATCAGGAGTATATCTGAACCCTACTCCATGATCTATACCGGATTGAGCATTAAAGTCTAGCTCAATTCTGTAGTTATCCCATTGTGAAGACCCATTACTTATTCTTCCTCCAAAAGCCCTGCCTGATTTTGATCCGACTAGATTGCCATTGTTGATATACCAGTTTCCAGACTGTATTGTCCAGCCATCCAAGTTCCCATCACTAAAATCATCAAAAAGAAGGATGTCTCCTTCTGCAGCCAAAGCAGGCAGGCTAAAGAGTGAAATCAGGATAAACAATAAGGCTGCTTTTAAAAATTTAAATAATCTGGGCATTGATTAAATGATAATCCCAAGGTTGTAATTATGCAAACAGTAATCTTGAGCTGATATAATAGTATGGTGAATTTAGCCCTTAAATACAAAAAAGAGATTTTCATAATTCTTATTCTTTTTGCCTTTTATTTTCTCTTTAGGCTTCCAAATTTAACTTTGCAGCCTATTTTTGCGGATGAGGCCATTTATATCAGATGGGCCCAGGTGATGAGATCAGAACCAACCTTGCGCTTTTTACCTTTATCCGATGGCAAAACACCTCTGTTCATGTGGGCTATGATCCCCCTTTTTAAAATATTTGAAGACCCTCTTTTTGCAGGAAGATTTTTATCTGTTATGAGCGGGTTTGTCACTTTGATAGGCGTGTTGGCATTAGCATGGAGAGTGTTTGGCATAAAAACTGCCCTGTGGGCATCTTTTATTTATGTAGTGGTGCCCTACACTGTTTTTTTTGACAGAATGGCTTTGGTTGATGCTATGCTTTCAGCCTTTACTGTTTGGGCTTTATTTTTTGCAACACTTCTTGCTCAAAAAGTCAGGTTGGATTTGGCCATGATCTTGGGATTTATTCTCGGAGGAGCATGGCTCACCAAAACTCCGGCTGTTTTAAATCTTTTTCTTTTGCCAGCATCCATACTTGCTTTTAAAAAATCAAAAGAAGATAAATACTCATCTTTAAAACTGTTTTTCTTTTGGCTGATTGCCATATTTATTGCTCTTTTGATGTATAACGCCTTAAGATTGGGGCCTAATTTTCACCTTTTATCTTCCAGAAATGCTGATTATGTGTTTTCTCCGGTTGAACTTTTAGGCAGGCCCCTGGATCCTTTTATTCCGCATTTTCGGGATATTTCAGACTGGTTTCCCAAACTTTTGACTTGGCCTGTTTTAATTTTAGGGGGGACAGGGGTAATTTGGGTGATTAAGGAAAAGAATAAATTAGGGTTTGTTGTTTTGCTTTGGGCTTTGATACCGCTACTTTTGGAAATGGCTTTCCTTCGTACATTTACCGCCAGATATTTGTTGCCTTCCATACCTTTGATTTTAATTTTTGCAGGATATGGTATAAGTAAAATTTCAAATTTCAAATTTCAAATTTCAAATAATTTTTTAATACTAATTCTTTCAATAGTTTTAACCGTTCCGGCGCTTCATTTTAATTATCAGCTTTTAACCAGCTCTCCGCCCGATTCTTTACCAAAAGAAGAAAGAAAAGGTTATTTTGAAGGGTGGACTGCAGGATATGGTTTAAAAGAAATAGCTCAATTTTTAACAGAACAAAACAAAACTCAAAAAGTGGTGGTGGGTACTGAGGGGTTTTTCGGCACCCTGCCTGACGGCTTGTATATTTACCTTGATAAAGCGGGAATTTCCATAATAGGTTCTCATGCCACAATTTCAGCCCAAATAAGAAATGCCGCCAAAGACAATCTGACTTTTTTTGTTGGTAATAAAAATAATTTAGAGGGAGCGATAGATAATGTTAGACTAATCAAAGAATATCCCAAGGCAAAAGCAGTTGATGGTAAACAAGATTCAACTGTTTTGTACCAAGTTTTACCAAAAGATTAATGATTTATGAAAAAAACTCTAATTACTCTATTAGTTTTATTTTTGATCACCCTTCCCACATTAATACCCTTCTTTAATAGTCAGTTTTTTTACACCCAAGATCATATTTTTATAGCAAGACTGCATCAGATGACAACAGCCTTAGCAGATGGTCATTTTCCGGTCAGATGGTCTCCTGATTTAAGATTTGGCGAACCACTTTTTAATTTTTATGCCCCCCTGCCTTATTATTTGGGAGCAATTATTAAATTGTCTCCTTTAAATTATATTTGGGTTGCTAAAATACTCTTTATCTTAAGCAGTTTTTTATCAGCTTTAACTATGTATCTTTTTATCAAACATTTGTTTGGTAACAAAGCTGCTTTTTTGGCAACAGTACTTTATACATATGCCCCATACAGGGCAGTGGATTTATATGTCAGGGGTGCTTTATCAGAAGCCTGGGCTTTTGTCTTTTTTCCTCTGATCTTTTATGTCTCAACTTTAATTTCAGAAAAAGTAAGTCTTCAAAGAATAGCCTTACTCTCACTATCTTTAGCCGGACTTTTCTTAACACATAATGTAACTACTTTAATGTTTTTGCCATTTTTAGGATTTTGGTGGTTATATCTGATTTTCAGGCAAAAAAATTGGAGGGTAATTTTTCCTTTGTTCTTATCTTCTATTTTAGCTCTGGGGTTATCGGCATTTTTCTTATTGCCTGCTCTTTATGAGCGGCAATTTATTCAAACCCAATATTTACTGGTAGGTTATTTTGATTTCAGGGCTCATTTTGTGGCTTTTTATCAATTCTTTTCCACTTTTTGGGGATACGGTTCATCCCTTTGGGGGTCTAAGGATGATATGTCATTTCAAATAGGCTTGGTTCATTGGGCAACTTTGGTTTTGGCAGTCATCTTGGGATTTGTTTTTAGAAAGGATAAAAAGTTTCTAGGGCTGTTAGGGTTTTTGGGGGGTTGTTTTCTGCTATCTGTATTTTTGCAGCACAACAAATCGGCCTTTGTTTGGGAAGCAATTCCTTTGATGGCTTTTATTCAATTTCCCTGGAGGTTTTTAGCCATCTCCATTTTTTTGGTAAGTTTAACCGGAGGGCTGGTTGCCAATTATTTGCAAAATAAATTTAAAATTATTTATTTTATTTTAACTTTAGCCCTGATTTTTGTTAATCTCCCTTATTTTAAACCAAGAAACTTTGTGGAAGATTCTTTTTTTGAAAAGTTTTTAAATAAAGAAAAGATGCACCAGGGAATAGATTTAACCAAGGATTATTTCCCCGTCTGGGTTAAAAATGATCGGGTGGAGTATTTTGGCAGTCCCAGAGCAGTGGAGGGGAAAATTGCAGTGTTCGACTTTGAGAAAAAAACAGCTAAAGCTTTTGGCAGAATAGATGTTTTGTCTGATAGTTTGATTGAGATGCCAATTACCTATTTTCCTGGATGGGAAGTTAGAGCAAATGGTAAGGTTTTAAGTGTATCAGAGCCTTCAATACAAGGACTGATTACTTTTGAACTACCCAAAGGCGAGTACAAAATTGATTTGGAATTGAAAGACACTCCTGTTAGAATGATGGGAAATTCAGTAAGTCTGGTAAGTTTTCTTTTGCTTCTTACCTGCTTAAGTTATAAAAAATTTAGATATGAATTTTATCAGAAGTAACAAAGAATTTATTATCGGTTTAATCCTTACCTTAAGCCTTTTGTGGCCCCTTGTTTGGGCTCCCTATTTCACCCACCATGATGATGTGCAGGTGATAAGACTGTATGAGATGGACAAATGTTTTAAGGATGGACAAACCCCCTGCCGCTGGGTTCCTGATTTGGGAGGTTTATATGGTTATCCGCTTTTCAACTATTATGCGCCTTTGCCATATTATTTTGGAGAAATCATCTACTTAATATCACAAAGTCTAATCTTGTCAGTCAAGTTGATGTTCGCAATTTCCTTTTTGGGATCTTATTTTTTTATGTATCTTTTGGCGCGAAAATTTTGGGGAAACTTGGGAGGGAGTTTGTCTGCAATTTTTTACAGTTTCGCACCATACCACGCCTTGGATTTTTATATAAGAGGAGCAATGGGTGAGATGTGGGCAATGATGTTTTTCCCTGCTATTTTTTGGGCTCTAACCAAATTAGAAGAGCGAATAAATTTGGCTAATCTTTTAATGCTTGCTGCTTTTTTGGCTGGACTTTTTACTTCCCACAATCTTTCTGTCATGATCTTTGCCCCATTTGTAATTATTTTTTGGCTGTTTTCATTTTTGAAGAAAAAAAGGATGAAATTTTTATTGTTTAGTTTAACATCTTTAGTATTTGGGCTGGCACTTTCCTCTTTTTATCTAATACCGATGCTTTTGGAGAAAAATTTAGTTCATGTTGAGACCACTACATATGGTTATTTTGGTTACACAGAACACTTTAAAGGGTTTAAGAAATTATTTTTGGAAAGAAAGTGGGGGTATGGGTCATCAATTAGGGAAGTACCGGAAGCGGAGAAAGAAAAAATTTCATTTCAGATCGGCTGGATTCATCTGTTTGGGTGGTTGTTGGCCTTAATTGTCGCCAAACTGCTAATTAAGAAAAACAGAATGGTCAGTTATCTGATTTTGATTTGTACATTTTTGACACTTTTTGCAATTTTTCTGATTAACCCCAGATCAGAATTTATCTGGAGAGCAATTCAGCCCTTAAAGTATCTACAATTTCCCTGGCGATTGATGATGATGGTAATTTTCTTTACTTCCTTTATCTCAGGAAGCATTTTTCTGATTTTAGTAAATGACAGAAGAAAATATGTAATCTGGGGCGGTTTGGTCTTGGCGGTTGTGGCATTTAATTTTTCATATTTTCGCCCGGAAAAATTTTTACAAGTCAGCGATCAGGAACTTCTTTCAGGGCAGAATTGGGATAGACAGATCAAGAGATCAATTTTTGATTACTTGCCTATATATGCAAAAGAGCCGCCGGCTGAGCTGGCAACAGAAAGATATAAAATTTTAACAGGGGATAGTAGGATAGATAATTTTAAAGAAGGGACAAACTGGCTGAGTTTTGAAACTGTTACCAAATTCCACACAATTATCCGTTTATCACAATACTATTTCCCTGAATGGAAAATTTTTGTAGATGGTGGTCAGATAAATGTGGAGTATAAAAATAACAGTTTGGGTCTGATGACGATAATTTTAGGTGAAGGGAACCACAAAGTTGAAGGAAGATTATATGATACCCCCGTAAGATCAATATCAAATGTTTTAACAGCAGGTACTGTTGCTTTAATGTTATTTTTATTTATTACCCAACTGCCAAAGGCAAGAAAGTGGATTAGCTATTATAGAAAAAGGGTAAACTAAAATGGAGTCAGTTGAACAAATTGATCCGACAGAAGAAGTTTCTGTGGAAACTGTTAAAAAAAGAGCAGTCAAGGGCGCAGTAATTCTGACAGGAAGAAATATCTTCATCCAGGGGATATCCTTTTTTGCAACAGCGCTGCTGACGGTTTTTTTACTCCCTGCGGAATTTGGAGTTTTCTTTATTGTGTCTGCGGTGATTTCCTTTTTGGCATATTTTTCGGATATCGGTTTTGCAGCCTCTCTTATTCAAAAAAAAGAAAATTTAGAAGATATCGAGTTAAAAACGGTCTTTACTGCCCAGCAGATACTGATAATTCTGCTTTTGGCAGTAGTCTTTTTGTTTACCCCTCTGATACAAAATTTCTACAATCTATCAAAAGATGCAATATATCTTTTGTGGGCTCTTTCTTTTTCACTGTTTTTATCATCACTTAAAACCATCCCCACTGTTTTGATGGAAAGAAGGCTGGAATTTAACAAATGGGTGATACCGCAAATTGCCGAAACTTTAATTTTTAATATCACTGCGGTTTTTTTAGCATGGAAAGGGTACGGGGTGACAAGTTTTACCGTAGCGGTTTTATTAAGAAGTTTTACCGGACTTATCTTGACATATTTAATTAAGCCATGGATGCCGGCAATTGCTTTTTCTCAGAGTGCTTTTAAATCAATTTTAAAGTTCGGTGTTCCTTATCAGGCCAACACCTTTTTGGCCATGGTTAAAGATGACGGGATGATTTTGTTTTTAGGGTCTATTTTAGGACCCTCGGGTGTCGGGCTTTTGGGGTGGGCGCAAAAATGGGCCTATGCCCCTTTGCGTTTTTTTATGGATCAGGTAATTAAAGTTACCTTTCCGGCATTTTCCAGGTTGCAGGATAAAAGGGTGGAGCTTTCACAATCAGTCTCAAAAGCTATAATGTTTGTCTGCATTTTGGTTTTCCCCTCACTTGTGATGCTGGTGCTGGCAGCTCCAATCCTTTTGCAAATGATCCCGAAATACAGTAAATGGGAAGGGGCACTTTTTGCCTTAAGTGTTTTAAGCATTACCTCTGCCCTGGCTGCCATCACCACTCCTTTAACAAATACCTTAAACGCCATCGGACGGATTTCTTTAACTTTTAAACTGATGGTGATGTGGACTATTCTCACCTGGATTTTGGTTCCTGTTTTGTCCATAATGTACGGTGTGAACGGAGCGGCTTTGGGGCTGACCTTGGTGGGATTAAGTTCTTTTGTGGCACTTTATATGACTGGTAAATTTGTGGATATTGATTATCTGCAAACTGTGGGTAAACCGCTATTTGCTTCCATTCTGATGGGGGGAATGGTGTTGATGGTCAAGGGAATATTTGAAACCTCTTTTTGGCAATTGCTTGCAATGGGAATTGGCGGATTGTTTTCTTATGGCGCAACTATCATGGTACTTGAGCCGTCTTTAAAAAACTTGCTGAAAACGCTGTTTAAAAAAGTATGAAAAAATTGGCAGTTTTTCTTTTTTTTCTTCTGATATCATTTCTTAACCCCAAATTGTTATTTGCCCAGAGCCCTCAATCTTTTGTTTCCGTTGTTAATCCTGTCAGGGGAGAAGATTTTTGGTCTTTGGAAAATCAAACGGTCGTAACAGCGGTAAAAGGTCAAGCAGAGATTTTAAGAGAAGCAGATATTCCGGCCACTTGGTTAATCCGCTTTGACGCGCTGGATAAAAAAGAAATAATTGATGTATTAAGCAAACTTCTATCCCACGAGAAAGGATTGTTTTTGGAAGTGACCCCCACTTGGGCAAAAGCGGCAGGAGTTGCCTACCGAGCTTCACAAAATTGGCATGATGCCGGCAGCGCTTTTTTAACAGGATATGAAAGAGGGGAGCGGGAGAAATTGATTGACGCTGCATTTGATAGGTTTAAAGAGGTATTTGGGAGTTATCCGGTTTCTGTGGGAGCCTGGTGGATAGACAGTTACTCGCTTGATTACATGCAAGCAAAATATGGCATAACTGCTGCTTTGATTGTTTCCGATCAGTATACTACTGACAATTACCAAATTTGGGGCCAATACTTCGGAGTACCTTATTATCCTTCTAGAAAAAATGTCCTGCATCCAGCGCAAAGTCAAGATGAAAAACTGCCGGTTGTGGTAATGCAGTGGGCAGCGAGGGATCCCTTCAATGGTTATGGAGATGGGGTAGAAGAGAGCACTTATTCTGTGCAAGCCAACGATTATCTTGACTACCATAAATTAGACACCAATTATTTTTCCTCTTTGATAGACATCTACACTAAGCAGCCATTTAATAAGTTTGGTCATATAGTGGTGGGTTTAGAGAATAGTTATTCTTGGGATAAATATGGACAGGAATACAGAAGGCAAATAGAGGTTTTAGCGGATAAGGCAAGACAGGGTCAATTTCAGATTGTTTCCATGAAAGGTTTTACTGTTTGGTATCAAAAGTCATTTCCTGATTTTTCTTCTGAACATCTGATAATGGCGGATGATCCCCTCGGCTCTTTTAAAAAAGCTGTCTGGTTTATGAATCCTTTCTTTCGGGCCGGATTTTTTATAAATCAGGACGGGGCGGTTTTCCGGGACATCCGCCAGTACGTAGAAGGGGAGGAGGAAATTTGTTTTCAAAAAAGATGTGACTCTGTTAATTTTGCCACCTTTTCAACCAGGGTTTTGGATGAGGTGACTTACGGGCAAAAATGGGTGATTGATGAGGGGAAAATTTCCGATTTTAAAGTTTCAAAATCAGGTGAAAAATTTATCATAGATTATTTAAATGAGGCAGGGAAGAAAAGGATTATTGAGTTTTTACCAAGGGATATTTCGGTTGATGGGAAAATTTCATCAATTGATGGGGTCATACTTGATGCAACCAAACATACTCTCACACAAAAAGAAAAACAACCCTTTTTACAATCAGGCCCTTTTCAGTGGTCTTTGGCAAGTATTTTTTCCAAAACAGGAGCGTTTTTGGTTTTTTTGCTGATTGGTTGCATAGTGCCAGGTCTGGTATTGATTAATAAGATTTTGCAAGATAGCTCTTTTTATCAGAAGGTGACCCTTTCAACAATCTTGGGATTTGTTTTGCTGACACTGCTATTTTATTCTCTAGGTCTTTTCAAACTTCAAAAACTGGTATTTATATATCTATTAATAAATGCTTTTCTGCTTGCCAAAAATTACAAATTATTTGCAAAACTTAAATTAAAACCGAACTGGGGAGTGTTAGGGATAATTTTTGCAGGAGTGGTTTTTCAGCAATTGCCCACTTTTAAAAACGGCCTTAGTTTTCCTTATGGATTGGGTTTTTGGGGACCAAATACCCATGACGGGTTATGGCATGTCAGCTTAATCAACCAGCTGGTAAAATCCGTTCCACCCAATAATCCGATTTTTGCCCAGGATTTATTGAAAAACTATCACTATTTTTATGATCTTTTGGTGGCTGTAACTCACTATGTTTCAGGCATTCCCATATTAGATTTGTTGTTTAGATTTTATCCGGTAATCTTCTCTGTACTTTTAGGAACAGGTAGCTATTTCCTTATTCAATCATTAACAAAACAAAAATTGGCTCAATTTTTTGGTTTATATTTGGTATATTTTGCGGGCAGTTTTGGTTGGATAGTGGAATATATAAAATTCAAACATCTGGGTGGAGAATCAGCCTTCTGGGCAAATCAGTCTATCTCGTTTAATTTAAATCCGCCGTTTGCTATCTCCATGCTTTTGATTATTGCAATTTTTCAGCTTTTGCCAAATGTTAAATTCAGGTGGTTTTCAATTAGTGTTTTAACAGTTCTTGCCGGTAGTTTGCTTGCCTTTAAAGCATATGCCGGAATTTTGATTCTCACAACCCTCTTTATAGTAGGCGTTTTAAAAAGATCTCTCTTGTATCTTGCGGTCTTTCTCACAAGCAGCATCTTATCACTCATGCTGTTTTTAACAAATTTCACAATTGGTCAAAAATTGCTAATTTTTTCGCCTTTCTGGTTTATTCATTCTATGATCGATTCGCCTGATAGAGTAGGGTGGGCAAGGCTGTCTTTGGCCAGAGTGGCAGGAGCAGAAGGGGGGAACTGGTTTAAATTCGCAGCAGCAGAATCAATAAGTTTTTTAATATTTTTAATTGGTAATTTGGGAACAAGGGCCTTTGCCCTACTCGCCCTCCCCAAAATCACACATATTGTCCGACGTGAAGATTACTTATCTTTATTGATCTTTTCTTCTTTGGCATTTATATTGCCTGTATTTTTCATCCAGGCAGGAAACCCCTGGAATACCATTCAATTCACGTATTATTTCTTATATATTTCGGCTCTAATAGGAGGATTGGTTTTTGCAAGAATTGCCCTCATCCTTCCCAAAATATTAGCCCTGCCCCTTGTGGCAATTTTTATAGTTATCACTCCCATAAATTCCTGGGCTACGGCAAACGGTTACTTAACTAACCTGCCACATGCCTTTGTTGGTCAAGAAGAATTTGAAGCACTGGAATTTTTGAGAGCGCAAAATGAGGGAATAATTTTAACTTATCCTTATGATCCGAAATTAAAAAACAAAATTCTTGAACCCTGGCCTTTATTTGTTTACGACAGCACCGCCTATGTTTCTGCCCTTGCAAACAAAGCAGTTTATTTGGAAGATGAGGGGCAAAATCAAATTCTTTTGACGGATTATAAAAAAAGGTTGGTTGCCGCTAAGGATTTTTTTGTAAGACCAGATACGGAATTTTTGAAAAACAACAATATCAGTTATATTTATTTGCCGAAAATAGCGGACATTAAACTGGATGAAGATTCTCTTTCGGTTGTGAAGATTTTTGAAAATGATGAAGCGTTAATTTACGAGGTAAACAGATGATCATCCTTCAGCAAATTTTCCTGGGAATATTTTTTTTAATTGCTTCGATCTTGATGTTTACACTTCCCGCCTCTTATTTACTGGAGAAAGTGAGACATGGTTTAGATGATAACTTGGATAAATTTGTTATTTTTACGGTTTTTGGCTTGGTTGTTTTTACACTTTCCGCTTATGTTTTGGCTGCGCTTCAGTTAAGCTTTATAATGTATATCTTCCCGGTTTTAGGGTTTTGGTCTGTTTTTAAATTTAGGCAAAATATTCTGCAAAGTCAGTTTAAAATTAAGCGGAAATTTATCTTTCTGGCTGTGCTAATAGTGGGAATAATGGGGATGGTGGCAGTCAATGCGCCTTCAGGCTTTCCCTACAAAGAGGGAATTTATTTCTACAGTTCACATGGTCATGACGGAGTTTGGCATTTAAGCTTAATGGAAGAAATGAAAAAAGACACTTTCCCCTTTCAAAACCCGGAACTCTCAGGCACAAAATTACAAAATTATCATTTTTTCTCTGACCTTTTAATGTCGGAATTTTCAAGGATGTTTGTTTTTTCAAACCTCGATATTTATTTCCGCTTTATGCCGACAGTTTTCGCTGCTCTTTTAGGGTTATCCGTTTTTATTTTTGTCAGGGCTTGGAGTAAATCTGAAGTAGCCGGAATTTGGGCGATGATTTTTACATATTTTTCCGGAAGCTTTGGTTACCTTCTTTACATACCGACACACAAAAGTTTAGGCGGTGAATCCATATTCTGGGTCTCACAGACCCAATCGGTTTTAGGCAATCCCCCTCATGCTGCCGCTTTTATTATAGTGACTACATTTTTATTTTGTTTGTTTAAATACTTGAATTCCAAAAATATGTTTTTCTTTTTGTTATGCGCAATTTTAGGAGGAGCTGTGATTGGGTTTAAAGTATATGCCGGAGTTTTAATTTTAGGAGGACTTTTGGGGTTGGGAATTTTCGAATTCCTTTTTAAAAAAATTTACAAAAGCCTGTTTCTTTTTCTTACTACCCTGCTTATTGCTCTGGGAATTTATTTGCCAAACAGCGCAAATTCGCAGGATTTTTTAATCTGGCAGCCATGGTGGTTTATCAGGACAATGGTGGTGGCGCCAGACCGTCTTAACTGGATAGACTTGGAACTGAGAAGACAAACATATATTGCTGAAAACAACTGGAAAAGGGTTATACAGCTGGAAGCGACAGCCTTTTTAATATTTTTAATAGGCAATTTGGGGATGAGAGTTTTGGGATTTTGGACGGTATATAAAAAGATCAGGGAAAATATATTTGGTAATTCTTTTAATTTATTTTTCTTGATGATTACAACTGTATCATTTTTTATTCCGGTATTTTTCCTACAAAAAGGGGTGGCTTGGAATGTGATTCAATTTAACCAATATTTCCTACTTCTATTCGGTTTTTTGTCAGCGGTTGCTGTAGCGGAAATTATGAAAAAAATGAGATCCGGCTATTTAAGATTAATTTTATCCGCGCTGATAATTTTTCTGGCAGTGCCAACACAAGCAGGACTGCTTTGGCAGTTTTATTCGAATAAGCCTCTCTCCAAAATTTCATACGATGAAATTAAGGCATTAAATTTTTTAAAAAGACAAAAAGAAGGTATTATTTTAGTGGCCCCTTTTAACAAATACGAAAGGGATAAGTATAAAGATCCGCCAATTCCCATATACGCCTGGTATGACACGGGATATGTGGCGGCTGTTTCCGGCAAGCAAACTCTGCTTTCAGATGAGGAGCAGGTTAATATCATGGGTTATGATGTCGCTACTGTTTTGCAAGATAGGATGGAAGCTTTTCAAACAACCGATTATAATTTAATTAACCAATTTCTTAAAAAATATAATATTGATTATGTCTATCTTGCCTGGGATCAAAAATTTGCAACGGATTCTGCTACCATGAATATGGATCTGATTTTTGAAAATAAGGATTCTAAAGTTTTTAAGGTCAAAAGATGAGATTATCCGATAAATTTATCTTAATAATTATCTTAATTTTAGGACTGGTTCTTAGGGGTATAGATATTAATAATAATCCGCCTGCTCTTTACGGGGATGAGCTGACCATTACTTTGGATTCATATTCATTACTTAAAAGCGGCCAAGATCAGCTGGGTAACCCTTATCCTTTGACATTTCAGATGGGGGCAGGCAGGCCTGCCGGATATGTTTACGTATCCATACCATTTGTGGCAATCTTTGGTCCTGATGCATTGGGAGTTAGGATGCTCTCAATATTATCAGGGCTGGGGATTATTTTATTGCTTTACTCATTGGGCAAAAGACTATTTTCGGAAAAAGCAGGGTTGGCTGTTGCCTTTTTAACAGCTGTTTCACCTTGGGATATCTCTTTAAGCAGGGGAGGTTTTGAGGCCCATTTTGCCCTTTTTCTGGCTCTTTTGGGATTATTTTTATTGATGAAAGCTAAAGAGCACCCCCTGCTTTATATTTTTTCCGCTTTGAGTTTTGGTGCTACTTTACACACATATCCTACGTATAAGGTCAGTCTACTGTTATTTTTACCCTTAATGTTTTGGTATGAAGGTGGGATGAAAAGAATTATTCAAAATAAATATTTCTCAGTAGCAACCGTGACGTTTATTGTCTTGAGTGCATTAGCTTTTAGTCAAACTTTCATCGGGGGGTCTGAAAAGCGGTTTTCTGATATAAATATTTTTTCACAGGGTCAGCTGAAAGATGCAATTGAGCAAAAAATAAATCTTGAAAGGACTATTACAAAAACGCCCCCAGAACTTTCCAGATATTTTCACAATAAGGGAGTTGAATATACAAAAGTATTTATTGAAAATTACCTGCAAAACTTTTCAATGGACTTTTTAGTACTGCACGGCGACAGGAATCCCCGCCACAACATGGCCACCATGGGGCAGATCTATTTTGCGGATATCATTCTGATGTTTGTGGGGCTGTTGGCTTTTTGGGGCAGATACAAAAAAGTTTTGCTTTTTTTTATTCTGTGGATAATCCTATCCCCAATTCCGACAGCAATGATTGATTTACCGCACGCCCTAAGATCCTCTTTTATGCTGCTCCCGCTTTTGCTACTTTCTGCCTTGGGGTTATTGGCAGTTCTAAACCAAAAAAAGAAGATTTTACTTTTTTTAATTTTTACAGTTTTCATAATACAATTTGCATTCTTTATACAAAAACTTTATTTTCTCTCTCCAAATGAATATAGTAATTTCTGGTCATATTCGGCGCGTATTGCATCGGAAATTGCTATAGAAAACAAAGATAAATTTAACTACATATTATTATCAGACAAAATCAATGACATAGAATTTGCTTATCCTGTTTACGGGAAAATAGATCCTCAAGCAGTTATTTCTCAAAATAAAAACAAACAACTTCTGCAAAACTTACCTTTTAAAAAATTTGATAATGTATACATTGGCTATATTCCGGATGAAGATGTTCAAAAATTTTCCGAAAGCCTGGAGGGTCCGGTTTTATATATTGGCTCACCCGATTCCTCAAAGTACCTTAAAAATTATGAGACTATCATAGGTAAAGACGGACTCCCGATTTTGGCAATTTCCAAAAAAGTAAATTAAAATTTTTGCATTTTTACCGCAGAAAGAGACATTAGGACAATTATTCCCAAAGTTGTCAGCGATATTTTTAATCCTAAATCAAAAGATTTTGGCCAATAGCTAAATATAACTTCATGCGATCCGGACGGGATTTTAACAGCTCTGAAAATTAAATTAGCCTTGCTGATTTTGGTATTTTCTCCGTCCACTTCGGCTTTCCACCCATCTTCAAATTGGTCAGCCAATATAAGTAATTCTGCTTTTGCAGTTTCGGTACGGAGTACAATTTTATTGGGGGTATAACTTAAAATTTTAATTTTACCTTCACCGGAAACGTTCCCTATTAAAAGGTTGTCTGGTAAAAGTATTGTTTTTCTTGGGTCAAAAGATTTATCAAGCATTATGGTTTCTTCGATTTCGCTTGTTTTTAGAATCCTTATGGAATTTGCAAAATATGCCCGTTCCTTGACATTTGGATTTTCCAAAATAACAGTAGATCCATCCTGAAAAACTGGCTTGTAGCCGGCCTCTAAAAATTTGGAATTTATAAGATTGCCCCCAATATTATTGTTTTTATCTCTTAAGATGCCGATAAAATACTTGACATTTGCTGAGTCTATAAAAGGAGAATTATATTTTTGTGAAAGTTCGGCATAACGGCTGGAATTGCCTGATCTTAAATCTCCCCCGTTTAAATAGTCCATAAATTTACCGTATTGGTTCAAATAGAGTGGATCATATCCCTCCAAAGACTGCAGGTTATAAGCAATCCAGGTGTTGGGAGGAAGAACTTCTGCATGTTCCCTGCCTAGTCTGAAATTCCCTGAATTTTTTTGCAAGTATTCTATGGCAGGAGTGGTGGGAAATATTAAATCTTTTGTAACAAAAGGATTAAACTTAAGAAAATATCTGCCAAGATCAAATACCAAAAAAATTAAGAGTACAATAAATATCAGACTATGTTTCTTCTTAAAAAGAAAAAAGATTATTAAATATAGTGTTATTAATAATGTAGGTAAGATGGAATTTCTGAAAGAGATGGAAAAATTGGAAAGAGCAGTTCCTAATAAAATCCCAAAGATGGCCGCCCAAGACCAAACCACAGTTTTAAAAAATTTACCCTCTTCTTTGGCGGATATTATCTGATTAAGGGAAAGAGCGGCCAGTACTGCAGTTGAAAATATTGACATAAAGAGTATCCTGCTTGCAAAAGATGAGGTGAAAAGAGGTATTTTAAGTTGGTAAATTGATGAAGATATGGGATTATCAAAAGTTAAAATTAGTGATAAGAATAAAGTTACTAAGAAAAATATGCTTGTGCTGTTTCTTTTTAAATAGATTACGGAGAATAAAATGAGGGGTAAAGTTAATGTTCCCACAAAGGAGCTGGTTTCGGAATAATTTAAAAACCCCCAGTAGTTACCTGTTACCGGGTTTCCAAAAAAGTCAGCTAGGGAAAATTTTAAGAGTTCTTTAAGAGGAAGCAAACCAAAATTTACTTCACTAGTATAGATTTCTGTAAGTCTGATAGATTTTCCCAGAAGATCAATACTTGGAAGTAATTGCACAGCATTTAAAAATATCGTTATTATCAAAGCTAAACTTAATGGCAGGAATTTATTTATGCAGGAATAAATTGCTACAACCGCGAAAGAATATGTAGCAACTTGAGCATTGCCTGCAAGAATCAAAAGCGTTAAGGAGATTATTTCCAAAAATAGATATCTCAATTTTGAAGTTTGTAAATACAATTCTACTGAAAATAAAGAAAGCGGTAACCAGGCCATTGCATGAACTGCGGTACCCAATTCCACCCAGGTTGTCATAAGTCCGCCCAAAGCAAAGATAATTGATCCGCAAAATCGGGCAATTTTTGAGCTTGTCCATAAAGATAAGAGAAGATACATATTGATTGCGGCAAAAAGCGTTGATGAAAATACAAAGAAGCCCCAGCCTGTGTATTTGGGCAGAAGTAATAAAAGATTTAAAGGATAAAGAGCGGCCGAATGGTAGGTTGCCAAAAGCGGTGTGCCCATAAAAGAGTAAGGGTTCCAAAGAGGCCATTGTAAATTTTTGAACGCATCAATGCTTAAGTATTTCCATAAAAAGAATTGAGAAAAAACATCCGAAATTAAGGGGTTTTGTACAGGTATTTTATAGTAATCAAGCCAAGGCAGGTAGCTTCCAACCAGCAAATCTGCCGGAAAAGGAATTTTGCCAAATAAGAAAAATTTATAGTAAAGAAAAGAAATGATCACTGCCAAAAGCAGGATATAACGGTATCTGAAAAAGAATTTAGGCATAAGTTCAACTTCCAGTATAGCAAAAGCATTTTACTTATTTGGTTGATCTTGGTACCATTTAAACATGGTCAAGATTTCGGTGGTTATCAATACCCTAAATGAAGAAAAAAATATTCAAAGGGCTATTGGATCTGTTGGGTGGGCGGATGAAATTGTTGTTTGTGATATGGACTCTGAAGATCAAACACGGGAAATTGCAGAAAAATCGGGTGCGAAGGTTTTTTTATGCAAAAGGCAAGGTTTTGTTGAACCAGCCAGAAATTTTGCCATATCAAAAGCCACAGGGAATTGGATACTAATTCTAGATGCCGATGAAGAAATCCCAGAAAGTTTAGCCAAAAGATTAAAAGAGTTGGTATCTAAGCAAATAACTTCAGATTATATAGAAATTCCCAGAAAAAATATTATTTTCAGCAGGTGGATGAGCGCATCAGGTTGGTGGCCGGATTATCAGATTAGATTTTTCAAAAAAGGTGCTGTTGTCTGGAATAGCAAAATTCATAGCAAGCCTAAGTTTAAAGGCATGGGCCTAAAACTTCCTGCAGAGGAAAAATTGGCTATCGTTCATCATAATTATCAAACTATTTGGCAATTTATTGAAAGGATGAATCGCTATACAACAATTGAGGCGGAACAGTTATTAAAAGATGGATATCAATTTAAGTGGACAGATTTATTTCAAAAACCTCTTGATGAATTTTTATCCAGATTTTTTGCCAACAAAGGATATCAGGATAGTTTACATGGTTTTGCATTAAGCTTGCTGCAGGCATTTGCATTTTTTACTACTTATCTAAAAGTATGGCAGTTTCAGGGGTTTCAAGAAAACAAAATCACACTTTCAGAAGTAGAGCAGGAAAAGAAAAAAGGAGGGTATGCAATTGATTACTGGATGAAACAGGTTAAAAAATCGACAAATCCGTTTAAAGGTTTTTTTAAGAATTTGATCCATTGATTTAAATCATTAAAACAAAATGTTAAGTGTAATAGTTATCACCAAAAACGAACAAGACAGAATAAGGGTTTGCCTGGAATCTGTTAAATGGGCTGATGAAATTGTTGTTGTGGATAATGGCTCAGTTGATAAAACGCTAGATTTGGCCAAAAAATACACGGATAAAATTTTTACATTTGATGATTTGGATTTTGCCTCACTTAGAAATAGGGGAATGGAGAAGGCGAGGGGAGATTGGGTATTGTATGTTGATTCTGATGAAAGAGTACTGGCCTCGCTCAAAGAAGAAATTGAAAGTTTAATGCAAAAAGATCAATTCAGCGCCTATGCAATATCCAGAAAAAATGTGATTTTAGGAGAGGAAGTAAGTTATGGTCCCTACAAAAAAGATTGGGTTGTCAGGCTTTTTCAAAAAAAGAATTTTGAGCTCTGGAGCGGTCAAGTGCATGAATCCGCCCATTTCAAAGGAAAACTTGGATACACGAAGAATCTTCTTCTTCATTTAACTCATCGTGATATTGACCAGATAGTTTTAAAAAGTCTGGAGTGGTCCAAAATTGACGCAAAGTTAAGACATGATAGTAATCACCCAAAAATGTCCGGTTGGAGATTTTTAAGGATTCTGCTTAGTGAGTTTTTTAATCAGGGAATTAAAAGGGGTGGCTTTTTCAATGGAACAGTTGGGATTGTAGATTCAACGTTACAAGTCTTCAGTTTATTTATTACCTTTGTCAGGCTTTGGCAAATGCAGCAGGAGAAACCGATGGATAAAATTTATGAGGAAATTGATAACAATTTGATAGAAAACGGATTCAAATGAAAATAGCAATTTACTCTCCTTATTTAGATACCCTGGGTGGGGGAGAAAGGTATATTGCAGCAATTGCTGAAATCCTGTCTAAAAAACATAGTGTAGATTTATTTTTTGATAATCACCTGCAATCTTTCGGCATAGACATTCTCAAGAAACAGCTTTCGGAGAGATTCAATTTAGACCTTTCAAAAGTTAATGCAATAAAAGCACCAATAGGGACGACTTCCAGTATTTTTCAAAGACTACTTTTCTTAAGAAGATATGATTTATTGATTTATTTAACAGACGGGAGTCTTTTTTTATCAACTGCCAAAAAGAACATTTTACATATTCAGTCTCCCCTGCCAGGGCCTAAAAGCTTTTGGGGTAGAATAAAACTTAAGAGTTGGGATGTCATAATTTATAATTCCCAGTTTACAAAGACAAATTCTTATAAAAATTGGCCAATTTCATCATCAATTGTTTATCCTCCGGTTGATGTCAAAAAAATTAAACCCCTGAAGAAGAAAAATTATATATTATCGGTAGGAAGGTTTTTTGGGTATTTAAAAGACAAAAAACAAGAAGTTTTGATTGAAGTTTTCAAGGACCTTTACGATACAAATGAGATAAAGAATTGGAGTTTACATTTGGCAGGAGCTGCCTCGAAGGGAGATAAACCTTACCTTAATGAGTTACAGAGTTTGGCTAAGGGTTTTCCAATTTATTTTTATCCTAATTTAGAATTTGAGGAATTAGTTAAATTATACGGGCAATCAAGTATTTACTGGCACGCTTCCGGATATAAAGAAGATGATCCCACCAGGATGGAACATTTTGGCATCAGTACGGTTGAAGCAATGGCAGGAGGTTGTGTTCCGGTCGTTATTAAAAAAGGCGGACAAGTAGAGATAGTAAGAGATGGAAAGTGTGGTTTTTTGTGGGACAGCGTAGATCAGTTAAAGGACTTTACTGTAAAATTAATTATTGATGAAAGACTGAGGGGAAAAATGGCAAATGTTGCTATTTTGGAAGCTGCTCGGTTTTCCAAAGATAAATTCAGAGATAGTATTTTAAAAATTATCAAATAATATGAAGAAAATTTGGATAATTTTAACTGTAGCAATAGCATTGAGAATATTTTTATCCTTTGCCACACTTCATCCCGATATTGTCTCGCTCATGGAGGGAGGGAAGGTTTTAACAAGGGGGCATATTTTAGATCTGTATGATTATAGTTCGGATAAAATTGTTTTTAATTATCCACCGTCAATTTATTGGTATTTCGGCTTATTAAACTTCCTTTTCAGCTCTTTGGGGTTTTTAAAACTGCCTTATATAATTTTTGATATTGCAATAGCAACACTTCTTTCCAAAATGGCTGGTCCGAAAAAATCAATGGCCGCATTTGCATTATGGTTGTTTAATCCGGTAAGCATTTACGCAACTTACATGATGGGACAGTTTGATATTATCCCCACTTTTTTCTCTGTACTTTCAATATATTTGGCTTTCAAAACTAGATTGAGCTGGTCTGCTTTTGCTTTAGGGATGGGTATTGCATTTAAGCTATACCCCCTGTTTTTAGTTGTTCCTTTAATCCTTTTGGGAAAAGGTTTTTGGACTAAAGTTAAGCTGGTAATCTTTGCCCTGATACCTTATTTAGTTTCTGTTTTGCCATACATTCAATCATCCAGTTTTAGATCACAGGCTTTATTTGCCAATCAGAGTTCAAAAAGTTTATATGCTGCAATCCCCGTTTCAGGAGGGGAGGCTATCTTGCTGTTTCCTTTGTTTCTGCTGCTTTTTTATCTTTATATTTGGAACAGGCAAAACAGTACAATGAATTTATGGAAAGTTTTCTTAATACCATTGCTTTTATTTTTTATTCTTACACACTACCATCCACAGTGGCTAATATGGGTAATACCATTTTTAATTTTGGGTTTGGTAATTAACAATTTTCAAAACTTATATTTATACGTTTTGATTTTGGGAAGCTGGTTTTTCTCCCTTTTCTTTTTTGATTCTTCTTTGACGTTAGGAATGCTTGCTCCTCTTTTTCCTGCCTTAAGGGAAATTCCCGATATCTGGACAATTTTGGGTATTGGCGTAGATTACAATTTGGCAAGGAGTATTTTACAAACAGTTTTTGCTTCAGCTTCTTTCTACCTTATTTATACTTATTTTCCAAAGAAAGAAAATGCTTAAAACGGGTGTGATTTTAATTACCTTTATTATAGCTGGATGGTTTTTACTTACCTTTAAATTAACAGATGTCCCCCCGGGGATTAACGGAGATGAGGCGGCAATTGGGTTAAATGCAATATACGTTGCAAAGGATGGTTATGATTTGAAAGGTAATTTTTTGCCGATTTTTACATCCCTTCCGGATTCTTCGGATTGGAAACAACCGATAACATTTTATTCCGAAGTATTGGCATTTAAATTTTTTGGACCATCATACTTTACTTTAAGAGCTGTAAGCGTTTTTTATGTGCTTTTATCTGCCGTATTAATTTTTTCTTTAATAAAAATGCTTTTAGGAAGGTTTTTGGCAAGCTTAGGAGTACTGCTTTTTCTAACCACTCCAATTATGGTAATCCAATCACATTTGGCAATGGAAAATATAGCACCGATTCCATTTGTTATACTCTGGTTGATTGGAATTTTGAAATACAGCCAACAAGGAAAAGAGCGCTATCTTGTTTTGATGGGGTTAAGTTTAATTGCAGCTTTTTACTCTTATTTGGGAATGAGGCTTATGGTGCCGATTTTATTTTTGTTGTCGGCAGCACTTATTTTATATGCGAACAGGCAAAAAAAATTAAAAGTTTTGCTGCGGCAGGAAATTATCTTCGCTGTCTTATTTATACCTTTTGCAATTTCATTATTATTTTTTAAAAATCAATATCCCGGATCTCTTTGGGGATTATACAGGCCATATATAGTTGATTCTTACCAAACCTTTTTTCTGCCATACTTTTCTAATTTTGACCCATCTTTTTTGTACATATTTGGGGATACAACTCCGTATCATTCAACCGGCAAATATGGCATGTTTTTGATTGCGACCCTGCCACTGTTTATTTTAGGAATCATCAAAATAGTCAAGTTGAATCAACTGATACCAAATTTTATAATACTGTCATTTTTCTTACCCCCTATTTTATTTGGATTTGGCTCCACAATTCATAGGGCAAGCAGGCTTTTAGGTTTAGTGCCAGTGTATGTGATTATTTGTTGTTACGGGCTAATTTTTCTACTTGAGTATAAAAGGATTTTTAAAGTACCAATTTTATTTGTCGGAGTTTTGCTTATTTTTTTAAATTTTTCGGATTTTATTAAAGACTACTGGTTTGAGTATCCCAAAAGAGTGCAATCAGAATTTGCCAGGCCTTATCATTTAGGATTTGAAAAATTATATGAGGAATCAAAAAAACATAATTTGATACCTTTGGTGCAAAATGATCTGCATATGCAAAATTCTACAGCATTTAGTTTTTTTGAGCTTACTTTTTTCCCGCAACCTGTAAAAAAATGGTCTAACCTGGAAAAAATCCCTCCAAGGAGTGCGATACTGATAGGAAGTGGCAGTGATTTTCGTATTATGATTAATAAAAATGACAGATGAAACCTAAGATATGGCTGATCGGTTTATTGTTTATTGCAGCGCTTTTTATAAGATTGGTTCCCATAAATTACCCTTTTTTTAGCGAAGAAGAAACAAGAATTGCCTACAGGGGTTATACGCTCTCTATCTTTGGCACTGATGAGCTGGGCCGTAAATTTCCCTTTATTTTTAATTCCTCGTCCGATTATCAGTTACCGGTAGCCTCCTATACTACAGCTTTGGGCACTGCTATATTTGGAAAAACAGATTTTGGGGCAAGAATAATGTTTGTTCTTATCGGCACTCTGGTAGTATTTTTAACTTATAAAGTAGCTCCCCTGTTTTCCTTTGGGAAACAATATGCTTTTTTTAGCGCATTAATTGTTGCTTTTTCTCCGGTACTGATCTTTTTTTCCAAAATACCCAATGAATTTATCATTCTGATACTTTTAATCCTCGTCTTACTATACCTCCTTTCCAGAAAGAAAATAAATTATTTTTTTGTTTTTGGCAGTATTTTTTTTGTTTTACTGACATCCAAACTTGCCTGGTTTATTTTGCCCCCCTTTATTACACTGACTGTTTTTTCATTTGATCTTAATTTATCCAGAAAGCAAAAAGTTAAATTTTCTATTTTCAGCCTCTTTTTATCTTTCATTATGATTATTGTATTTTTACAAATTCCCCAAGGACAAAGGAGTTTTTTGGAAAATAATTTTTATACTTTGCAGGGTGGCACTATTAAAAATGCAATAGAAACTTTAAGAGGGCAGGGTTTGGAATCTCGCTGGCCTAATCTTTTGGAAAAGTTTTTGTTTAATAAAGGAGAATATTTTTTTGTCGGGACAATGCATTGGTTATTGCATCTTCAGCCAAGCGTCTTGTTTGGTCAATTTGACAACAGTAGCAAATATAGTTTTATAAGCATGGGGGCATACCCTAAAATTCTGATAATCCCTTTTATTTTAGGTCTGGTTTCACTTATCAAGAAAAGTTCGGATATCAAAACTAGAACACTCTTTATTTATCCGCTTATTTTAACTTACCCTTTAAGTTTTATTTATCCGCTGCAAAATCCCCAAATTGTTATATTAATTTTACCGTTTTTATCTTTCGTCTGTGCTTTTGGTTTAATAAATTTAACTAAACCCATAAAGAGTTTAATTGTCATCCTGGCTATCTTAGAATTATTAATCAATTCATTTAATCCTTCTTTTGATTCGAAAGTTGCAAATAGTTTCCGTCCGAATTGGATTAAAAATATTGTAAATGAAGGATATGTTTTATCAAAAGACGCCAATGTGGCAATTTCTGACGATATTACCTCAGATATCACCCCCTTTTTGCAATGGCATACATTTGTTGGTATTGAAAATGCTGCCGTAGGCCAATTTCCTTATAAATTTCACCAGACACAACTTCAAAATATTAAAATTATTGGCTCAGACGACATTTTTTATAATTGTGGTTTTGATAAACCCACCTTTATTATTGCCAGCAAGCGCGATTATAAAGAAATTAAAAGGTGGTTAAATATAACTACTGATGAGAAATTGACAAAGGTATATAAAGATAACCTGGAACAGGAGGTAGCAAATCTTTTGGAGCCAACCATATGCGTACGCAAATCTTAAGTAAATATACATACATAATAATCATCATTTTAATTGGGGCCTTTTTGCGGTTTTATAAATTATCCGAATTTCCCCCTCAGTTAAACCATGATGAAATATCCCAACTATATGACGCTATCTCTATTGCACAAACAGGAAAAGATGTTTATGGTAATTTCCTCCCCGTAGTATTTCAATCAACAGGAGATTATAAACCGGCCCAATATACCTATCTTTCCACCATACCCTATTTATTTTGGGGCGATCAGGAAATAACTATCAGGATTACTGCGGCATTTTTTGGGACATTAACTATTGGAGCTGTTTTTTTGTTTATGAATGCATTAACTAAAAATTTTAACTTAGCCCTTCTTTGCAGTGCAATGATTGCCATTACTCCTTCGGAGATTTTCTATTCCAGAAAAAGTTTTGAAAGTGTTATTGGAGTCACTCTTTACTTTTTTGGCTTATTTTGTTTACTAAATCTTTTAGAAAAGACCAAAGTAAAAATTTGGGGATATTTGGCAGCGCTTTGTTTTGCTTATGCCATTTATCTTTATACATCTTATCTGATTGTGGTGCCACTAACTATTTTATTGTTTGCCTTAATATTTAGAAAAACAATAAAATTTCAGATAAAAAAGTTTATGCTTAGCTTATCTTTACTGCTCATTCTGATTATTCCTCTCATTGTTTTGACAATAAGCAACCCGCAGCTTCGCTTTAGGGCGGAATCAGTATTTATCACCCAGGATGTAAATTTAGGAAAATTAATTAACTATTCTCAAAATCCACTTAAGAGCCACTTGGATTACATATTTTTGCGTTTCTTAAACCAGTTTAATCCTACTCTTATTTTTGCCAATGGGTTGAATTTTACAAATCAAGGATTTTTAGGGATGGGCCCTTTGCTTTTCTGGCAACTGCCGTTTTTTATTTTGGGTATTGTTTATCTTGTTAAAAGTAATTCATTTTCAGAGGGGAAAAGGATCCTTCTTGGACTGATTCCTATTGCTATGATTCCAAGCAGCATTACTTTCGAAAGCTATAGTCCGCACAGGTCAATGCTGGCATTTAGTTTAATGAGCATTATCTCTGCATTTGGGTGGTATTGGACAATTAACCTGATACTCAGATCAGCCTTAAACTTTAAGCTAAAGATTGTAGTATTCACTTTTATATCCATCTTATTTATTCTAAATCTCATTTACTTTCTGCATATGTATACTGTTAACTACCCTTATGAAAAGTCCCAGGAATTCCACTATCCTTTTAAATCTGTGGCCCAATTCATATGGTCCCAATACCCAAACTTTGATCAAATAGTTTTTGACCCTCAATTTGGAGATGTGGCACCAAAGATTGGTGTAGGTAGCCATTATTATCTTGCCTATTATGGCCATTTCCCTCCTTATAAATTTCAAAAGGAATATAGAGTAGGAGAAAAGCCCAGAGAAATAATTTTTGATAAATTTTCCATCCGTCAAGTATACTGGCCGGAAGATAGAAATCTTAAAAATACTTTAGTTATTGCCAGCCCGTGGAGCATACCGGAGGAGGACTCTAAGGGATTTGAAATAATTAAAAGGTTTAATTTTTATAATGGTAAGTTAGCTTTTTACGCAATCAAGCTATAATAAATTAATGAAGTACTTAAGTTTATACAAAGCAGGCATAACACTTTTTCTAATAGTAGCATTGGCATTTCTTCTCAGGTTTTACAAAGTTGTGGAAATCCCCCCATCCCTAAATTGGGATGAGGTATCGATTGGTTATAACGCTTATTCAATTTTAAAGACAGGAAAAGACGAATGGGGGCAATTTATGCCAATTCACTTCAAATCCTACGGAGAGTATAAGTTGCCTTTGCAAATCTATGGCAGTATCCCGGGAATATATTTTTTTGGACTTAGTGAGTTAGGCGTGAGAATTACACCAGTTATGTATGGAACTTTGACAGTACTGGTAATGTTTTTTTTGGGAAGGGCCATTTTCCAAAGCCACCTGGCAGGTTTAACAGCAGCTTTTTTACTGGCAATTTCTCCCTGGCATATTCAGCTAACCCGCGCTTCTTTTGAATCATCATTGGCAACTTTTTTTGTAACTTTAGGAATTTGGTTTCTGATTAAAGGTTTTACTAATCAGAAATGGTTTGTCATAGCGATGATCCCCTTTGCCGCCTCTGTTTTTACTTATAACTCTGCCAGAATTTTTACCCCCTTGTTTTTAATAGTTGTATTTTTCATCTACAGAAAGCATTTTATTAAGTTTAAAAAATTTGTGGTGATATCAATTACTATATTTGCCATTTTACTGCTGCCGCTTACACCCTATATCCTAAGCGGTGAAAGAAGCGCCAGATATAAGCTGGTAAGCATTACGGATGATCCCGGTCTTATCCCAAAAATTAATGAAAATAGAGGAGCTTCGAGATTTCCCTATCCCATTTCAAGATTTATACACAATAAAGTTACCTATATATCTTTTTATTTTACAAGAAATTATTTATCTCATTTTACTCCCCAATTCTTATTCATAAGCGGTGCGCCCCACAAACAGCACCATGTCCAAAATATAGGAGAGTTATATTACTTTCAGGCGCCGTTCCTATTGATCGGTTTATTTGGACTATTTAAGTTTAAAAACAAATTTAGGGGATTATTGTTACCCTGGTTGTTACTTGTTTTTATACCGGTCTCTGTAACAAATGACAGTATTCCTCATGCCCTAAGGACTCTGATAGCAGCTCCATTTTATCAACTGGTTTCTGCTTTTGGTCTTTTAATATCTTTCAATTGGTTAAAGAAATATTCCAAAGTAATAGAGATAACATCAGTAGCTGCCTTTGCAGTCATAGTGGTTATCAGCATCAGCTATTATCTTAATCAATACTACAACATTTATCCCCGGGCTTATTCAAGGGACTGGCAGTATGGATACAAGCAAGCAGTGGATTATATTGGCAAACACAAATCGGAGTATGATGAGATTGTTTTTACCAGACACTTCGGTGAACCCCACATGTTCACGCTATTTTATTTAAATTATGATCCGGCAAAATATCAAAATGATCCTAATCTAATCAGGTTTGAAACTTATGATTGGATTAGGGTCCTGCGATTTGATAAATTATATTTTCCAGACTTAGGAGATAAAGGGACAAAGCCGCAGGATATTTTGGAAGAGAATAAAGGTAAAAAGTTGTTGATGATAGGAAAAAGCGGGGATTTTCCCTCAGGTGTAAGAAGACTTAAAGTTATTAACTTTTTGGACGGCAGTGTGGCTTTTGAAATAGTTGATAATAAATGAAATTTTTAATGATGAAAAACAGACTACTCTTATTAATTATAATTGTATTCTTAATAACCAGACTAATAAAGATATCTGAAATACCTCTGTCGGTTTATTGGGACGAGGCATCGATTGGCTATAATGCATATTCTATTTTAAAAACAGGCAAAGATGAGTGGGGAGAATTTTTGCCGATTCATTTCAGGGCCTTCGGGGAGTTTAAACTGCCTGTATATATTTACTCTGTTGTACCATTTGTGGGGATTTTTGGTCTGGGCGAGTTTGCAGTCAGATTTCCTGCTGTTTTGTTTTCGTTAGGTGTGGTAATTTTAACCTACCTTTTAGCAAAAAAATTATCCGGCAGTGAAATTACTGCATTATTTGGTGTTTTCTTTATCACGGTATCCCCCTGGTTTTTTATTTTTTCCAGAACAGGTTATGAGGCAACTGCGGGATTGATGTTTTATCTTTTAGCTATTTTACTGTTTTTACAAAAGCCGGTAGGAAAATATTTCCTCCTTTCTGTTTTAAGTTTTATAATTAGCGCTTACAGCTATAACAGTTTTAGAATAATTGTCCCGTTAACAGTTCTGATTTTAGCTTTTTTGGAAAGAGATAATATTGTTTACCTATTTCAGAAATCACTACATTGGATAGTATTATCTTTGATAATACTTGTTTTAAGTATCTGGCCGATTTACAGGCTTTACGTTTACGATGCCGGCATATCACGTTTTCAAAGTGTCGGTTTTGAAAGTGCAGATAATTTTTTTAAAAACTATGCTTCTCACTTTGGTTTAGACTTTCTTTTTGCGGGTGATAAAAATTTGAGAAGTCAGCAAGCAGGTTTTGGACAAATCTTTCTGCCGGATTTTGTACTTCTATCGCTGGGACTGCTATATATAATAGGAAGTAAATCAACATACAAACTTTTGCCGCTGGCGTTGGTTCTTGTTGGTCTGCTTCCCTCTGCCCTGACCAAAGAAGCACCTCATGCTTTAAGAGCAATCTCTTTAGTGCCGTTTCTATCGATAATTTCAGCTTATGGAGTAATTTTTCTTAAGAAATTTTTTCCCAGAAAATTCATTGTTGAGTTAGCTGTTTCAGTAGTATTTTTAGTCTTCTTCGTAAATTATTTTTTTCATTTTATTACTATTTATCCCTATCAATCCGCAAAAGACTGGCAATATGGATACAAAAAATTATTTACAGATTCTAAATTTGAATTTGAAAATAGTGATCATGTTTTAGTACCCGACAAGGATGGTCAGCCCTATATCTTTGCCCTGTTTTATTTAAAATATGATCCTGAGAAATTCAGATCCGAGGTCATCAGAAATCCGGTAGGAAATTGGGGATTTTCAACAGTGAAAAGTTTTGGCAAATTTGAGTTTGGAGAATAAATGAACAAAAGTGTTACTAAAATCCTGCTGCTATTGATTGTATTTATGGCTTTGGGACTTAGGATTTATAAATTGGATAGCGTGCCTCCTGCAATTTCCTGGGATGAGGCAGCTGTGGGATACAATGCCTGGACAATTGCCAACTATGGAAAAGATGAGTATGGAAAGCCTTTCCCCTTATTTTTTAAATCATTTGGAGACGATAAGCACCCTGTACATATTTATTCAACCGCAGTTTTTGTAAAGCTTTTGGGTTTGAGCGAGTTTTCTATCAGGCTGCCCTCCGCAGTTTTTGGAACGCTGAATGTTCTATTAATATATTTTTTAACAAACCTTTTATTTAAAAATAGAAAAGTCAGCCTTATTGCTGCTGCTTTTCTTGCTATTTCTCCACAGAATATTCATTTTTCGCGCTTTAACCACGAAGCAAATTTTGCCTTGTTCTTTTTTCTTTTGGGATTGATTTTGTTTTATATGTCTTTGAAAAAGATGATGATGCTGCCTTTGGCAACGCTTAGTTTTGCCATCAGCTTTTTAACATATCATCCATCAAAAGTGATTGTCCCCTTTACTATGGTGGTACTTTTCCTGCTTTATTCAAGAACTCTATTTCAAGCTAAAATGGCTCTATTTTTTTCTTTGGTCATTATTTCACTTCTTGCTTTGCTAATTTTCTTCACCCCGCCTCTTTTGGGACTTGCCAGGATAAATCAAACCTCAATTGCTAAAGAAAGTAGTTTGTTAGGCAAGATTACTCTTTATTTAACCCAATACTCCTGGCATTTTTCCCCGACTTACCTTTTTATCTCCGGGGATAAAAATCCCAGACTTTCATCGCAGACAGGCGAGTTTTATAAGATAGAAGCTCTGTTTTTGATACTTGGTTTTATTTATTTAATACGTAACAGGTCAAAGGGGGGCATACTGGTTTTGGTTTGGGCGCTAATTTCGCCAATTCCATCAGCTCTGGTGGCTGAAGCGCCTCATGCCGCAAGATCAATCTTTATGATGGGCAGTTGGCAGATAATTTCCGCTTTGGGATTGTATTCGCTGGTAAGTGCTGTCAGGAAAAAAACTTTTCAAAGGGTAACAGTATTTGTAGTTAGTGCAATTTTAATCCTTTCACTGTTTTTATATCTGAAATATTATTTTGGCGAATATACAAAAAGATATGCCATTGAATGGCAGTATGGTATGAAGCAGGTCGTTGAATTTGCCAAAGAGCATCAGGAATATAGTCATATGTTTATGACCGATATACGGTCACAGCCATACATCTTCTTTCTTTATTATTTGAAGGTTCCTCTTCCTGAATACTTAAATACTGTGGTGTACAATAGATCCGAGGAGAATAAGAGCTATAATACTGTTTCTTACTTTAGCAGGTATTATTTTGGGGGTTGGAATCCGATAGACAGCTCTCCTGATGAAGGTATGCTTTATATTATCACCGATAGTCAATACGATGGATTAAAAAATAAATTTAAATTTGATGTCAAAAAAATTATTTATTATCCCAATGGATCATTGGCGTTTTATTTAGTCAGTAAAAAATGATAAAAATATCGGTAGTTTTAGCTGTTTTTAATGAGGAGGAGAATTTAAGAGATTGTTTGCAGTCAATTAAGGATTTGGCATGGGAAATTGTCATTGTAGACGGAGGATCAACAGATAAGACTTTGGAAATTGCCAAAGATTTTAATGCCAGGATTATTCAAACAAACAACCCCCCCCTCTTTCACATCAACAAAAATAAAGCAATTGATGCAGCCTCGGGGGATTGGATCTTGCAACTGGATGCTGATGAAATAGTCAGTCCTAAGCTTTCTGAGGAAATTAAAAAGGTGGTTTCCAAAAAAAGTGATATTGTAGGTTACTGGATTCCCAGGAGAAATTTCTTTTTGGGAAAGTACCTTTCAAAAGGAGGACAATATCCTGACTACACGCTAAGACTATACAGAAGGGGTAAAGGGAGGTTGTCTGGCAAAGATGTTCATGAGCAGGCGCAGGTTTCGGGTAAGGTGGGATATTTAAAGAACGATCTTTTGCACCTGCGTGACAAAAGCTTTGCAATCTATATGGAAAGATTCAACAGATATACAGATCTGCTGGCAAAGCAAATTAAAAATCCCGGAATCGACTATCTTTTTATTAAACCCATCTTTTGGTTTATAAAAGCTTATATAAGACACAGGGGGTATGTGGATGGTTTCCCCGGGTTTGTCTTTGCCCTGTTTTCTTCATTAAGATTTCCTGTTGCATATTTTAAATTTTGGACAGAGGAGAGGAATAAATAAAATGAAAGTGGCAATTAATACAATTCCGCTAAATTCAGCACATAAAGATAGGGGAATTGGCTATTACACGCAAAACCTGGTTGATAATCTAAAAAAGGATCCCAACTTAAGTATACAAACTTTCACTGGCATATCCGAAGTAGTGGATGTAGATATCATTCACTATCCGTGGTTTGATTTTTTCTTCCGTACATTACCAGTTAAAAGACCCGCTCCAACTGTTGTGACAATTCATGATGTAATTCCGCTGAAGTTTAAAGATCACTATCCTCAAGGAATTAGAGGAAGAATTAACCTTTTTTTTCAGAAAAGAGCCTTAAGAAAATGCACAGCTGTCATTACCGATTCAAAAGCCGCAAAAAAAGATATAGTTGAGTTTTTAAAAATAGCCCAGGAAAAAATCTCGATTATACCGTTGGCAGCAGATGAAGATTTCAAAATATTACCCGATGCGGATTTAATCCGTACCAGAAGAAAATACAATTTGCATGAGCGTTTCTTGCTTTATGTTGGCGATGCCAACTGGGTTAAGAATCTGCCGTTTTTAATCGAGGTTTTCCAAGATTTAATCAAAGAAAAAGGTTTAGAGGATCTGAAACTTGTTTTAGTTGGCGGAGCTTTCCTGAAAAAAGTTGAAGATATTGATCACCCGGAACTTGAAAGTCTTAAAAAAACAAACAGTCTGATAAAAAGTTATAACCTAGAAAACAGGGTTACCAGAGTCGGCAGAGTTGAAAAAAAAGAGCTGGTGGCTTTATATAATTTGGCAACTCTCTATATTCAGCCCTCAATATATGAAGGATTTGGCTTACCGGTTTTGGAGGCTATGAGTTGTGGTGTACCGGTTGTTTCCTCCAAAGCCGGTAGTTTACTTGAGGTGGGAGGGGAGGCTGCTGTATATTTTGACCCTGATAATAAGCAGCAGCTTAAATCTATTTTAATTTCACTTTTGGAAAATAAATCCCTGCAGGATAAATTATCCAGTTTAGGCTTAAAACAAGCCAAAAAATTCAGCTGGGAAAAGGTTGCAGGACAAACTCTAGAGGTTTACTCAAATGTCGCCAATTTTTAAAATTCTGCTGCTTTATTTAACATGGAGAGTTGGTTTACTGTTACTTGCGCTTTTTGCAATTTATTTTATTCCTTTGGGTTCAACTGACCGTTTTTTGGGAGGGGGACCCCTCAATTACAAAATTGCACCGGAACTTTTTTCCTGGGCAAATTTTGATGGTGAGCATTATTTATCAATTGCCATTTTTGGATATAAAGGTTTGGAACAAACTTTTTTTCCAATATATCCTATGCTAATTTCTTTCTTTGCCAAACCTTTTTCCCCTGATCTTATCTCTGCACTGATCAATTCAACAATTGCGGGCCTTTTTATTTCAAACTTGTCATTTTGTTTTGCCTTAATTGTGCTTTGGAAACTTTTAATAATAGATTTCTCCAAAAAGATTGCTCTTTTCACAATAATTTTACTCGTTATATTCCCGACCTCTTTCTATTTTGGAGCAGTTTATAATGAATCATTATTTTTATTGTTAGCACTTTTGGCATTTTATAATGCGAGAACAAAGAGCTGGTTTTTGGCATCTCTTTTTGGGATACTTGCCTCGGCAACGAGAATATTCGGGATCTTACTTTTGCCGGCATTTTTGATTGAGGCTTATTTACAGAAAGAGAAATCCATCAATTTTTTTTGGATTCTGCTCATTCCACTGGGGTTAGGCGGGTATATGCTGTATCAATATGTAACCATTGGGGATCCATTGGCTTTCTACAATTTGCAGCATTTGGTTGGCGAACAACGCCAATCAGGATTAGTCCTTCTACCGCAGGTTTATTTTAGATATATTAAAATGCTTTTTAGCGTGAGCCCCACAAATTTTATATACCAGACAATTTTACTGGAGTTTATTGTCGGGATAGTTTTTTTTATTTTGCCAATATACGGATTCTTCAAAAAAATTAGAATATCCTACTTATTTTATGCCCTGATAGGTTTTTTAATTACCACACTTCAGGGAGGGATGTCATCTGTTCCGAGGTATGTGCTGGTATTTTTCCCCTCATTTATAGCGCTGGCTTTATGGGTTTTAAGTTTGCATAAAATAGTTAGAGTTACTATCGTACTGATACTGATTCTGCTATTGTTTATAGAAACATCCTTATTTTTAAGGGGGTATTGGATAGCATGAAAAAACGCATATACGAAATTGTCAAACATCCGCTGTTTTCCGGCAGTATGATTATGGTAATCGGCTCTAATGCGATAAGTTTTTTAAACTACTTATACCACCTAATTATGGTTAAGCTGCTTGATCCTCCCAGTTATGGGGAACTGGTAGCTCTGTTATCGCTGATCGGTCTTCTGGGGATACTGTCTTCCTCATTAAATTTAGTTGTCACCAAATTTGTTTCGGCAGCAAAAGGTGATTCTGAAATAAGAGGTATTGTCAACTGGTTTAATTCCAAAATCTTTATCTTCTCTTTAGTGATCTTTCTGTTAATTGTTCTTTTTTCTCCTTTTATTTCTTCCTTTTTAAAAATAGAAAACAACTTATTAGTCATCTTAATCGCGCTCCCCTCTCTTTTAGGGTTAGCATCCCTTCTTTATAAATCAGTTCTCCAGGGATTGTTAAAGTTTCAGCAGATGATTTTGAGTGTCTTTGTTGAAAGCGGCTTAAAGTTAATATTGGGAGCAGTTTTAGTATATGCGGGATTTTCTGTTGGAGGTGCGGTAGCAGGTTTAGTTGTTGCCTCCTTTGTTGGCTTTTTTCTCTCAAGATTTTTTATCCGCAATTTTCTGCAAGTATCAGAAAAAGGGCCGGATATTAAATCTATGTTTTTGTATTCATTGCCTGTGACAATTCAGTATCTTTCAATAACATCCTTATTTTCTTCCGATATACTTTTGATTAAACATTTTTTCTCGCCTCACGATGCCGGTATCTACGCCATAATTTCAACATTGGGAAAAATTATTCTCTTTGGGACAGGACCCATTGGGGCAGTAATGTTTCCAATTGTATCTCAAAGACAAGCCAGAGGAGATAATTATAGACGGATTTTTGTCTTAAGTTTTGTTTTAACTTCTGTTTTAGCTGCTTTGATACTCTTAGTTTATTGGCTGGTTCCGCAGCTGGTGATTAGGCTGTTGAATCCCGCATATTTGAAAGCAGCGCCATATTTAGTCTGGTATGGAATTTTTATAACTTTTTACACCCTGAGTTCATTGTTTGTAAGCTATTATCTTTCTCTAAATAAAGTATCTGTTGTGATATTACCGTTTGTGGCAGCGATTGCGCAGATTATTGGTATTTGGTTTTTTCATCAAAGCTTATTTGCAGTAATTTTAGTTTCCTGTATAGTGACTGGTATGCTGTTTGTACTTTTGCTAATATATTCAGCATATGGAAGTAAAATTAGTTTCAGTGATAGTGCCAGCATACAAGCAGGAAAAAACAATAGCAAGAGATCTAAAAAAGATTAAGGGCGTTATAGATAAACTTAGATATCCTACGGAGCTTATCTGTGTTGTTGATGGAAATGTTGATGCCACCCTAAAAAGGGCTGCCAATTTTGCCAAAAGGAATTCAAAAGTAAAGGTCATCGGTTATGAGACAAATAAAGGTAAGGGTTATGCTGTCAGATTTGGAATGGGCCAAAGTGATGGAGATATAGTTGGCTTTATTGATTCGGGCATGGATTTAAACCCTAATGGTTTGGCTATGCTTTTGGAGCATTTTGAGTGGTACAGTGCAGATATTATTGTGGGCTCAAAAAGACATCCTGTTTCAAAAGTTTATTATCCCTGGCAGAGAAGAATATTATCATGGGGTTATCAGATGATGGTTAGAATTTTGTTCGGGCTTAAGATTCGGGATACTCAAGTAGGAATGAAATTTTTTAGGAGGGAAGTTTTAGAAAAAGTTTTGCCCAGAGTTTTGGTAAAAGCTTTTGCTTTCGATGTTGAAATTTTAGCTGTTGCTAATTATTTGGGATACAGCAGGATTTATGAGGCACCTGTGGAGATTAAACTAAGATTTGGCGGGGTTTCTACTGTGACCAGCCAAAGATTTATCAGGACTGTTTTCTCAATGCTTGGAGATACGCTTGCAGTTTTTTATAGACTGAAGATACTGAATTATTATTCAGAGAAAAATAAAAGGAAATGGAGGTTTGATCCGGAGCTAAATTTTAGGATAAACATAGGATGAATATACTGATATTATCCTGGAGAGGTTCTGGTCATCCCAATGAGGGCGGAGCGGAGATTGCAACACATGAGTATGCAAAAGCTTGGGTAAATGTTGGTCACAGTGTTACCCTGTTTACTTCATCTTATTCAGATTGTAAAGGAAGAGAATTTATAGATGGAGTAGAGATAATAAGGCAAGGATCGCAAACTTTCGGTGTTCACCTTAGGGCATTTATCTGGTATATCTTCGGCAAACATAAAAAATATGATTTGGTAATTGACCATTTTCACGGAATCCCCTTTTTTACCCCGCTATACGTAAAGACAAAAAAAATGGCTATGATCCATGAGGTCGCGAAGGAAGTTTGGCAGTACAATCAATACCAATTCCCGCGAAATTTATTTGTTGCATCCATCGGATTTCGAATTGAACCCCATATATTTAAGCTTTACAAAAATATCCATTTTATGACAATTTCTAAATCTACAAAAAAGGATTTAATTAATTGGGAAATACCTGAAAAAAATATTACCATTATTTATAATGGTGTGAATAAACCAAAAAAACAAACTTACAAAAAAGAAAAAGAAATAACAATAACATTTCTTGGGGCTTTGGCTAAAGATAAAGGAATAGAAACAGCAATAGATGTTTTTTCTCATCTGCAAATTAGCTCCGATATAAATTTTCAATTTTGGATTATTGGCAAAGGGGATAGTAATTACTTAAGGTTTTTAAAAAAAAGAATAGAGAAACTAAATTTGAGGAATGTTAAATTCTGGGGATATGTATCCGAGGATAGAAAGTTCATTCTATTAGGTAGATCGCACATTTTAATAAATCCTTCCATAAGAGAAGGTTGGGGATTAGTGGTCATCGAGGCGGCAGAAGTAGGTACTCCAACCGTGGCTTTCAATGTACCAGGTTTAAGAGATTCCATTATAGACAATAAAACTGGCCTTCTAAGTCAAGAGTACTCAGCTAAAGGGTTAGCAGATAGTATTTTTGAATTGTTGGAAAATAGAAAAAGGTATTCTCTAATGTGCGAAAATGCCGTATCCTGGGGAAATAGATTTTCTTGGGAGAAAGCTACAAAAGAGAGCTTAAAATTATTAGATAAGATAATGAGTTGAAATTTAACTGTAAGTTTATTAAACTTGTATAATCTTATGAGGCATTCACAAAAAGTTATTGTGACAGGCGCGGGAGGATTTATCGGCCACCACTTGGTATCATTTTTAAAAAATAAAGGATATTGGGTCAGGGGAGTGGATTTAAAATACCCGGAATATAAAAAAACAGATGCCAATGAATTTTTAAAATTGGACTTAAGAGATAAAAAAAATGCCGAAAAAGCAACAGAAGGAATGAAACATACATACGCCTTAGCAGCTGATATGGGAGGGATGGGTTTTATCTCATCAAATAATGCCCTGATTTTATACAATAATGCTTTAATAAACCTTAATACCTTTGAAGCAGCAAGGAAAAATAAAGTTAGTAGGGTTTTTTATTCATCCTCTGCTTGTATTTATCCCGAATATAAACAAATGAAGACAAAAATCGCTCCCTTAAAGGAGGAGGATGCTTATCCTGCCCAACCCCAAGATTCTTATGGTTGGGAGAAACTGATCACTGAGCTTTTGGCAAAATACTATCAGGAGGATTATGGTCTGGAGGCCAGAATTGCCAGATTCCATAATATTTTTGGGCCCTTGGGCACATGGGACGGGGGGAGAGAAAAGGCTCCGGCTGCAATTTGTAGAAAAGTTGCCATGGCGAAATTACAGGGCAAAAAAGAAATAGAGATTTGGGGAGACGGCAAACAGACGAGATCTTTTTGCTATATAGATGATTGCCTTTTGGGAATATATAAACTGATGATGTCTGATTTTTCCAAGCCGCTAAACATTGGCCAAGATAGGATGGTGACAATTGATCAGCTGGTTGACATGGTTTGCAAAATTGCTGGAGTAAAATTAATAAAGAAACATATCAGTGGGCCTCAAGGCGTCAGAGGCAGGAACTCCGACAATAGTAAGCTAAGAAAAATATTAAAGTGGGAGCCGGCAATAAGCTTGGAAGAGGGCATGAGAAGAACTTATAACTGGATTGAGGAACAAGTAAAGGTAAAATTAAAAAAGATGAGATGACTAAATGTTATTTCAATTAATCATATCCTTAATCCCAATTTGTTTAGCCGGTTTTTTTCTTATCAGGGTAGCTACATCTATAAGAAGGTTTGAATTAATAATCCCCGCAGCTGTTATTTGTGGCATAAGCGTTTTTGTTTTCCTTTTAAATATATCTGCTTTTATCTTTAAGTCCCCTGCTAATATTTTCATAGCCTATTTATTACTTATCCTGCTAAGTGTTTTTTTGTGGAAAAATTCCAAAAATGATTTAACTATAGATTTTTTTAATAAAAAGGAGCTTGTTTTTTATATCATCACTTTCATTTTTTGGGCGTTATTGATTTTTTGGAAGGCCAATTTTGCTTTAATCGGTAGTGATACCAATCTTTATTATGCAATTGCACACACTTTTTTAAAAGGGAATTTCCCTCTTCAGACTCCCTGGCAGCCGGATGTACCCCTATCTTATCATACAGGAGCATCAATGCTTTTGGCGGCTTTTTACTTTTTTACGGGGCTGAATTTTCAGTTTCTGCACCTGTTTTTTTCCGCCATTTTTATTTTTTGCAGTATTCAAATAATTATCTGGCTTATTATAAGGCACCATAGTGTAATTAGTTTATTACTGGCCAATTTATTGGCAGCAACAATATTTATCAGTTTCGGCTTTTTCTATATTGTCTGGCCAATATTGCCTATTCAATTGCCAAATCTAAACTCTTTGAGCCAACTTGTTTTATGGTTTAGAGAATTGCCAACTGTAAGTCAATCCATCGAAGTTTATGGTGCTCCGATAAATTTGGACGGGTTAATCTATTTTATATTCCATGCTTTTGGCCTGGTCAGCTTTCTTTCGCTTCTTCTCTTGCTGATTTATTTTAAGCAAGGGACTTTCGGTGGGTGGTTAATTATTTGTCTTAATTTGGCAGCCCTTGCAATAGTTAATGAATCTATCTTTGTTGCAGCTTTCCCGGCCATAGTTTTAGGTATGTTAATAATTGAATATCGAGAAGGCAGCTTATTTAAAAATCTGAAAAAAATTTTAATTGTATTGAGTTTAACTGTGCTGGTTGTTTTTTATCAGGGGGGCATCATTACTGTCTCACTGACTCAATCAGCGGATATGGAAAAATCAGCTGTAATTTTTCCTAAAAAAGCGGATATAAAGGACGACTTCTCAGGATATCACATCGGGCAGGAGAAATCCAAATTATTACCCCCTAAACAGGAATGGTTACCACTCAGGTGGTTTCATCCCGGAGTAGATCTACTTTTGATAATCAGTTTAATATTTGTTATTAAACTAAAGGTCGATTTTAATCAGAGGTTACTGCTTTTAACTTTGTTTATAGGGGGGTTGTCATCGCTTATTGCTTACAACTATATAGTTCCCAAATTTTTGATAGCTAATGGCAACAGGTTTCTATCTTTATCTTTTTTGCTATTGTCCCTGATGATCGGTTTTGCAGTGATCTTTTTTTATGAATTTTCATTTAAATATAAAAAGTTTTTCTTTATGCTGATATTTTTGTGGATTGTTTTACCGACTATATTGCCACCATTGGCTTCGCTTTCTAAAACTAGGTTTGGAGAAAACAAACTCATCCCCAAAGCTTTTGAAAGCAGCCCGGGCATTTTATGGCTCAAAGATAATGCTGACTTATCGGAAAATGTTATGGTACTGGATAAGCATGCCCCGCACCCCAGCGGTCAGGCCCGGGCCATGGTTGAAGCGGGAGTTTTTGCACCTGTTTTTGCAGGTAATTTCAGAGCTTTTACTATTGAAGCATCTCCTCAATATTTGGATATTGCCTATTTTTTATCCCCCGGGGCTTTAGCAGATCTTAAAATTTCATTGCTTATGATTGATGCCTCTTTTTACAAATCCCTGCCAGAAGTAAGGAAGATACAGCTTGGTAATAAAAAGTATTTTGAACAAGTTTTTGATAATTCTGCCGATTTTTCGGATTGGGAAAGAATTTATAGAATTAAGCAGGATTATCTTAAAGAAGCCCCGGAGATTGACGGAATATTTAAACAACTGGTAATGATGGTTCCAAAAAAAGGCAGGGTTTACATAGATAATGAAGAAAATTTTGACCCTTCTTTTTTAAGAAGAGCAATTATTTTTAGCCTTAGGGATAGAGAACTTTATTTTTTGCCCCAATCAGGGGTTTATCTAAATGTCGAACAGGAAATTAATCAAAAAAACCCCAATAAGGATACAGAATACGATTTTCTGGTTCTGGGTAGGAATAACCGACCTGATAAGGTTTGTGATTGTAGTGCCAAATTAATCTGGAAGGGATTAAAAGATGAAGTCTTCATCTGGAAGACAGATCCGAATATTTAGGTAAATTGGAAAAATAAACTTTTAAGATTGCTTTTAAGACATTAAAACCATCCTGCAGTGCTCTTATACCGGATGCCCCACCCCTCCTTTTGGTATAGGTGATAGGGAGTTGAACTAACTTCATTCCCATCCTGCAGGCTTTGGTGACAGTCTCTGCTTCATATTCAAAATGTCTCTCTTTTAAATCAAGGGCAAGAAAAGCATTTCTTTTAAACCCTTTAAATCCGGCCATCACATCGGTGATTTTTCTGCCACAAGCTATAGAGGTGGCAGTGGACATAATCCAGTTGCCAAACATGTTACGAAAAGTTACAGATCCCTTTTCAATTTTCCCTCCGTTGGCAAATCTGGTTCCGATAACTACATCCGCCCCTTTTTCTAGAGTCTGAACAAAGAGGGGTATTTCAAATGGCTGAAACTGATGATCAGTATCAATTTGGATAATATAATCTCCTGTTGCAATAAGACCCCCTGCCCAAAAATCCGCCCCTTTTCCTCTTTTAAAAGGGAAGCGCAAAATTCTATCAACCTTCATTTTTTTGGCAATTTCAACTGTCCTGTCTTTTGAAGCGCCGTCGGCTACAATAATTTCAATAGGGAATTGGCTTTTTAATTTTCGGCAGTCTTTAATTGTTGTGGCAATATTTTTTTCCTCATTGTAAGAGGTTAAAATAATACTGATAAGTTTTTTCTTTGGCATAAGATGGATGATAGATTATCAGAAACCCAAAATTGAGTCAATCAGTACATTGATTTTGAAATTATTATAGTTTAATATCACATAACACTAATGGCCATTTCATTAAATAAAAATTTAATTATAGTGGGAATTGGCAGGGTTGGATTGCCTTTGGCATTGGTATTTGCAAAAGAAGGCTTTAATGTTACAGGGATTGATGTATCTTTGGAAAGGCTTGAGGCAATAAATAAGGGCAACCTCCCCTTTCTGGAAGAAGGCGCATCGCCCCTTTTAAAAAAATATATAAATAAAGGTTTTGTCGCTATGCATGAGGAAAAACTGCCGGAAATTCTTCCGACTGCCAATGCAATTATCCTGACACTGGGTACTCCTATGAGTGATAATTTTATTCCGGATGTCGGGCAAATAACAGGATTTTTAAATAAATTTTCAAAATACTTAAAAAAAGGCCAGATATTAATTTTAAGAAGCACGGTTACTCCTGGTACAACAGAATACTTGGGAAGATTTTTAAAAGAAAAATACGGATGGATTGTTGGTAAAGATATGTATCTTGCATACTGTCCGGAGCGGATTGCAGAAGGGAAGGCTATTGAGGAATTATATCAAATCCCCCAAATTATCGGAACAATTGATGATAAAAGTGGAAAAGTTGCAGCTCAAATTTTTTCAAAATTAACTAAAAAAATGCTTTATACAGATGCCAGGTCTGCGGAGCTTGCCAAGCTATATTGCAATATGTACAGATATATTGATTTCGCAGTCGGTAATGAATTTATGCTGATTGCCGACTCCCATGAGAGGGATATATATGAAATCCTCCGGCTGGTTAATGACGGATATAAAAGGGGAGGGTTAAAGGGGCCGGGCCTTACAGCAGGCCCATGTCTGGTTAAGGATGGTTTTTTTCTCTTGGATAAAAGCCCTTATTTGGATTTAGTGGCAGCGGCCTGGAGATTAAATGAAAACATCCCCGGATTTTTACTCCGGAAGATACATCAGATGAGTGGTAACCTGGGAGGTAAAAAGGTTGCATTACTGGGTCTTACATTTAAGAAAAATATTGATGACTTAAGGTATTCTTTATCATTAAAACTGCAAAATTATTTGCTGACTGAGGGCGCCAGAGTTTTTTCCCACGACCCGTATGTTGAGTCGCAAGCACTTGAAGATTGCTTAACAGGGGCAGATTTGGTTGTTGTTGCCACAAACCATAGCGCATTTTCCCAAATCAGCATAAAGAACTTAAAAAGGGTAGTAAATAAGAATTGCCTGGTTTGCGATATCTGGAATATATTCGGCACAGGTAAAATAGTTTTCCGTCTTAGTGATATACATGAAAAATAATATACGCATTCTAGTGACCGGAGGAGCTGGTTTTATCGGCAGCGAAGTCGTGAACCAGCTTTTAGAAAAGGGCTACTTTGTCCGGGTTGCGGATGATTTATCCAAAAAGGAAGCAAATCCGCCAGCTGGCGGATCGGGTGATTGTGAGTTTTTAAGAGTTGATTTAACAGATAAAAAGAAGGCATTAAAGGCGATGGAAGGTATGGATTATTGTATACACCTGGCAGCCAAAATCGGCGGGATAGGCTATTTCCACAAATACCCCGCAACAATCCTATCTGAAAATAATAAAATGTATTCCTCGATTTTTGAGGCGGCAGTTTTTAAAAAAATCAAAAGAATAATTTACCTTTCCTCATCCATGGTGTTTGAGTCAACTAATACTTTTCCCTCCAAAGAGCAAGATATAGTTAGAATTCCGCCTCCTGTCTCTGCCTACGGATTTTCTAAACTGGTGGGAGAGTGGTATTGCCGGGCTTTTTATGATGAGTACAATCTTGCTTATACAATCATCAGGCCATTTAATGCTTATGGAATAAATGAATCACCTGGAGAAGAAGTAGGATATGCACATGTTATTCCGGATTTAATAAAAAAAATATTAGCAGGGCAGTACCCTCTGCAACTTTTGGGAGATGGGAATCAGACAAGATGCTTTACCCATGTTTCCGATATAGCAAAGGGGATAATTTTAGCAATGGAATCAAAAAAGGGGGTAAATGAGGATTTTAATATAGGTTCTGAAAAAGAGTTGAAAATGATTGATCTTGCCAAATTGCTTTGGAAACTGTGTCGAATGGATAAACCTTTTAAAGTCAAATTTGTCCCGGGATTTAAGTATGATATTAGAAAAAGAGTACCATCAAGCAAAAAAGCAAAGAAGATTTTAGGTTGGAAGGAATATAAAAAGCTATCTGGGGAGTTGCCAAAAGTTATTGAGTGGATTAAAATGCAGCATAAGTAAATATGAGTAAACTAATTACCAGAATAACTTTATTTGTGGTAATCCTTTTCATGCTTGGGGGGTTAGTTTTGGCAGACAGTACTGCAGACTTAAGTTTGCCAAATACAAAAATAAATCCGGGCTCTTTTTACTATCCTGTCAAAAGATTATGGGAAAAAGCACAGGCGAAATTACAATTTAGTAAACAGGCAAAAATCAATTTTTATCAGGCACAACTAAAAGCGAGACTGGCAGAGCTAAATTATGTTATAGAGAAAAAGCTTTTATCCGAGGTTCAGACTTCAAGTGAGAGGTTTGCTTATCAGGCGGGAATTTTGACAGAGGAGTTAATCAAGCAAAATAATTCTACTGATAAAGAAAATTTAATCAAAGAATTTGAACAATTTAGTCCATTTTTGGATAAGCTGAGGGATGTATATCCTGCAAATTCCAGTTTTTGGATGTTAATTCAACATGATATAAACAGCTTAAAAATATTATCAGAACGTCTAAAGTAAAGAGGATAGAATTCATATACAGTGAACAAAAATGAAGTATTTAAATTGGAAGTTTGCCGCGCTTGCGGGAGCCATGACTTATTGACATTTCTGCAGTTGGGGCCTACTCCTGTACCAAACGGATTTTTAAAATCAGACCACCGGCATAAAGCTGAGAAGTTTTATCCACTGGATGTCTGTTTTTGCAAAAACTGCGGATTGGTGCAGTTGGCCCATGTGGTTTCCCCTAAAGTAATGTTTAAAAATTATGTCTACATTCCTTCCACCTCTGAAACCATGCGCACTCATTTTGCATCATTAGCGCAACAGGCAATTAAGAAAGCAGGCGCTAAGGAAGAAGATCTGGTTTTGGATATTGGTTCAAATGATGGCACGCTTCTTTCCTCATTCAAAAAACAAAAAATGAAGGTATTAGGAGTAGATCCGGCAGAAAATCTTGCCAAAAAGGCTAACAAAGAAGGGATCAACACAATATGTGCCCTTTTTACAAAAAGCTTAGCAAAAAAAATCAGGAAAGATATGGGGAGAATAAAAATTATTACGGCAACTAATGTGGTTGCCCATGTCCACAATCTGGATGATTTTTTGGAAGGGATAAAAACTTTACTGTCTGATGATGGTTTGTTTATTGCAGAGTTTCCATATCTTCTGGATTTAATTGAAAAAGTAGAATTTGATACCATATATCAGGAACATCTTTCATATTTCTCAATTACACCGTTTGATAAATTGATAAAAAGCCACGACTTAAACTTAATAGATGTTGAGAGGCTTCCTGTTCATGGCGGTTCTGTCAGGGTATTTGTCAGCAAAAAGGGGACAACCGGTTTGAAGGTAAAACAACTGTTGCAGTTGGAACAAAAGAAAAAACTTTTAAGTCCTGAGACCTATTTAAGATTTAGAAGAAAAGTAGATAAGATAAGGCATGAGTTAGTCCAGCAGCTTTGGGACTTGCGCCTTCAGGGCAAAAGCATTGTCGGGTATGGTGCTTCGGCAAAGGGAAATGTGATGTTAAACTACTGCAGGATTGGACCTGAAACCCTTGATTATATCGTAGATTCAATTCCCTACAAACAGGGAAAGTTTACCCCGGGAATGCATATTCCAATATTCCCGGAGTCAAAGCTTTTGGAAGATCAGCCCGATTATACACTGCTTTTGGCTTGGAACTTTGCTCAAGAGATAATAAAAAAACAGGCACAGTATCGAAAAAGGGGAGGCAAATTTATTTTGGCTATCCCTAAGCTGACAATTGTTTAGCCAAATCCTCTATTATCTCTTCCCATTGCATAAACTTTAATCCAAGTAATTTTTCAGTTCTCTCTACATTTAACCCACCATATTTTGGATACCTGGACGGGTTGTCTTTTAAGAACGGCTCAATACTGACAGGTTTAACGGCATTTTTTTTGCCTCTTACCTTTTCTATCAGAAGATTAGCTAATTTATATGGGGTGAAAACATTAGTGCTTGACGCGTGAAATACTCCTGTCAACTTATCTTTCAAAAGAATCTTTAAAGTTTTAGTTACTTCATTTATATATGTTAAAGTCAGGTATTGATCATCAAACATAGGATAAAGCTGATTTGTATCATAAAGCCGAAGGATTTTTCTTACGTAGTCCAGCTTCTGGTTATATTTTGCTCTTGAGGGATTGGCAATCCGCAATATCGCAGCATTTTTTAAATTTTTGGACACAAGAATCTCCGCTTCCCTTTTAGTCCAGCCATACCATGATAAAAGTTTTTCATCTTGTTCGGGTGGATGATCTTCCGCATAAGGCCCTGGATTATCCTTGCTGCCGGAAAAAACAACATCGGTAGAAATATAAATAAAATACGGTTGGTAATCGACAGCTTTAATTAAATTAGCTATTCCCTCTACGTTAACAGTCCAGCAAGGCGCATTTTTATTTTCCCGCTCCTCTTCAGCAGCCGATACATCAGTGAAGGCGGCAAAATGTATGACCGCTTCAGGTTTATATACTTTAAAAAAATTTTCAACTGATTTTTGATCAGTTATATCTAATTCATTTTTGTTAGGAGATAGAATGGTGTTGGTTGTTTTTGAGTCCGGCAGATAATTCTCAACAAAATGAGAACCAACCAAGCCATTGGCGCCGGTGACAAGTATTTTCATGGAAAAAGATCTGTCTTAATTCCTAATCTGGCTAAAATAAAAAGCCCCAGCACTTTGAATGTACCCAGTGAATATTTGATGCTGTTTTTTAAACTGGCCCCCCTTTTTTTGCCTGTATAACTGGTTTCCACCGGCACTTGAGCTATTTTGATTCTATGATAAACTGCCTGGGTAATTAGTTCAAAGCTAAACAGATAATTATTTGAGTTAGCCTTATAATTTATCTTTTCCAGCATTTTTTTAGTATATACTCTGAATCCCTGATGAAAATCATCCAAGGCTACACCCAGTACCATTTTATCAATCAGATTTAAAAGTCTGATGGGAATCCATTTCCAAAAATACATACCGGATTTTAAAGGATGGGTTTTTGAGGTAAATCTGTTTCCCAAAACAAACTGTGCACCCGCGTTTATTTTTTTCAAAGCATCAACTATTGCGGTTGGTTTATATTCTCCGTCAGGATGAATATCCACAATTATGTCTGCCCCATCCTCAAGTGCCAAATTTAAAGCTCTTTTCATGTTGCCACCATAGCCTAGATTTATCGGATTTCGAAAAGAGGTAATTCCCAATTTTTTTGCTAGATCAAAAGTATTGTCTTTGGATGCATCATCAACTAAGATTATCTGGTTGACTGAATTTTTGGGGAAATCATAATAAAATTTCGCTAAAGTTTTAGAGGCATTATACGCCAAAAAAATAGCTGTAACTCTTGACCCTTTTTTCATATGAAGATATTTGCAAACAGTAACACTAAACCAAAAATTTGGCAAGCGAAGACCTTCTTTATATTTACGGTTTTCATATGCATTGCATTAAACTTTTTGTTTCTGCAGCCGGTTTTAAAAAACGGGTTGACAGGAGATGATTGGAATCTCCTTTTTAACTATAAAACTTTCGACCCCAAACCTTTAAATAGGATTTCAGATGCATGGGTGATAATGGGACCTTATACAACAATCCAATTTTATTATATTGGCATTTTAGAAAATTTATTTGGCTTAAATTATCAACTTTACCAAATAATCAATATCGGATTTAAAATTTTTGCATCCGTAACTCTGTATCTCTTGATCTCAAAAATTTTTAAGGATTATTTGCTGGCATCTATTAGCGCAGTGGTGTTTTCCATGATTCATTCATCAGCAGGAGCATTGCAATATGTTGTTAAAGGTTCAGAATATCTGGCAATCTGTTTTATGAATTTATTTTTTCTTTATTACTATGATTCTATTACTAAAAATTCATTAAGGCTTACTTTTTTTTCTTCAGTGATTTTATTCACAGCATTTATGTTGTCTCCAATTAGACTATACCCTTTATTTGTTTTAATAATTTTGATTGAATTATACTTGCTTATAAAAAAAATAGCATTATTATCTAAATCCCTATTGAGATTGACGATCTTTTATTTACCCGTATTTTTTTTGGCTTTGATAAGCAGAAATATTGCTTCTGGGTATCTTGGTGAAACTATAAGTTTTCTTAAAGACATTACAAATTACAATTGGTATTATTTGCTTTTACCTTTTAAGGCTTTAGGATATACTTTATTTGGAAATGACCAGTTAGGTTTTTTACATATTCCACCCTATATGGTGGGTCTACTAATTTTTCTTATTTCAGCAGTTTTTTTTATAATTTGGATTAAAAACGGACTAAACAAGAATTTTCTTCTTTTTTTCGGACCTTTCTTTGCATTTTTATTTTTAATCGCCACATGGATGATTTTGGGTAGATCTTTTAATGTTATTGCATCACTTCATTGGTACTTGATTATTCCTTCATTGGGAATTAGCGTTTTCATCGCATCAATAATAACCTTATTGCTAAAAATAGGCGTTCATACAAAAAAACTTGGCTATTTGATTGTAGCTTTTCTAATATTTATAGCAACAGCCTTGATAAGCTATTATGAAATAGATAAGCACTATAATTATTTATTATCCATAGGGACAAGATCAGAGGATCAAATCTATATGCAAAATCAAATACTAAACTCTATCAATAATCAAAATCAACTTAACTTAATAGTTTTTTTTGATCTTTCAAAAGACACAAAGAATAACCAATTTTATGAAGTAAGCTTAAACACAGGACATTTTGCACATTGGATTGATTATTTCAAAAGCCCTAAATTTTTAGGATGTATTACAGTAATTACCAGCAAAGAAAAACTGATAGAATTCTATAGAGGGGGAGATAATGAATATTTCGAATCGGAAGGTCTTTGTGCCCAGACTCAATACAATGTTGGGACAATAAAAATTGACTATGATATTAAAGATTTTCGGGCCTTCCTGCTGAATAATAAGAAGGTATTCAACATTACCGATCAAGTGCTAAAAGATTTAAGGTTAAAAAAATTATGAATTATTCTTTTTTAGCAATTATTACCCCAATGGGAGATTGATTAACCAAATACAAAAAAATCTGCCAGGGAATTGCCAAGAGCATCAATGGCGAGATAACCACTAGGTAAATTAGTGAAATGTTTTTCTTGAAAAGGTCCTGCGGACTTAATCTTAAAAGCGCCATGATGCAGGATGCAAAGCCACCCAAACTATACTCTGGTGCAATAACACTTTGAAAGCTTACCAACTGAAGTTTATTTTTTTTGAGTATTTTCATAAGGCCTTCCAAGGTAAGATGAGTCAGATGTCGAGGTGGATCTAGATGAAACCAGTATTTTGAAAATAATCTAGACTCCCAGCTGTTGAATCTAGGAAATTCTATCATGATAAAACCGCTACTTTTCAAAATTAAGCTTGCTTTTTTGATATAGGCTGTAGAATTTTGAGTATGTTCGAGGCTTTCCCAAAAAACTACAGCATCAAACTTTTGTTTTATGCGCCATTTTATAAAATCTCTTTTAATGACAGTAGGGTTTTTAATTGCTGCTTTGGGAACATCTAAATTAGTTATGCTATATTTATTGGTTAATGATTTGCTAAATTTTCCCTCTCCTGAACCTACATCCAAAATTTCTCCTGCTTGTAAATATTTTTCCAGCCATCTTTTCCGCCTTATCTGGAATAATTTATATAAGAATTTTTGGATGAGCCCAAGTGGCCCGGGACTTTGCCAATATGTTTTATAGTAAAATTCAAGCATGTTTTTAGGTACAGGACGGGTAAATCCCAGCATGCAATTATTACAAGAAATAATATGAAATTTGGAGTTTAGGGTGGGTAAGTATTTAGTGTTATTTCCATAACAATTTGGGCATTTTAGTTTAATATCTGTCTTCATCTTTTTGTATTTAAATTTGTTAATATTAAGGGATAATCATAAATTATGCAAAGTAGATCTTATCTAAGAAAACTTGTTAATATTAATATCTTTCTTTTTATTATACTTTTTTTTGTAGTATTTTGGATGCAGTATGATCTTTTGAAGCCAACCCTGGAGATTGGTCTTACCCCTGACGACTGGTCGTTTATTTTCTGGTACAAATTACTCGGTTTAAACCCTCTATCCAAAATTTCTCAAGTCTGGGCAGTAAGTGGGCCTTATACTACAGTTCCCATGTACTATACGGGCATAATCCAATCTTTTGTTGGATTTAATTACCAAGCTTTGCAAATAGTGAGCATTTCTTTTAAGGTCCTTGCAACTTTAATAATCTTTCCTTTGGTGGCGGTAGTTTTTAAAAATAAATTTCTTGCATTTTTGGCAACAATCTTTTTTGCAATGAGTTACCCCTCCACCGGAGCACTGGAAACTGCTGTTGAGCCTAGTGAATATTTAGGAATGTTCTCAATGGGAATATTTTTAATAGTTTACTACCTTGTTATTAAAAAGAACTTGTCAGATTTGAAATGGCTATCTCTTACACTCTTGCTGTTTATAACAACAATTTTACTATCAATAATGAGATTATACCCCCTTTTTGTGTTAATACCTCTTATTGAGATCTATTTATGGATCCAAAAGCCATCTAAAGCATCACTTGGAAACTCTTTATTAAGACTTGCAGTACTGTTTTCACCATTTATTCTTATTACATTGTATCGTCCTTCTGTAATATTAAACTACATCGGAACAGTGCCTGCAGTATTGGTTAAGGTTCTTGAGGGTAACTGGCATTTGAGTTTGGTCCCCCTTCAGGGTTTAGGCTATACCCTTCCCTTTAGTGCTAATTGGGGATTATTAGGAGTGCTTAATATTGACAGTTTCAACGAATATTTATCTTTTATACTCGGGGGGCCATTGGTTATTTTTGGTCTGATAATAATGTTTCTTGCTTTTTCTACATCAAATAATCCCTGGAGATTTTTTATTTTAAGCATTACCCTGAATATTTTTTTTGAGATTTTAATATATTTTATAGCGACACATTATTTAAGTATACCTATGGAACAAAGATTGAATTTTGATACGCCAAGAATTTATCCAACCATTGTGGGACTTCTAATTTTAGTTTTAGCATTTGTATATTGGATTGAATGGAAAAACAGAGAGAAAAAAAATAACCTTCTTTTAGCTTTATGGGCAGGACTGGCTGTTGCGCTTCTTTTTATAGTATTGACCTGGATACTTGCCAGTATAAGCCTGGGGTTTGGAGGAGCGCAAGATCATTATTTATTGATACCCTCAGCTGGCATCAGTATTTTTTTAGCCGCTATTGTGATTTTAATTTATCAGCGGATTAGAAAAATAAAAATGCGCTTTCTAAAAATTATTGCCGGAATGCTTATTGTAGTTATAATTTCCTCTTTCTATTTTCTCAACAGAAATTTGATATATTCATATTTTAATCATGTTAATGCAAACGGAAGGGCTGCCTTAGGACAGATAATGATACAATCTGCCTTTCGCAATAAAACTGAGAATTTAGACCTTTCCAAACCTGCACTATTTTACTTTGATACCTCCGAGCTTTCAGGGGATGGGCCTTTTTATACCGAAGGGTTATTATCACCCTTGCCGTTTTTTATGCATTTTCAGGGAGACAAGCTGGTTGATGGGTGTTTTGAAGTTTTCTATGACACAAAAAATAAACTGGCAGAGCTTGTTGAGGAACGAAATGGCGAAAAAGGTTTTATATACAGAAGCCTTTGCGTGGAAAATGGCAAAGGTAGTTATAAAGAAATCTTTCACAGGGCAGAAAACTTCTATGCTTATAAATTGAAAAATAAAGATTTTATTGATATTAAGAAAGAAATGTTGAAGCAATTAGGATTTTAAAAGCATGAATTACAAAAAATTATTATTTATTTTTCTTGTTTTAGCAGTTATTGTAATTTTCCTGCAAGTTTTTCTTTTAAACCTTGTTCTCGGGATAGGTTTTAAGCCGGATGACTGGATTCTTCTTTTTTCCTACAAAGCCCTTGGGGCTGATCCTTTATCTAAAATTGCTCAAGTTTGGCATGAAAGAGGGGCATACACGGCTTATCAGGTATACTATTTGGGATTATTGGAGAATTTGGTTGGGTTTAATTATAGATTATTTCAAATTACTAGCCTAACTTTTAAAATATTAGCAACTCTTTCTCTTTTTCCTCTGGTGATGATTATTTTTAAAAGTAAAAAACTGGCTTTTTTTACAACAATCCTTTATGCAATTAGTCATGCTACCATAGGTTCTTTTGAATTTGCAGTTAAGGGTAGTGACTATTTGGCAATATTTTGGATGTGCATATTCCTCACAGTTTATGCTCTTATCATAAGAAGAAACTCAATAAATCCTATATGGCTAATTCTAAGTTTATTTTTATTGATTTTGGCTTTGACCTTCTCACCTATCAGGATCTATCCGATTTTGGTTTTACCTGTGCTTGTTGAATTATTCCTCCTGATCAGAAATCAAAAACTAATCAGTTTTAGAAAAAACATAATAAGATTGTTTGTACTTTATTTGCCGTTCATTTTTTTAATAATATATTCACCAAGTTCTATTTTAGGTTATGTTCAAAGCCCGTTCGGTATTTATAAAAAGGTGATTGAGGGAAATTGGCATCTTGTTTTATCACCATTCTCGGGAATCGGATTCACCTTTATTACCAATGATTTATGGGGGAGGTTGTTTGGCTCCGTTAGTTTGGATAGTATAAAAGAATACATTTTTTTTCTGCTGGGAGGACCAACAGTTATTTTCGGAATTTTAACGCTGACTGTTGCATTTGTAAAATCAAAAAAGCCTTTACCCTTTTTTCTTTCTGTCTTTTCAATAAACCTTATTTTGGAAATTGCAGTTTTTTTTATAGCCACCTACTCGCAGTCCCTACCAAAAGAGCAGGCACTGCCTTATGACCCGCCTGGAATTTATTCAGCTTTATTTGGAATATATATTTTAGTGTTGGGAGGGGTGATTTTTATTGAATGGTTGAAAAGCGGAAAGAATGAAAAGTTGCTTTTGGCTTTTTGGACTGGCCCTTTATTTTTACTTGTTTTTGTATTTGGAACATGGGCTTTGGCTCCTTTTGGCACTAATTTTTCATCAACCAGTTATTATCTGGTGGTCTCTGCAATAGGTTCATCCCTCCTGACGGCTGCTTTTTTGGCTTCCCTTCTTAATAAAATTGTACAGATTAAGAAGAGAGTATTTAGAATAATTTTTTTGCCTGTAGTGCCTATCTTTTTAATTTCTATTTTTTTTATGAGCAGTATGGCAATCAATGCAAGACTGAAGGATCTTCTTTTAAATGGCAGGTCAGCTGAAGGTCAAGTGTTAATACAAGAAAGATTCAAAAACCGTATTAAAGGATTGGATCTTTCCAAGCCTGCGCTATTTTACTTTGATACGTCGGATATAGAAGGACAAGGCCCTTTTTACTCGGAAGGCTTTTTGATAGCTTTCCCCTTTTGGATGCATTTTGAAGATAATAAGTTAAGGGACGGGTGTTTTGAAATTCTGTATTTTAACGAGCATAGACAATTACTTCCCTATATTATGGAGCAAAACGGACGAAGAGGTCTTTTTTATAGGAGTCTTTGTGTGGAGAAGGGTAATGTGAGCCATAAGGATATATTGTATGAGCCGGAAAATTTTTTTGCCTTTAAGTTAAAAAATAAAGATTTTATTGATATTAGGGACGGGATATTAAAAGAATTAGGTTTTTAAATCATATTAAAGACTATCCAGTAATTTTTTTCTGGCCAAATCCGTGACATTTATTAAATTATCCTTCCCTTGCAGGATAAATGCGAAGACCCGATCAGGAGTGGTGGGAGTTGGAGGATATCCATAGGCGGGAAGGGTTTTGCCATCCTTCATGGTCGATATTACTTCCTGCCAGTTGCTCATTGGTATTGGCAGAGGGTTTTCCTCTCTTAAATTATAAAGCAGGGCCATATGAGGAGGAAAACCAAAAGTGATAACATCATGCAAAATTGCTCCATTTGTGCCGTCGCCTTCAAAGTAAAAAACCAAAGGTTTTTTGTCTTTTCCCACATCGTTAATATGAGGAATTGAAGACCAGATTTTTTTGCTAATTTCCTGTCCATGGCTGTTTGAAGCAAATTCCAGATAAGCTCTGGTGGCAAAAATATGGATAATAATAAGTGGTGTGAAGATGGCAAACAAAAATAATCTGTTAGTTTGAGTTTTTCCGAGGCTGATTAGAGTTGCAAGCAGAATAGATACTCCGACTGCTGAAACTATTAAATATCTATAAGTGGTGGGGAAGATGGAGGTTGGTACCCACCACCAGGCAAAAAAGAATGAAAGAACAGACCAGGCTATTGCCGAAAATATAGCATTAGAAATACTGCTCCGTTTAAAAAAGTAAAGCAATAAGAATACTCCTAAAATTAGTATATACCCTCCTATTAAGCTTAAAAAAATTAACCTTGGATCGGAAAAAGTAATTAAATTTGTCTTAAAAATAATGGAAATAACTAACGACCAAGTAACCTCCCCTAAAAGCATAAATTTCATGAATTTGAATGTTTGGGATGGGATATTTTTTGAAATTATATAAACTAATAATGAAAATCCCAGAAGGGTTGGTAGGATGAGTTTAATCAAAAGATTCGTCAATCTGCCAAGCGGCTGGGTAAAAGGTAATATAAAATCCGGGATAAACATACTGCCAAACATGGAAATAGGATAGAAAATAAAATCAAATCTTCCAACTTGCAGCATTTCAGACATTGTTTTAATTCCCAAACCGAATCTTTCACTAACTTCTTGGGACGGACCTTGAGAATGGCCGGTGAATCTTATAATTAAAAAAACTACTGAAATGGCAACTAATCTTATAAGAGCTTTTTTGATTGTTTTATTATTCCTTTCCTGAATAACCCAGAATACTTCCAGTAAAAAAATGAGGGGTAGGGAACCATGCATTCTGATTGGAGTTATCACATAAGCAAGATAATAAAAAAGAGTAGAAAGTGGCAATAAATTAAAACTTTTCTCCTCTCTTGATCGCAGAAAAAAATATAAGAATAGGTTAAACAAAGTGATAGTGATATATGTGGGCATATTAAAAACCCAGTTAGTAGTATCAAGGCCAGTGGTAGTAACAGAGAAAAAAACTACGGCAAATATAGATGCTAATCTACTTCCTGTTAGGTATTTCACTAAAGGATAAAAAGAAAATGATGCCAATAGTCTTAATATAAATGAAATTACATAGTAAAGTGTAGACTCAAACCCAAAAAAATTTCTAAGAATCCCCATTAAAATATCTTGAGCGCCGTAGGGCGTAAGAAAATAGGCGAGATGATTCCAATCGCCGGATGATTTAGGTCCCAAATGCTGGGCGTATCTGAAAAAAGCTAGCCAATCATCTCCAAAAAGAGCTAAATTGAAGCTAGGAAAGAAAGTAAATAAACTAATTAAAGCTATGGATATAAAAGTGAGATAAACCATCCTCTTTACTCTACAAATAAATGGGGTATAAAATCAAGGTTATACATTAATGAGAAGTATTTCTAATTCCTGGCTAAACCCTGCCTAAATAGCCACGAAATCAAAATTAATTAAAGTAGGTTGCTAAGATAACCTAATCTAGTAGGTTTTGAAATCACTTCTATATTTCCTCTAATTTTAATAGTTTTCAAAAATAGATTGCTGGTAATGTTAACTTGCTTATTTTATAGCTTAAGTTCTGCGGCAGCAGGAGGATTTATTGGGATAATAAAAGGAGGACAATTTTTATCACTAACATTAATGAATTCTTTTTTAATTAGCTATTATTTTACTATAAAAACTAAATCGTTTAAGATTCTGCTAGGTTCTTCGTTGTTATTCATTCTTGCATACATATCACAACCTACGAGAATGTTTCCACTATTTGGATTCATTATCATTATAGAACTATTCATAATTTTAAAAAATGGATTTAAGAAAGTAAAGCTTGCAATTTTAAGGCTACTTTTTTATTTTACTCCCATTATAATTCTTATATCCTTTGCGCCACTTCATCCTTATTGGAAAAACGCAACTTATTTCCCACTTTTGAATGGAAATTTTCATCTTCTTTTAACACCTATTGGGAGCATTGGAAACATTACTATGGAATCCTTTTTTAATTTTGGTTCATACATATTATTTATTTTTAGCGGACCATTCTTCATTTTTTTCTTTACCTCAATAATACTTGGGGTAATTTTATCAAATAAACCAATATTTTTCTTTTTTAAAGCTATAACACTAAATTTATTTTTAGAAATATTGATTTTTTTGTGACTAATAGTTACTTCTACATTAATAAGGATTTTCTGATTTACTATGACCCGGGGCTTTTCTTAATTACCAAATCTGCAGCCTTAGTAGGCATATACATATTAGTTATAGGACTTATTAGTTTTCTTGAATGGAAACGGGAAAAGAATAATCTGTCGCTACTGGCTGTTTTTGTTGGTCCCTTCTTTTCATTGCTTTTTTTTGGATCAATGTGGGTAGTTTTAGGTAATTTACTTGATGGGTATAGTAGCATGCATTATTACAATGTTATTCCATCTTTGGGCATATCTTTGTTTTTAGCCGCAATATTTTCATTGATTTACAAAAAAATTAAGAAATTTCCTCTTTCTCAGTACATTTCTATTGCAACCTTTTCTCTATTGTTGTTATTTTTTTACTCAAGTAACCTCTCTGAGATTCAATATGATTTCAATTATATCAATAAAGAGGGGGTTAGTATCAAAGATCAAACTCAACTTCATGTAAAGCTAAAAGATATTCTCAAGCAGAAAAATCTAAAGGGTAATGCATTAATTTATTTCGAAATTCCGGAAAGTACGAGAGCTAGAGAATATTATACTAAGGCGCTTTCTTTGAATAATTTTGGAGCTATAATTTATTCCATAATAGATGATAATAAATGGGAGGGCTGTATAGCAGCAAGTATTAACCCTTCGTTATTAGAGGAGTTGGAGAATCTTAAAGATGTAATACCGGGTTTATATATAAAGGATATTGCTTTAATTTAACACCCAATACGAAATTAGTTTCTTTAAAAAAAGAGGATAAAGTATTTTATAAACTCGAGAATGTATATGCATATAAGGTTGAAGATAAAGAATTCTTAGATATTAGAGGTAACTTGTTTAAGTAAATACCACATTGGGATAATAGTTTAAGGTTTTATTGTTTGCCAAAGTCTTAACCCATTACTTAATCCTTCCCAAATTAAATTTGCCTTACACTGACAAATAGTTTTAGGATTAACATTTACGCCCAATACTAAGAAATCATAATGGTCAGCTTTTTCTCCAAAATATTTTAGTGGTACATCAATCATAAAATTATAAGGAGCTCCTAAGATATTGTAGTAAATTTCCCGATCGTGCAACAATAATCGAAGAGCTCGAAATGTACGCTCGTCAATATTTGGGGGGTAATCTATATAGTAACTGCCTTTCTTTGGGGCAACCTCTTCAAGCTGCATAAATGTACCATTTAAATTTTCAGCCTCACTCAAATATTGAGGTAAGATTTTAAAAATTACGAAATTTCCCGTGGGGTTTTTGTAAACCGGTTGGAAATAGTAGGGATTTTGTAAATCCTTTTTCCTTATTTCAGGAAGCCTAGAGGAAAATTCTTGGCCCAATGCCAAATATTTTAATTTTAGAATCTCTATAAGCTTGGGATTTAATGTGTAATAAATATCATTATAAATAGGGCTCATATCGAAACCATAATACACTCTGGGCTTAGGTGACCAGCCCGGAGTAAGAGCCCCTATTTCCCGAAGCAATTGTAAATTTGTAGCAGGAATAGGCTGATTTTCTACAAAAATTAACAATCGATCATTAAATGGAATATTTTTTTCAATCCACTCAAACTCGGAAAGTTTAGGTACATATGGATTGGTATACCAGCTATATTCTTCTCTTGGGAATATTGTTGCAAGTTGCGGGATTATTGATATAGCTACAATCCAGATGATCATAACTTTGATTATTTTATAAAAGAGATTTAGAATGAGATTTTTGCTATGAAGGGAATCCCAAATATAAAAGATAAAAAATACAATCACCATGCCAGAGAGGTAATGAGAAAAAACTAAAAACCTATCTCCGTTAATATGTGTCCATCCTTTAGGGACTAAGGCATGAAAACTTACAAATGCGAAGACTGATGAAACTGTTAATAACCACAAAAAAGATGCAAGTTGTTTCCTTTCGGGTTTAAGCGTGCTTTTTTTAAATACAAACAATGTTACTATAAAAGTCGTCATCAGCTGCCAAATAATTCCTATATGGAGCCATCGAAAAGGATAATAACTCTCTTGATCAGGAAAGAGACGGCTTTGTTGTTGTTTTAAACGGTAACTTCTGTAAGCTTCAAATCTAGCGACTGGACCTTCCTGATCTTTAGGGAAAAACAATACTGCATTTCTATTATCTTTCCTGCTAAATATCGTTTCTGTGACTATTCCACCCTGGAAACTAATAAGTAGCAGTGAGATTAGTAAGAACATTAAAAAGTGCTTAACCTTTTTGTTAAAAACTGTAAAGAAACTGATCAGATATACTGCTGGCAAAATTACAAACAAGACGGATTCATCAGTCAATGCAATTACTGCAAGCAATAATATTATGAATAACACATTTAGAAGAGAGTAGGTTTTGTTTGGGAATATAATTAGTATGCTTAAAGTAAAGAATAGACCAACGGCAACTAAACTATGAATGAATAAAATGAATCCGTCAATTGTAGCGGGTGCTCCAAAATGATCAAACCCCCAAGCAGTTTTAGGTAATTGTCCTAGCCAATGAACTACCCCCTCTGAAATATTTGGAAAAGTTATATTAATCGGCCAAGCTAGAATAAAACCTCCAAGAGAGATAAATCCTATCAAAGGGATAACAATAGATGAAATTAAGATATAGATTTTATTTTCTTTAAAGAGAAATATGTTGGAGATTATTTGGCCTATTGAAAAAAGGACTAGAAACGACAAAATTGCATATAAGAAATTATTATATCCGCCTGTAAGAACTCTGGAGGCTCCCAAAAATTCTGCCACACCGATGTGGTAATAAGCAAGGTAATCAGGTTGCCAGGGTGTATGCATAGGGTAATCACCTCTTATGAAAGATGAGGAAAGTGAATAATGCATGGTTGAATCAGCGCTAATTGAACCACCGCTTGTAGCAGTAATAATAATCAAAAAAATAGACCAAAAAGAAATTGAAATAAGCCATAAAAATAGAGAAGAATTTTTTGGAAAATTAATTTTTTCTACTGGAAAATTATACTTAATTAACCAGGCAATGATGATTTCCGCAATCAGGCTGATATAAAATCCTGGAGGGCCTTTAATCAGGTGTACTACAGCATTAATTAGGAAAATATAAAAAGCGATTCCCAATATAATCCCCGAAGGGATAACTATTTGCGCTCTAGTTTCGTTGACAACTCTTTTAAGAATGGTAATTCCACAGATAATCAGTACGGAAAAAAACAAAATGGTTTTAAAATATACTAAAAATTCCATTTTAATTTGTGCTCCATAATTTTAAACCATTGCCAAAGCCTTCCCATATTACCTCGGGGTCACAATTACAAATACTCTTAGGGTCCTTCCCCTGTCTCAAAATCAGATAGTCATAGTGATCTAAATTACCAAGTATTGGTATTTTTCCCTCAATTCTACTCCAATAGTTGTGGGCACCATAAATATCTCTTTCTCTTAACGTCATCACCATGGCTCGATAAAATTCAATTGAGTCTTGGTCAATGTAAATTGATCCATCTGATGGAGCTATTCTTGCTAGTTCCTCTAAAGTGCCGCTTAGGGTTTGAGAATTTTCTATATAAGAGGGTAGTACCTTTAGGATTGTTTCCGTTGGATCGGAGTAAACTTTTTGAAAATAATCCGGATTTAACAGATCCTGTTTTCTTAAATTAGGCAGGCTGGAGTAATAAAAGTTATTGATCATTAAATATTCTACCTTGAGGTTTTTTAGTATTCCAGGATTTAAAGTGTAGTATAAATCCACATATGATGGACCTGCATCAAAATTTTCATATGCTCTTAAATCAGGGCCAAAAACAGGGGTAAAAACTCCAATCTGTGTTGCCAAATCCATATTGGTTGAGGGAATAGTATTCCCATCAGTTAAGGCAACAATTCTTTTCTCCACAGGTAAATTATTTTTTATCCACTCAAAGCTGGGTCTTTTGATTTCTTGAACAATTTTAAACCAAGATAAATCCGATCTTCTGGGAAAAAGCCTGGCAAATGGTGGAACCAAAGAAAATATTAATATCCAAAGGATCAAAATTTTTAAAACTATGTATTTTTTGCCTTGATGGCTTAACCACCAATTTATGATAAAAAATCCAATGCCTATTCCTGATAATTGATATGAAATTGCCAGGAATCTCCATCCATTTGTATGGAACAGTTTTGGCACCAACCCATGGTAGGCAATCAATGCTGAAAGGGAAGAAATGAGTATTAATGCTAAAATAGTATTAAATTCATAATCTTTTTTTTTAGTTAAGTAAAATACAACAATAATAAGAAGGGCAAGGAGTTGCCAAATAATACCTATCTGCAACCATCTAAAAGGTTGGAACCTAGGAAGATCTTCAAATAAAGTGGATGCTTGTGAATGCAATCTAAGACTTCTGAAATTCTCATAAGGATTATTTGGATTATCAGCGGGGAATATTAATATTCCTGAGCCCGTGTGGTATCTATTCAATATAGCTTCTTTGATTATTCCGCCCTGAAAAGAAATGATAAACAAAATAGCTAGAGTAGTTAATATCCATAATTTAATTTTTCTTTCAAAGCAAAAAAAGGATACCAAAAATATGGCAGGTAATATAGAAATTAAAACTGATTCATCAAGCAAAGCAATCGATGCGATCGAAATTATAAGAACAAGGCTAGTTAATAGATTTTTCCTATTGGGATACAAAAGGAGAGGAATTAAGCTTAAAAAAATTGAAGTAGAGACTAACCTATGCAATATATAAATTAAGGGATCTAGAAATCCCGCCGAAGCATTAGAAATCTCAATACTTGGTAGCTTATTTAGCCAGTTTAAAATTCCATTATCAAGATTAGGAAGTGCAAGTTTGCTTGGCCAGACTATCATAAACGCTCCCAAGGAAATAAAGCCTATAAAACCCGACAGTGAAAACAATAAAATATTAGAAGATTTTTTAGAAAATAAAATCCAGGTTATGATTTGGATAGAGCAAAATAAAGAGATAAGTGCTAAAACAGCATGTATAAAATGATATGAACCTCCAGTTAGAAACCTAACCGCTGCCAGAAGTTGAGAAATGCCTAAATGGGAATAGCTCACATAATCAGGTTGCCAGGGAGTATGTATTGGAAAATCTCCTCTTAAAAAAACAGAAGCCTGAGTAAAATAAAAAGTATTATCAGATCCATTAAAGGGGGATGTATTGGTAATAATAAGAAAAAATGCACCCCAAAAAAATAAGGTAACAAACCAAGCAATCCTTTGTTTTCCTTGAGGAAATTCTAGTGGATTGGTTTTAATAAGCTTTACTATGATAAAGGTCAGAAGTAGTTGGATTATTACAGCCGAATAAAATAGTGGCCAGCCTTTTATAAAATGCGCTGAAAAATTTATTAAAAATAAAAATAGCGATATTCCAAACAAACAACCGGCTGGTAATATGATTTCTGCTCTTCGGGTAGATAACACTCTTTTTGTGATTGTAATTCCACAGTATAGTAGGATGGAAAACAAAATTAGTGTTTTAAAGTAAATATACAAAGTCATAACTAGTTTAAATTAACAATAAAAAGATAATCCATACATTATTTAGCTTTGAGCGATTCTTTATTTTTTGATTACTGCCAATAACGATATGCCAAAAGGATAATTTATAAATTTACTAAATGCTATTTCTGTTTTAAATATTGTGAGCAATATTTTATTGATTATTCTGATTTTAGCTAAGTTAAAATTTAACTGGGAATCATGCTCTCCTAATCCCTTGAATAGACTAATCTTGGATAAAAATCTTATTATTACTATGGGAAAAGAAAGTAGAAAATTAAAAAAGACCATATTTAGTATTTTTAGGTTAGCATTTTCTGCCAAAGATTCAATTTCATCTCTCCTGTACCTTCTATGGTGATTTTGCATGCTATCATGTTGAGACCAAATTATAGGGAGCGCAGGGACGGTTATTATTATAAGACCATTTTTTTTTAGTACACGTTTAGCTTCCTTAATTGCTAACTCGTCATTTTCAATATGTTCTAAAACATCTAAGAAAACAACTACATCAAACATGCGGTTCCTATAAGGTAATTTACATGCATTTGCCAATTTTACCTTCTTTGCCCCCTTTTTTTTACAGTAGTCAATTGCTAGTTTCATATTGTCTATTCCGTGAACATTGCCGAAATTGGATAAAAATTTAATATTGCTACCTGTACCACAACCTATATCTAAAATAACTACATCTTCTAGTTTTTTTTGTAGAAATTTCTTAAAAATTTTGCTAAGAATTTGTCTTCTTCCCTCAAACCACCAATGAAAATCTTCAATCTCGGTAAATTTATCAATTAAATAAGCGTTCATAGGTATTTTAATATCATAAAAAGGTCAAATAAAATTTTAACATAGCTTTTTTAGATACAAAGCCATCTTAGTAAATTCTAGACGATTATTTCTCTAGAGATAATTTCTGCTATGGCCCCCCCCATTTCTATTGCATAGTTTGTTCCTCTGTCCCAGGGATAAACCATATCCAAATTAGCCAGATAAACATTTTTTAAAGGAGTTTTAAATGTAGGGATTAAATCTTTGTAGTTTGTGGTGACAATGGGTTGGGCAAAGGGGCCGACAAATTTGTGATAAGTGATAAGTGATAAGTGATAAGTTGGGTTGATTTTTTTAAGATATGGATCAAATTTTTTCAAAATTGACTTGGCGGTCATTTTTAAAAACGGATGATCAGATGGTAAGTAATTACCAATATAAATAATGTGCTTCCCCCCATAATGTTTGGGATCCATGAAGTTGGTGTGTTCTGCAATTATCAAAAATGGGAAGCTGCTGTCAGTGATATTTAACCAGTAAGTTTTTTCCATAAACGGTTTTTTGAGAACCAGAATTAAAACTAAAGCATGAAGATGGGGGATGGAGCATATTTTTTTAACATATGTTTTTGGAAGATTTGTTGTTATTTTAGCAAAAATGGGGGATGGCAGTGTAATTATTGCTTTATCAAAAATGAGTTTTTTAGCACCAGTTTTTATCCTAACATTTTTTCCCGCGGATAACGAGGTAACTGATGTGCCAGTCAAAATTTCTCCTCCCATTTTTTTAATTTCCTCCCCAAGTCTGTCGGCAAAAGCTTTAAACCCTCCTTCCGGATAAGCAAGCCTTGGAGTTCTTTTTTTAATTCTTGCCCAAAACCAGGATAATGCAATATTATCTTTGTAAGAGCCGAACTTTCCGGAAAATAACGGCTCCCACAGCATTTTAGCAGCCCTCTCCCCCATAAAACGCTTAATCCAGGATAAAGCAAATTTATTTTCAAATTTATCGTAACGGTTGATTAATTTTAGGTACAAAAGGGAAATTCCAACACGCAAACGGTCAATAATTGGGAGCGGAATAAATGTTAAAAGAGATTTAGGGCTATCAAAAGGGAATCGCTTACCGTTTACTAAAACATCTGTAGACGGTCTTTTAATTATAACTTTATGTCTCAATTCCCTTGTTAGATTAAAAGCTGCCTGATCATTAGTAAACCAGTGATGATAGGCTTTCTCCAGTGTCCACCGCCATTTGGGATTTGAAAATCCAATAGCCAGACCGCCAAGTTCGGATTCTTTTTCAAAAATAGTCACCTTGTAGCCTTTTTTTAGCAAGGTGTATGCGGCTGATAAACCTGTGAAGCCTGCCCCAAGAATTGCAACTTTATCGGCCCTTTTCATTTTGTTTTCCATAAATTTACTCTTCCGTCCAATCCTGACCACAGTAATTCAGCCTGGCAATGGCAGATTGATTGAATGTCTAAATTATGACCGCCTACAATATAATCATAATGATCTGAACTGATGCCGTAAAAAGGGATATTAATGCTCAATCTGCTATTCCAATAATCTGTTACCCCATAAAATTTCCTGTCACGTAATATTAAAAGAAGAGGTCTGTACAGGTCGAAAAATTCCTGAGCTGATTTATGATCTATAAAAAAACTTCCCTTTTTCGGTAGTATTTTTTCGAGTTCCTCTAAAGTACCCTTCAGATTCTTGCCCTCTTCTAAATATTTAGGCAGTATCTTTACTATTACTTCTCCCGACGGGTCATTTAAGACTGGTTGAAAAAACTCACTATTAAATATGTCAGACTTTCTTACTTGGGATAATTGAGATAGATAAAGGTTATCTATTATCAAATAAGAAGGTTTAAGTTTCTTAAGTGAATTTGGATTTAAAGTATAGTAAAGATCGATATAAGTGGGGCTTATATCAAATCCGTCGTAATTACGGATATCATCGGGCCAAATAGGGGTATAAGCTCCAATTTGTTTGACGAGATTCATATTGGAAGAAGGAGTAGGGTTGTCATCGGTTAATGCCAATATTCTTTCGGAAATTGGGATGTTTTGTTTTACCCATTCGTAAATTTGTTTTTTCGGTTCAGGTCGTACTGTGATCCATGAGAGATCGGGACGTCTTGGGAAAAGACGCAAGAAGGAGGGAACAAAGGAAAAAATCAAAATCCACACAATAAGAAATTTCAAAAAGAAAAATTTTCTTGGAATTTTGCCCCAAAAAAATATTAAAGAGAAACCCACACCAATACCCGCCAGTTTATATGATAAAAATAAAAACCGCCAGCCATTAGTATGAAAAGGGTTTGGAACTATAATATGGAAAGCAAGAAAGGCGCCTAAAGAGGAAAAAAACATTATCAAAATCATAAGTTTTAGTCTTTTTTCTTCCTCATTGTTTTCTTTTTTGGTAAATAATGTAACGTAGGAAGACATAAACAGCAGAAAACCCAGTAGCCAGATAATTCCCACTCTAAACCACCTGAATGGTTGCAATGTTGCTAAATCATCATATAGATATGAAGATTGATATGCCAGTCTCCAGCTTCTAAATTTCTCAAAAGGATTTTCCCTATCCCCAGGCAAAATTAATGTTCCGGAACCCATTTTGTAGCGGTCTAATAGAACCTCTGTGACAGTGCCGCCTTGAATTGCTATTGTAGCAATTGATAAAAGTACGAAAATGGTTAAGGGGAGCAATCTTCTAAATGTAAATATTGCTATAAAAAAGACCGCTGGCATTGCGGGGATTAATACTGATTCATCGGTTAATGCGATTGTTGCAAGAAAGATAACTAAGGTACCTATTGAGATAAGATATTTTTTATTTTCTGATGGAGATAAAAGAACCGGAAGTAAGCCAATAAAAAAAGACATGGCAGTGACTCTTTGCAGGAAAAGAATGACTGCATCTATTGAAATATAGTCAAGATAGCCAAGGTAAGGAAATTGCGGAGGATTTGGCATTTCCAAAGCAGGCAGTGATGTTAACCAGTTAACCAAACTGCCATTTATATCAGGTAAAGCTATTTTGGCAGGCCAGGCAAGCATGAAACTGCCTACGGAGATAATACCTGCAAAAGGAGGAATAGATAAAATAAGGAAGGACCGGAAACTTTTTGTTTTTTTAAAATCTAAAAGCCAAGTTAGGATTTGACTGCAAGAAAACAAAGCAAGAAACGCTATGAATGCTTGAATAAAATAATAATTAGCGCCTGTTAAAATCTTAAAAGACCCCAAAAGTTGTGAGGCACCCAAATGAAGAAAGGCAATATAGTTTGGCTGCCATGGGGCGTGTAGCGGTAAACCCTCTCTAGTAAAGAGGGCTGCAAAGGATTGATATTCAGTATCATGTCCTCCGTTAAAAGGTGAGGTATTTGTGATAATAAAGAGCAGGACTCCCCAGAAAACAGCTGAAATTATCCAAAATAGCCTTAATGTTTTAGTTGGAAACTCCAGCGGTTGCACCTTTTGTTTTATATGAATAATTAAAGCTAGGATTATTTCTACTGCTAAACTTATATAAAAAAGGGGTGATCCTTTTATAAAATAGGCAAAGGCATTAGTCAAAAAAAGATATAGTGAGAGGCCAAAAATAAGCGCGGTAGGTGCAAGTATTTGTAAACGGTTATCTTTAGTTGCTCTTCTGATAATGGCCATTCCGCTTAAGAAAATAATTAATGTAAAAATTAAAGTTTTAAGGTATATAAAAAGCATACCCTGATACATTATCAAAAAGGTTATGCTTAGTAAAGCTATTGTTGTAAGCAATTTCACAACTTCAGTTATAATTAGTAATATGAAAAATGATTTGAAACAAATGGCTGGGGTGTCTTTAATTATTCCCGTTTTAGATGAAGAAAAAACTTTAACCGATATAATTTCCAAATGCTCAAAAGAGACAGTAGTGAAACAGCTCGTTATTGTAAATGATGGTTCAACAGATAAGACTAAAAATATCCTGGATAGATTAAGCAGTGAGAATAAGAATAGTAGGCCTCTTATCACGGTTACTCATCATTCAAAGAATTTAGGGAAAGGTGCAGCTATTAAAACTGGGTTAACTAGAGTTTTAGGAAAATATGTCATGGTTCAGGATGCGGATTTGGAATATTCTCCTGATGAAATTAAATACCTGTTTAATGAGGCGAAAAAAGAAAACAGAATTGTTTTTGGCACAAGATCTCATCATAAAAAAAAGGGTTATCTTCTTGCCCAACTTGGTAACTGGTATTTAAATGTAATGTTTAATTTATTATTTGGTTACAGTTTAACAGACAGCTATACTTGTTATAAATTGATCCCCCAGACTATTTGGAAAAAAATGAATCTTGTATCAAATGGGTTTGAAATTGATGCCGAATTAATTTCTAAACTGGGTGTAAATGGTTATAAAATTAAAGAAATTCCTATATCATATTTTCCCAGAAAATATTCAGAGGGTAAAAAAATTAAGTGGTTGGATCTTTTTAAAGCAACTGCAGTAGCACTAAGGATTCGTTTTAGTCATTTGTAATGTTTTAAAGCTACCGCTTGGCCATTATTTTCTACAGATTGTTCTATTGCAGAGAGCACTTTTACTACTTTAACCCCAAAATTTATATCCGATGTAATTTTTTTGAAACCCTGAATTGCTTTTACAAACTCCGATAATTCTTCGGTTAATGCTGAATCAGGCTTATATTTTGGATACTCTGGAGGCGTATCCATTTTATGTAATAAGATTTTTTGATCTGTAGTATTTGTAAAATCTAACTCTAATTTTTCGCTTCCCCCCTTAACTATTAGTCTTCTAACCTTGTGAGATCCAAACCAACTAATACGAATTGTTGATTTGATACCGTTGATAAAATAGATTAAAGCTTCAACGCTATCGTATAGGGTGTTTCCGGCTTTTTTTGAACCGGTTGCACTTACTTTTAATATTGGATATTTGACTAAATCAAGTAGTAAAGAAACCGGATGAGGTCCCCAGTCCCAAATAACGGAAACATCTTTTCTGACAGGGCTGCTCGTACCCTCAAAAAATATTGACTTGACTTTTTTAATCCGTTTAAACTTTTTTCTAAATACCTGATATGCAGGGTTATATAAATATAGGTGCCCTATTAAAACCTTCGGTTTTTTCATTTGCCAGATTTTTTTAAGCTGTAAAGCCTGATCGTAACTTATTGCCAGCGGTTTTTCTATCAATAAATTGCACCCTAAAGATAAAAGTTGATTGGCTATAGCAAAATGTGTACTTGCAGGGCTTGCAATGATAAAACCGTCTACCCCTCTTTTTTTAAGCAAATTTTTAACAGATAGTATTTGAATGTATGTATCAGGCAAAAGATCTAATGTTTTCTTACTTCGCGCGCAAATATATTTGATTTTAACATTGGCTAAAGTGGTAGCGGTATTCAGATAATTTTTACCCCATTTACCTACACCAATAAGCGCTAGAGTAATCATTACAGTTGATATGTTTGTTTAAACCAATTGATAGTTTGTTTAAGGCCTGTTCTAAGATCTACTTTTGGTTGGTAATTTAAGTGATTTTTAATCTTTGTTAAATCCGGGCAGCGTCTTTGCGGTTCTCCGGCAGGATAATTTTCGGGATAATTTTTTCTTCTGGGTTTTACTCCGCTCCCTATCATATCTGCTATTGTTTGGGCCAGTTCAAACATACCGATTTCCGGATTGTCATTTCCAATATTATAAACCTCACCTTTTTTTCCCGAGATTAATACTTTAAAAATTGCCACAATTGCATCTGTAACATAGCAAAAAGTTCGTGTTTGAATTCCTTTGTCATGTACTGGTAAATCTCTCCCGCTTAAGCCACTATAAATAAATGTAGGTATAACTCGGTAGTCAACATGTTTCATACCAGGCCCATAAATATTAAAGGGTCTGACAATTTTAATTGGTATATCATAAAGCTGATGATAAGTAATACATAAAGTTTCGGTGAGCCTTTTGGATTCATCATAGCAGGCTCTTGGTCCTATGCTGGAAACATGTCCGGCATAAGTTTCCGGAGTTGGGACAAATTTTGGATCCGGATCACCATAAATCTCGCTTGAGGAAAAAAACAAAAAACTTGCAGGCCTTGAAACCTTTGCCAGTTCCAAAAGATTTTTTGCGCCCAATATTGCACTTTCAATTGTTTCCAATGGATATTTTTTATAATAGTATGGAGAAGCAAGCCCTGCGGCGTGGATTATATAATCCACTTTTTCATTAAGGGCAATAGGCTGTCTTATATCTGCATTGAGAAGTTTAAAATTTTTATCTTTTAAATTTACTAAAAAATTCTCCTTTGATCCTGTTATATAATTATCAATGGAAATAACCCTACATTTATTTTTCAGCACTTTTTTGTTAAGAAGATACAAAACCGCATTAATATAACTTCCTATAAACCCCGATCCTCCTGAAATAAGTACAATCTTGCCCTCTAAGGCTTTCGCTTCCTTCTCTATGCTTTTAATGATAGTTTTTAAATCTTTGTCGTTAATTTTTGACATTTATTAAATTATTGTAGGATCTGGAACGGGTATTATAAAGCTACCCCCGCGCCTTTTATAATCTTTTAATCTTTCCATTATTGAATCTGCAAAATTCCAGGCCAAAATTAATATGTAATCAGGGTTTGTTTCATCTATTTTGTCAGAGGGGACAACTAAAATATGGGTGCCCGGTGTATATAAGCCTTGTTTATATTTACTGTCATCCACTATATAATCTAAAATTTTTGGTTCTATTTTAAAATAATTTAAAAGTGTATTTCCTTTGGCAGGAGCGCCGTATCCTACGATAGTTTTATTTTTTGATTTAAGCTTTTTTAAAATATGCATTAACTTCTTTTTATTTTTCTCAATTTTTTTAGCAAACCTTAAATAAATTCCTGTTTTATTGAGCCCAAGTCTTTTTTCGTTATTAATATAATCAGCGACAGATTTTTGTATTTTGTATTTTGCTCCAAGTTTTTTAACATAAACTCTTAAAGATCCTCCGTGTGAATTTACCTTTTTGACATCAAAAATTTCCATGCCAAGCCTTTTAAAAATAGCAGATAGAGGTCGGATTGAAAGATAAGATAAATGTTCATGATAAATTGTATCGAATAAGTTTTTTTCTATGAAATCAACTAAATATGGGAATTCAATTACAAAAACGCCATTCTCGCCTGTTAAAATTTTTACCGATTCTATTATTTCGTCTAAGTTATGAATATGGGCAAATGCGTTGTTTGCAGTTACTACTTTTGCATGCCCGAATTTTTTAACAATATCCTTAGCAAGCTTTATGTTTAGAAAATTTGGTAAAGTTTTAATACCAGAGAGCGTTGCCTTTTTTGCTATGGCAACAGCCGGATCTACACCCAACACTTTCACCAGAGCCTTTTTAAGAGGCTTAAGCAGGATGCCGTCATTTGAGCCAATATCAATTACCATAGATTTCTTATCCAATTCAAACCTCTTAATTAAATCCCGAGCATACTCTTCAAAGTGTGCTATAAACACAGGCGAAGTAGATGAAACGTAAACGTAGTTTCTAAAAAGCAAGTCGGGGGAAACAACGTGGGTAAGTTGTAGCTGATTGCAGTCTAAACAGAAATTAACCTCAAGAGGGAAAAAATGCTCTTTTTTTCTTAAATCAGTTTTCTTTAAAAAAGCATTGGCAGGAGGGGTCGCAGACAAGGAGATCACGCTTTTTAAATTCTTGCCTTTACACATTCTGCAAAAGTTTAGTTTAAATACCAGGAGATTATTCTTTTTCATCTGAAGTAATTTTAACTCTTACCGTATCCCCTTCATATTTACTTTGTTCTCTGGGTTCGGTTGTAACAGCCAAAAAAACACTATCCTCCAAAAACTCCATAGAATGTGCGATCATTGGTTTAGAAAGTACAAGGTCCCCCGGATTTAAAATTACCGATTCTATTTTAGAATTTGGGTCAGCCATATTTTTTTCCGAATACTTAAACTTTCCGCTTACGCAATATACAAAATGATAGTCTTTTTTATGATAATGATTGCCTCTTTCGGTTCCTGCTTTGCTTGTTATATATAGAACAGCCATAAATTGCGTTTTACCACCGTCAATCAATCGGGTTATATAACCTCTCTCATCTTCAAACTCGGGTTTTGTATGGGTAACTTTTATCGCCATATTTAATTTAGGCTTAAGTGTATAGAGGATTTTATTCCTTGTCAAATATTTCTTTAATTGAAGATAAGCTAATTGGATATTATGATATGATTTGTTTTATGTTATTGGTCTCCATTATTATAACCACCAAAAACGAGCAGAAGAATATTGGCAGACTGCTTGATTCAATAAACGCCCAGAGCTATAAAAATATTGAAACTATTTTGGTTGATAATAACTCTTCTGATCAGACTAAAGATGTTGCGAAAAAACTGGGAGCTAAAGTTTACAATTTTGGTCCGGAAAGATCTGCCCAGAGAAATTTTGGCGCTAAAGTAGCCAGGGGAAAATACTTATTATTTGTTGATGCGGATATGGAACTTTCAAAAGATGTAGTTTTACAATGTGTCAAATTAATGGAGAAAAATGAGGAAACAGTAGCTTTAGCCATACCGGAAAATCCAATCGCCAGCACTTTTTGGGATAAAGTGAAAGCACATGAAAGATTAATCTATAACAGGGAAGGCGATCCGGTAACCGATGCCGCAAGATTTTTTAGAAAAGAAATTTTTATGAGGGTCGGCGGATATGATGAAACAATAACCGGTCCTGAAGATTGGGATTTACCGGAAACAATAAAAGAGGCGGGTTTTAAAATAGGCAGGATTTCAGGGTATATCAATCATAGGGAGAGGGTACTTTCCCCTCTAACTCTGGCAAGGAAGAAATTCTACTACGGCTTGGGCGCTCACAGATATTTGGAAAAGCACAAAATTCCTATAGTTGGCCCTAAAACCGTCTATTTTTTAAGGCCGATATTCTATAAAAACTGGCTTAAGCTTATCAAAAATCCTTTTTTAACTTTGGCTATGATATTCATGATGACGGCAGAGCTTTTAGGCGGAGGATTGGGCTATTTAATTGGGCTATATAATAGTAGAAGGATTAAAAGATTATGAAGGTGTTACAAATTTCAACCCATTTCCTGCCAAATCTGGGGGGTATCGAGACCCATCTTGGGGATTTAACAAAGGCTTTGGTAAAAAGACATTGGCAGGTTTTTGTATTGGCATACAGGCCGCTTACCACAAAAACCGACTGGAAAATATATGAGATGGAGGGAAATTTAAAAGTTTTAAGAATTCCCTGGATACCGGGTTTTTTCTATAAACTTGTTCAAAGTCCTGTTTTGGAATTTTTATACCTTGTTCCGGGTCTTTTCCTTGCCACCCCAATACTGCTGCTGCTATACAATCCCGAAGTGATAAACGGACACGGATTGGTCGCCGGATTTGTTTCAGTTTTTTGGGGAAGGCTGTTTGGTAAAAAAGTTGTTGTTTCCACCCACAGTATTTACCATTTTCCAAAAAGAGGTTTATACAAACAATTTGTCCGTTGGATTTTCTCTAAATCAGATTTTGTTTTGGGACTTTCCAAGCAGGCTGTTTCGGAGATTAAATCATTGAATCCTGAGAATTCCAGGGTTGACAACTTTACTTATTGGGTAGATTTAAATAAGTTTAAAGTGCAAAGTGCAAAGTTCAAAGTGAAAAAACAGTTGGGGTGGGATGATAAATTTGTGATTTTGTTTGTGGGAAGACTGGTTTTAGAAAAAGGCATAAAGGAGCTTTTGCAGGCAGCAGGTATTTGGAATAAAAATATCCGGCTGGCAATTATCGGAAGCGGGCCTCTTGAAGGATACCTAAGGAGTCGATTTTCTCGCGCAAACATTCACTTTGCAGGAAAAATTGAGCAGGATAAATTGCCTGACTTTTATAACGCGGCGGATTTGTTAGTCGTACCTTCAATTCATGAAGAAGGATTTGGCAGAGTGATTTTGGAATCGCTGTCTTGCGGATTGCCGGTTGTAGGAGCAAACCGCGGCGCTATTCCCGAAGCCATGGATGAAACCGTAGGAAAACTTATTGACATTACTGTGCAAAACATTAAAAATGCCGTAGAGTATTTTTATTTGCATCAAGATGAATTAAGGAAATTAGCCAAAAACTGCCGCAACTTTGCAGAAAGGAGATATTCGGAAAAAAATGTTGAAAAAATCATCAAAGCCTACCTTGGATAAGCTGAAGAATCTTTTGGCAAATGTTGGGGATATGGCTCTTAAAGCAAGGGCTGTAAATATTGTTTTGGGCTTGGGTCTAGAAGATCAAGACAAAATATTAGATATAGGCTGCGGAAATGGTTATTATTTATATCTTTTAAATAATTTAGAGGTTAAAGTTGCATTAACAGGTGTAGATAGTGATGATAATGCCTTGAAATCAGCACGAGAGATTGTAGATAACAAAAATATAAAACTGCTTAAAGCAGATGCTACAAAGCTACCATTTAAAGACTTAAGTTTTGATAAAGTTTTAATGTCCGAGGTGATTGAGCATATAGATGCGGAGGAAAAGGCTTTGTCTGAGATCAAAAGAGTACTTAAGCCTGGTGGGTTGCTTGTTTTGACTACCTGCAATATTGACTATCCTTTTTTTTGGGATCCAATAAATTGGATACTCCAGGGTTTGTTTAATACTCACATAAGGTCTGGTTTTTGGGCAGGAATTTGGAACCACCATATAAGATTATACAAGATGGACAGGTTAAAAAAATTAATAGTAAAAGAAGGATTTATGGTGGAGGAAATTAAACCGTTGACATTCTGGTGTATTCCATTTAACCACTATCTTGTTAATTTTATGGCCAGGTTATTTTATTCAGATAAGCTGCCAAAGAATATTTCCCGGGGCATAAATAAATTTGATACAGGCAGACAAATTCCTATGGTAAAGTTTATATTCTGGTTAGTCAATAAAATAGATTATTTGAATGAATTATTTCCACAAAAGAGCGGTGTGTCAATTTTTGTTAAAGCTGTTAGAAAATGATTTATGTTGACGATTAGTAAACTTTAGGCTAAACTCAGCTCATGTTAAATTGCGCATTGATAGGATATGGATACTGGGGACCCAATATTGCCAGATCTTTAGCAAGGATTAAAAATGTTAATCTTTCAATAATTTGTGATAAAGATAAAGAAAAACTTGAAAGTGCAAAACTTTTATATCCTCAGGTTTTGATTACGGATGATTTAGATAAAGTTTTAGAAAATTCCAAAGTTGACGCAGTGATCATTGCAACCCCTGCCAGCAGCCATTTTACTTTGGCCTCAAAAGCGCTCAAAAAGGATAAGCACATCTTGATTGAGAAGCCAATTACCATAAATACCATTGAGGCTCAAATTTTAATAGAGCTTAATAAAAAGCTAAAAAAGATCGTCATGGCCGGGCATACTTTTGAATATAATCCCACAGTTTTAAAAATGAAGGAAATAATAGAGAATGATAGTTTTGGAAAAGTTTACTATATTTATTCAACGAGGGTAAATTTGGGACAAATCAGGGGAGATGTGAATGCCCTTTGGAATCTGGCACCGCACGATGTCTCGATTTTAAATTTCCTTCTAGGAATTTATCCTGATGAAGTTATGGCATCCGGCGCCAGCTTTTTACAAAAGGGGATAGATGATGTAGTTTTTGTAATCCTCCGGTATTCAAACAATGTGTTGGCTAAGATTCATGTCAGTTGGCTTGATCCTGCCAAGGAAAGAAAAATGATAGTGGTGGGTTCAAAAAAAATGCTTGTTTTTGATGATTTAGACAACGAGATGCCCCTAAAAATTTATGATAAAAGAGCGGATACCGGTGAGATTGCCAAGGGTTTGTCTACGGAATATAAAATTAAGCTTCACTCCGGGGATATTTATGCTCCTCAAATTGAGAATAAAGAACCACTTCTTGAAGAATTAAAACATTTTTTTGATTGCATTGAAAAAAATAAACAGCCTGCCACAGGTTTGAATAACGGTTTAAATGTGGTACGTGTTCTGCAAGCTGCACAGGAATCTTTAAGAGATAATAGTAAATGGATAAAAATTTAAGCCCGGTTTCTATTGATTCAATAATTGGTGCCGATTCCCAAATAGAAGAGTTTGTGGTTATCAAAGGAAATACAACAATCGGAAAAAACAGTTTAATCCGCTCACATACGGTAATTTATCCGGGGAATAAAATCGGGGATAACTTTAAAACAGGCCATGGAGTTTTAATCAGGGAGAACAACATTATTGGTAAAAACGTAAGTATTGGAAGCCACACAGTTTTAGAACATGACGTGATAATTGGCAGCAGTTGCAGAATTCATTCGGGAGCCTTTATTCCGGAGTTCACAGCTATAGAAGAAGGAGCGTGGATTGGTCCTGCTGTTGTGATTACAAATGCGAAATATCCAAACTCCCCTACGGCCAAGAATAAATTAAAAGGGGTCACAATTAAAAAGAATGCAAAGATCGGGGCGGGAGCGGTGATCTTACCAGGTGTTATAATAGGCCAAAATGCTTTGGTTGGGGCGGGAGCTGTTGTGATTAAAGATGTTTTGGATGGAGAAGTGGTTGTCGGCAATCCCGCAAGAGTTATCAAAAGAATTTCGGAGATTAAAGATTATGAGTAATATAAAAAACGTTTCACTGATGGATTTACCGGGACAATACCGGCTGGTTGAAAAACAGGTTTTACCCAAGATAAAAGAAGTCTTAAAATCCGGCCGTTATATCATGGGGCCGGAAGTTACCAAATTTGAGGAAAATTTCGCCAAATATTGTCATGTAAAGCATTGTATTGGTACGAGTTCAGGAACGGAATCATTATATCTTTCGCTGCTCGCGCTTGGTATAGGAGCAGGGGATGAGGTTATCACGGTCCCTAATACCTTTACAGCTACGGCAGAGGTGATAGTTTTGGTGGGTGCAACTCCTGTTTTTGTTGATGTTGACCCAAAGACTATGAATTTGGATCCCAAGGCGCTAAAATCTAAAATCACCGGTAAAACCAAAGCGGTAATTCCCGTTCATTTGCACGGTAACCCGGTTGATCTGGATGAAATTTATAAAATTACCTTTCCCAAAAAGATTGCGGTGATTGAAGATGCGGCCCAGGCCCATGGCGCAAAATATAAAGGCAAAATTATCGGATCATCAAAATCTGAATTTATCTGTTTTAGTTTTCATCCTGTCAAAAATTTGGGAGCATTTGGTGATGCGGGAGCAATTGTGACAAACGATTCCAAATTGGCTGAAATTGTCAGAAAACTTTCCAACCACGGAAGGGAAGATCACTATTTTCATAGCTTGATTGGTACAACCGGCAGGTTGGATGCGCTACAAGGGGCGATTTTGGATATTAAGCTCAAAAAACTTAACAAATGGACAAGGGCAAAAACAAAATGGGCAGGTTATTATAAAAAGAAGTTGTCTGGTATCTGTAAATTTATTGAAACAACAACAGGGGGAGAGAGTGCGCACCATGTAGTAGCGTTATTAACTGACCGCAGAGATGAGTTGTCGACATACCTTAAAAGTTTCGGTATTGAAACAGGGGTACATTATCCGACGCCGTTGCATATTCAGCCGGCATACAAATTTTTAGGTCATAAAAAGGGTGATTTCCCGGTTGCCGAAAAATACGCAGAAGAAACTCTTTCCCTACCTCTTTATCCGCATATGAAAAAAGAGGAAATAGATTTTGTTATCCAAAAAATTCATCAATTTTATGACCAGTAAAAAAATATTAATCACCGGAGGCGGAGGTTTTATCGGCAGTTTTCTGACGGAAAAATTTTACAAAGATAATCAAGTTACTTTATTTGATAATGGCCGCAGAAATTCTTTCCATTTTCTTGACCAAACAATCCGTAAGCAGGTTAATTTTGTAAGCGGCGATATCAGGGACGACGAGAAAGTTTCAAAGATTGTTAAGGGTCAGGATATCGTTATTCATATGGCGGCAATTGCAGGAGCATCTTTTTATGAAACCGATCCGCTTTTGACTTTGGACGTAAATCTCTTTGGGACTGCCAATCTGCTCAAAGCTCTTATAAAATCAAAAGCGGAAAAAATAATTACTTTTTCCACCTCGGAAGTTTACGGATCTTTGGCAGCTGATGTTTCAGAAGATGATCCAACCTGCATTGGTCCCGTATCGGAAGGACGGTGGTCGTATGCTGTTTCTAAAATAGCTTCCGATCATCTGGCCAGGGCGTATTTTAAAAAATATAGCCTGCCGGTTAATATGATAAGACCTTTTAATATTTACGGGCCAAGGCAGGTAGGGGAAGGGGCTGTCAGTAATATGTTAACTCAAGCAATAAAGACGGGAAAGATTTATGTTTCAGGAGACGGCGCACAAAAAAGGGCATGGTGTTATATATCAGATATGGTTGAAGCTGTAAAGTTGGCTTTGGAAGAAGATGTCTTGGGAGAGTGTTTTAATGTGGGTAATTCTGATGCTTATGTTACTATTCTGGAGCTTGCAAAAAAAATCCAAAGTCTTGTTAAAGGCTCGGAGATAATTTTTACCGAAGAGAGAAAGGTGGAAGTTTTGGATAGAAAACCAAATGTAGACAAGGCCAAAAGAGTGCTCGGCTACTCACCTAAAGTTACACTTGAGCAGGGACTTGGATTGACTTATAGATGGTGGACTGACAATATTTTAAATTTTAAAAACTTGGGTAGTTGCGGTTTCTAAAAGCAAAGATTTGGAGTTTAAATTTAGCTCCTTGCTATTTGCATAATCTTTTTTAAGGACCAAAATATTTAAATTATATTTTTTAGCAAGTTCACGGATTGGCTTTTTTATTATTGGAAATATATCATTGATTCTCCCCAGGTGTCCTGCCTGAATTTCCACCATTACCTTGGCACGGGTATTATATAAGACCATAGTAGTTATTTGATGGGGAATGCAAAGGATCCTGGGTTGGGGTTTTAATTTATTTAATAATTTAAAAACCTGATTCATATCTTTAGTCATAGTCCTGTTTTTATCGGCAATAATTCCCTTTATTTGTAAAAATATTGTTAAAGCAATATTTGTGATAAATATTACAATATAGCCGGGAATAGCAATATTTTTATAAGGGCTCCCACTCAGGGCAAAAAAGGCGATTGCAGAAATTATGGCTGTTGGGGCAATTGACATTTCCATATATCTTTGCCCCTCCCCTATCGGGGTAAGCGGTTTAATAGTTAGAACTAAAATTGAAAAGAGATAGAAGAAGATTACCCAGACACTCATTTTTATCATCAATGGGTCATTTAGTGAATAAAGACTGGTTGAGGCAATAGGAATATGGAAATAATTGGCAATAAGAAGGGCAATTGGGATTATTATCCAAAGATTGGTTCCGATTAATGTGACAGGACTAAAAGTGCCCAGCAGTTTGTAAATTTTACCTACCAGATCTATTTTTTTAGGGGGAACCAGTCCCCTAACCTGATGGGCAAATCGGTAGTGATAATTTTTTACCCAGAAGAGAATATTATCAATGTGACCCCTCAAGATTCTCAGATAGTATCCTTTGGAGATTGCTATAGCAAGCCCCATTCCGGTAAAAAATAAAAGTAAGTAAAAAGGATTTTTCTCGATGATGGAGAAAAAAATGCTTATAAAAAAAAGCGATTGGAGCGCAAATTTGTGAGTAAAAAAAAGGATTATCAAAAAAATTAAGCCAATGGTTAAATATAGAAGATTTGGGGCCAGCGTATATAAAATTATCGGATAGAAAGCCAAAGTAAAGTTTAAATAGCCCATCGACCTTGGGGTTAGGTAGCTATTTTCCAAAATCGTTAGGGGAATTGATGCATATATAGCTTGTGAAAGCAGAGCTGCTTCCAACCTGTTTGTTAACTGCAGAGTTATTAGAAAGACCAGGTAGTTTTGGATGATATCAAAAAGAGGGGCAATAAACCCCTGTATCTTAAAAACTACACCTTTAGGAATAAAGGAGAGCATCCAGGGAAGAGCCGGAGGGTAATTTAAATATCCATCAAGAATGAAACCGCCGGAAATTTTTTCCAAAGGGAGCTTGTGATTATTTTTCCTGAAGTATTCAGCCTCAATCATCCGGGTCCAAACATCCACCCCAAAATATTTATTAAAAAGCCGAGGGTATGTTTGTAATAAGTAGCTAAGCAAAGGTATAATCAGTCCCAAGAGAAAAAACATAAGTTTTGATTATATTATATAATCAAAAGGATTTTAAGTAATTTTTAAATATGACAAAAATACTTTTTATAGGCGGTCGGGAAAAAGGCTTAAAAACACTTGAAGAATTAATAAAACAAGGAGGGAAGGTCTCATACTCATATATCCTTGAAGAAGATGAACATGAAGTAGAAAAATTTTCAGCCGAGATAGCGGATTTTTGTAAAAAAAGAAATATTGGTTTTACTATAACCAAAAGCATTAAAGGCAAAGAGGAAGAGATTAAGAAATTAAATCCGGATTTGATTGTGGTTTCCGGCTGGAGAACCCTGATTCCCCCGTCGGTTATCTATATTCCTAAATTAGGAACTGTTGCCCTGCATGAATCTTTGCTTCCAAAATACAGAGGATTTGCCCCAATTAATTGGGCGCTAATAAATGGTGAGAAATATACAGGAGTAAGCCTGTTTTATATAACTGAGGGTATAGATGATGGGGATATAATTGCCCAGGAGAAAATTGAGATTGGCCCAAACGAAACTGCTTTCGAGATTTATAAAAAATCCATTAATACTTGTGTTGTTCTGATAAGAAAATACTATCCGCTGATAATTTCCAAAAGGGCTTCCCGGACAAAACAAAATGAAAAGGAAGCGACCTATCTTTGCGTAAGGACTCCGGATGATGGAAGAATAAACTGGATGAATTCAGCTGTCAATATACATAACTTGATCCGGGGGCTTTCACATCCTTATCCGGGGGCTTTTTGCTTTCATAAAGGAATAAAGATTACTATACAGAAATCGGAAATCCCAAAACAATTAAACTGGGTTGGTAGAATTCCCGGCAGGATTGTTTCTATAAAGAGAGATTTTGGGATGGAGGTTTTAACCGGAGATGGATCTATTCTAATAACCTCCATAGAGGTCGACAAAAAAATATATAATCCAGCGGATTATTTTAAATCGATCAAAGATATTTTAGTATGAAGCAAAATATTAAAAAAATAATTTCGGAGATTGACTTAATTTTATCAACTATTTCGGATAAAGAAGTCGAAAGGCTGGTAGATGAAATTATTAAGGCAAGAAAAATTATCACAATTGGGGCTGGAAGGGTTGGCATGATGGCAAGAGCCTTTGCCATGAGACTGGGGCATTTAGGGCTTCAGTCTTTTACCACAGCTGATGCGACAATTCCTGCCATAGGGAAAGAGGATTTATTGATAGTCTGTTCGGGTTCAGGTGAAACACAGGCAATATATGATTTAGTTTTAATCGGGAAAACACACGGTGTTAAAGTTTGCGCAATAACGGCAAGAGTAAATTCTAAAATTGGCAAAGCAGCAGACTTTATTGTCAGTTTGAAAGCTCCGACCAAAGTGGATAAAGATCCAAAAATAAAATCTATTCAGCCAATGACAACCTTAAATGAACAATGCCTGATGATTTTTTTCGATGCTGTTGTGTTAGAATTAATGCGTGAACTGAATGAGACAGAGGACAGTATGTGGAGCAGGCATTCCAATTTAGAATGAAATATCAACTGGCAGCATCTATCATTTGCGCAAAATTAATCGCTTTGAAAACACAGTTAAAGCTTCTGGAAAAAGGTAGAATTGACCGCATTCATTTTGACGTAATGGACGGAGTATTTGTGCCAAGATACGGCTTGCCTCCTGAAATATTAAAAGAAGTACACCAAGTTACCAATATCCCAGTTACAGTTCATCTGATGGTTTCTGACCCCGAGCCATATATTGAAGTTTTTGCCAAAGCAGGGGCAGATGCTTTTGTTTTTCATATTGAGCCGGTATTTCATGTAAACAGAGTAATAAAAAAAATTAAAGAGGTCGGTATGAAAGCAGGGGTTGCCTTAAATCCGGCTACTCCCCTTTCCGTTTTGGATTATGTTTTGCAGGATTTGGATGTAGTAATGCTGATGGTAATAAACCCTGGAATTTTAGGCCATAAATTGATTCCCGAAATGCTTTTTAAAATTGCCGATTTAAAAAATAAATTAAAAAATTATCCCGATATCAAAATAGAAATTGACGGTGGAGTAACGTCTGAAAGCGCTCCCAAAATGATTGCAAACGGCGCTGATATCCTGGTCTGCGGAAATTCCAGCATTTTCAAAAACGACTCATCCGTTGATAAGACAATAAAAGAATTTAGAAGGGTAATAGAAAAATGAAAAGCAATTATAAAGTTTTAATTACCACTTCCGGGTTAGGACAAAGGTTGGGGGAGCTGACTAAATATACCAATAAATCTTTAATCAGGATTGGCAAAAAACCGGCAATCTCCTATATTATAGAAGCTTACCCAAAGGAAACCGAGTTTGTAATCACCGTCGGCCATTTTGGCAACCAGATAAAGGATTTTATAAAAATTGCCTACCCAAATTTAAAAGTGACTTTTGCGGAGGTTGATAAATACCAGGGTTCGGGTTCAAGTTTGGGATATTCCATGCTGGCGGCAAAAAAATATTTGCAGTGTCCTTTCATCTTTCATGCATCAGATACTATAGTAACTGAACCGATTCCGACTCCTGATAAAAATTGGAACGGAGGGTTTAAAGGAGTTAGTTCTGCCAACTATTCTACTTTTACTGTTTCAAAAAATATGGTGGGTAGCATAAATGATAAAGGAGCCCTGGAGTATGATTTTATCCATATTGGACTGGTGGGAATTAAAGATTTTAAGTCTTTTTGGTATAACCTTGAATCGCTATATTTGGGATCTATTTATAAAGATCCCAATGATACTTCATTAAATGACTGCAAAGTTTTAAACGTGATGCTTAATGAGGGTAAAATATTCGAGGCAGTAGAGTTTAAAAGCTGGCATGACATAGGTAATGTTGACGTCTTAAATCAGATCAGAAAAGAAATAGTGGAGAAGTTTGAAAACCTTGATAAGCCGGGGGAGGCAATTTTTATCTTTCCTAAATTCGTCATTAAATTTTATTTTGATAAAGAACTTGTCGAAAAAAAGATTAAAAGGGCAGAAACCCTAAAAGGGCTCGTTCCTGATATTGAGAGATCAATTGGTAATTTTTTCAGATATAAATATGAAGAGGGGGATCTTTATTCAGAAAGTATTACGGTTTCTGATTTTGAAAGATTTCTGAATTGGTGTAAAGAAAATCTTTGGATTAAGAAAAATATTCTGGTTGATAAAAAATTCAAAGATCTGTGCGGCAATTTTTATATAGATAAAACAAAACAAAGAGTCCACGATTTTTTGGAGATAACTAAAATAGGAGATACAGAGGAAATTATTAACGGAGATAGGGTACCTTCTGTCTCAGAACTTTTGAAACAGATTGATTTTGCTTGGCTATCAGATGGTATCCAGGCTCTTATGCACGGCGATTTAATACTGGAGAATATTATCAAGACGAAAGAGGGATATAAGCTTTTGGACTGGAGGCAGGATTTTGGGGGGAATATGGAGATTGGGGATATGTATTATGATCTTGCCAATTTAAATAAGAACTTTACCTTAAATCATGAATTAGTGAATAAAGGACATTTTTTTATTGAAAAAAAAGGTAAGAATATGAGATGCGACATTCTGGAAAGCCATAATCTGGTTGAGTGCCAGTTGACTTTGTGGGATTTTATTCAGAAAGAAGGACTTGATCTTAAAAAAGTAAAAGTTTTAACATCTCTTAAATGGCTTTCTATGTCCCCCCTGCACCCAACTCCTGTAAACTTTAATTTGTTTTTATATTATTTTGGCAGATTAAATTTGTACAGGTCATTGAAAGGCATATAAATGAAAAATTTTATTATTGATGTGGATGGTTGTTTAACAACCGGACAGTTTCTATATTCTATCAAGGGTAAGGTGATGAAAGTGTTTGGGCCTGATGATGCGGATGCCCTGTCAATACTAAAAAATAAAATCAATATCAGAATGATCTCAGGAGACAAGAGAGGATTTGCTATTACAAAAAAAAGAATAGATGATATGGGATTTCCTCTTGATCCGGTAAGCACTTTTGAGAGGATTAAGTGGTTTGAGGAAAAATTTCACCTGAATGAGACAATCTATATGGGGGATGGAATATATGATAGCCTGGTTTTTGAAAAAGTTGCCTACAGTATTGCTCCGGCAAATGCTTTTTATCTAACCAAAAAGAAAGCTAAATTTGTGACACAAAGCAAAGGTGGTGAAGGAGCTGTTGCTGAAGCTTGTATACACATAATGGAAAAGTTTTTTGAGCCATTTGATCTTGCATCGCTTGATTTTTCATCAGGATCGGGCACATGGCAAAAATGAATTTTCCCCTGGTTTCCGTACTAATACTGACATATAACCGTGCTGATTTACTAAAGACGGCCTTGTCTTCGGCCTTAAAATCAGACTATCCCAATCTTGAATTTATTGTTGTTGATAATGAATCATCAGAGGACATTTCCGGATTTGTTAAGAAAACATTTCCAAAAGACAAAGTAAAAGTCGTCAGATTAAAAAAGAATAAAGGTTTAACAGGAGGCTTTAATTTTGGTTTTAAATACTGTCAAGGTAAATATACCATGTTGCTTTGTAATGATACTAAAATAGATAAAAAAGCCGTAACTTTAATGGTGAAGATAATGGAAAAAGATTCTCAGCTTGGGATGGTAGTGCCAAAAGTTATCCAAATGAGAAAGCCGACGGAGCTTCATAGCGCGGGAGGTTTTGTGACAATCTATGGCATGCTTTACCACTACGGAGTTTACCAGAATAAGCACGATAAGAAATATCAAAAAATTTATTATGTATTTACGGGAACAGGAGCCGGTTATTTAATCAAAACATTTGTGGGTAAAACAGTTGGTTTATATGATGATGATTTCTATATAGCATATGACGATATTGACCTTTGCCATAAAATATGGCTTTCCGGTTATAAAATAGTTTATTGCCCAAAGGCAGAATTATTGCATTATTGGAGTGCCACCCTGAATGCTTCGGCACCCAAACTTTGGTACTGGGCGCACAGAAACGGCATTTCATCATATATTCAAAACCTTTCCCTGCCGTATCTTTTTATAATCTTACCTATGCTCTTTCTCTGTTACGGAGTGCTTTTTGCCGAAAGAATTATCAAAAGAAAGTTTGGTGTGGCATTATCGATCCCAAGCGCTTATATTTGGCACATTTTCAACATAAGAAAGACTCTCAAAAAAAGAAATATAATACAGCGGGAAATTCGTAAGGTTTCTGATGGGGAAATTTTTAAATATACAATGGTTAACCCCGGTTGGAGGTATTACTTGATTTCTTGGAATAGGCGCTTTGATGATGTGGAGCTACCGGAGAGAGTTTTGTACTTTGATAAATAATATTTGTGTCATTCGCGTAGACTTTTTTATAACCCACTTTTGATAAAAATCGCCTAATTTCCATCCGTTCTTTACTTTTAGAACGATCTCTTTTAAATGTAAATGATTCCACACATACAAGCTTAGGATTAAAATTTTCCCAGTTATTGGATTTTAGGACTTCCATCTCAAATCCTTCCGTATCTATTGACAGAAAATCAATTTTTTTAATTCGGAATTTGTGAAGAATTTTATCCAACCTTTCAACTTTTACCTTAGATTTGTCAATAATTTCAAATCCAATTTTTTGATATTTTATGGCATCAATTTTTGAAAATGTTGAAAGAGTATCAGGAAATAAATTATAAAAATCAAGATTTGCCCTTTTTGCGCAGATGCCGATATTAAGATTATAGTCTCTAGGGCGGGCTGTAACAAATTTTTTGTAATTGTGCACATTAGGTTCAATATTTATTCCCTTCCATCCTCTTTTATAAAATCTGTAGGTATTGCTGAAGCGATAAGGGTCATAGGATCCAATGTCTACATAAAAGCCCGTTTTCTTATAATTTAGCAGTTTATCGATAATTAAATCTTCACCGTTTTGGCTGAAGGAACCATTAATAATTTGCGTATAAAAAATACTTTTCAGCTCTGAATAGGCAAAGGAGATAAATTGCCGGAGTCCATATAATTTAATTTTTTTGAAGGCATTAATCATTCCGATATTATATAATGAATGGCGTGATGTTTAGAGACTATACTTTTATTATAGCCTTTCATGAAGCCATTCCCATTGGACCCTCCTTTGATTTGAAAAAGTTTCTCTTTATTACTCCCCCAAAAAAGCTTTTTTTTATATCACACCCGCTTCTTTATAACAAATTAGCATACAAAAACAGTTCGTGGTATGAATATCATGAGAATGGCAGATTGATTTTCAAAAGAAAAGCCTTTCACTGGATTTTACCCGAACCGGTCCACTATATCAAAGATGTTTTGTATACATTCTTTTGGTGCAGTCGGATAAGTGGCAAATTTGATGTTTTTGTAGGTTTAAACCCCCTTAATGCGCTGGTGGGGATATTATTAAAAAGATTTGGTAAAGTTAAAAAAGTTGTTTATTATTCAATCGATTATTTTCCTCAAAGATTTGAAAATTCTCTGATGAATAATATTTATCACTCTACAGACAAACTGGCCGTAAAATTTTCAGATGAAACCTGGAATGTTTCTCCCAACATGGCTATTTCAAGGAATGAGTATCATCATGATCCAAATTTGTTTAAAAAGCAGTTTACAGTTCCGATAGTAGCCTGGGTAAGGGGTACTAAAAGAGTAAAATTTAACGAGATTGATAAAAAAAAATTAGTTTTTATAGGACTGCTAGATAAATCTTCGGGGTTGGAGCTTATTATTAAAGCGCTTCCTAAAATAATAAACAAAATTAAAAATGTTAAATTAGAAGTTATTGGGGGAGGACCGAATTTAGACTATTTGAAACAGCTGGCAAAAAAATTTAAAGTGGATTCTAATATTATTTTTCATGACTGGATAATAAACAGAGAGAAAGTTGAAGAAATAATTTCACACTCGGCTGTGGGGTTAGTTTTATTTAATACAAGAGAATTCGGTACAGAAATAAAAAATGCCGACCCGATGAAGATAAAAGATTATATGTCATTAGGTCTCACTATAATTTCAACGGATGCCATTTTGACTGCAGATGAAATAATAAAAGCAAAATCAGGGATTATCATACACTTTGATGTGAATGAATTGGCAGATGCGGTAATTAAATTACTGGGGGATGAGAAGTTACTCAAAGCTTATAGAAAAAATGCGCTAGATTATATTAAGAAATTTGATGCGGAGAAGGTATTTGGAGATAATCTGACAAGATTATTATCAGTATGAATAGAGTGATAATTACTGGCGCAACAGGTTTTATTGGTAAAAATTTAGTTGAAAACCTTAATTCTAAAAACTTTATAGTTTCAATTTTTGATCGAAAGAAACATGACTTATTCCAAATCAATTCACTTAAGGATTTATTAAAAGGGCAAGATGTAATAGTTCATCTGGCGGGTGTTAATAAAGACGGTTCACTAAAAGATATCTTAAGGGTAAACATTTTGGGAACTAAAAAATTACTAGATGCTGCTTTAAAATATTGCCCGAACGCAAAATTTATTTTCGCCTCATCCTCTCAAGTTTACGATGAAGATGATGTTTCCGGGCTTTCAAAATTAATAGCAGAGGAGTTGATAAAAGATTATGTAAAAAACAAACTCTTAAAAGGTGCAATAATTCTTAGATTTTCCAATATCTTTGGAAAAGGCTCAAAACCATTTACAAATTCTGCTCTGTCAACTTTTGCCTATTTAATAAAGGAGGGTAGAGAAATTACCATTAACGGAATAGGGGAACAAACCAGAGATTTTCTCTATATTGACGATGCCATAAACGCTATAATAAGGGCAATTGACTTTGATCCTAAAGGGATAGAAACCTTTGATATATGTACAGGTAAATTGACTTCAATAAATCAACTTATACAAAAATTGATGCAAATCTTAAAAATTAAGGTTCCAATAAGGTATAATAGGGGGAACCAATCAATAAAAAAGGTGCTGAAAAATTATCAAAAAGCAAAAAAAATATTGGGTTGGCAGCCAGTAATACTATTGGAAGAAGGATTAAGACAATTTATAGAAAAAATATGAAAATTGACATAAGGAAGCTTGATGTAAAAAAAGACGAAAGAGGTTGGCTGACAGAAGCCATAAAACCTGGTGATGTCGTGGAAGCTTCCTTTGGGTTGATTCACATAACCTGTGCAAAGCCGGGATACGAAAGAGGTGGCCACTATCATAAAAGAAAAACAGAATGGTTTTGCGTGATAAAAGGAGAGGGAAAATTTTTTCTAAAAGATCTCAAGTCAGGCGATAAAAAAACTTTAAAAGTAGGAAGGGAAAACATGTCACTTATAAAAATTCCGCCTTACATTTTTCATTCAATTAAAAACACAGGAAAAGATGATATGTATATTTTAGCTTACGTTAATGAGGGATTTGATCCCAAAGATACGGATACTTACAGGGAGCTTAGTTAATTATGGATAAGGATTTTTCCAAAAAAATTAAAGATAAGCAAAGTTTGTTACTTCATAATAAAGTGATTTTAATAACCGGGGGGACGGGTTCATTTGGTACAGCAGTTGTTGCTAAGTTGCTAAGCTTCACTCCCAAAAGAATAATTATATTCTCAAGAGACGAAAAAAAACAGTTTGACATGCGAAATTTCTATGACAGCCCGCTTTTAAAATTTGTCATAGGTGATGTTCGTGATAAAGAAAGTCTAGATAAAGTTATGAGTGGAGTGGATTATGTTTTCCATGCGGCAGCTTTAAAACAAGTACCATCCTGCGAGTTTTTTCCGATTGAAGCTGTTAAAACTAATGTACTGGGCGCAAATAATGTTATAGAACTTGCCGAACATCACAATGTGGAACGTCTGGTTATTTTATCAACAGATAAAGCTGTTTATCCGATTAATGCCATGGGTATGACCAAGGCCTTGATGGAAAAAGTGATGATAGCGGCTGCCAGAAAAATCAGCGAGGCAAATAACAAAAGTACAACCTTATGTGGTGTGAGGTATGGAAATGTGATGTATTCCAGGGGATCTGTAATTCCTTATTTTGTAGATTTAATAAAACAGGGAAAACCTTTGGCGGTTACAGATCTCAATATGACGAGATTTCTATTGCCTTTGCCGGATTCTGTTGATTTGGTTCTTTTTGCTTTGACTTTTGGTGAGAATGGGAATATGTACGTCAGGAAATCTTCTGCGTCAACAATTGAGATTTTAGCCAAAGCTTTGTGTAAGATATTTGACCACAAGACTGGCATTCAAGAGGTAGGGGTGAGGGCAGGAGAAAAAATACATGAAACATTAGTATCTGAAGAGGAATTTTTAAGAGCAAAGGATTTGGGTGATTATTACAAAATTCCGTCTGAAACTCAAGGGTTGGATTATAATAAATATTTTATCAGAGGCAGAGAAATTGAAGATGGTCGTCTAGAGCCGTTTACTTCCGAAAATACCAGACGACTGAGTTTAAAAGAAACAATAGAGTTACTTATGACTCTTCCCGAAATTCAACAGGAATTGAAAAATTTATCATGACTCAAAAACTTAAAATCTTAACTATACTGGGAACGAGACCGGAAATCATCAGGCTTTCCCGCATATTACCCAAAATGGATGAATATTTCAATCATGTAATTGTTCATACCCGACAAAGTTACGACTTCGAGTTAAGTAAAATCTTTTTTGAAGAACTTGAGCTTAGGAAGCCTGATTATTTGCTCGAAGTAAAATCAGATACACTGGGCGGACAAATAGGAAATATTTTAAAACAGACTGAAGAGGTTATGAAAAAAGAAAAACCGGATGCAATTTTGATTCTTGGTGATACGAACAGTTCTTTGTCGGCAATTATGGCAAAACGGCTGGGTATTTTGATATTTCATATGGAGGCCGGCAGCAGGTGTTTTGATTTTGAGGTGGCAGAGGAAACAAACAGGGCTTTGGTTGATGTGATCAGTGATTATAATGTACCATACACACAAAGAAGTAAAGAATACTTAATTCATAGCGGAATACATCCGAGGACCATTTTAGTGACCGGTTCTCCACTGGCTGAAGTATACGATTTCTTTAAAGAAAAGATCGACTCTTCTTCGATCATTGAGGATTTAGATCTCAAGCCAAACCAGTATTTCGTAGTCAGTGCTCACAGGGAAGAAAATGTAGATAATCCAGCTAATCTTAAAGAATTATTTGAATCTTTAAATTTTTTAACGGATTTATATAAATTACCAATTATTATCACGCTGCATCCAAGAACCAAAAAAAGGCTAAGTGACAATAAGATTAAAATTAATCCAAAGATATTGTTGCATAAACCGTTTGGGATTTTGGAATATATCAAATTGGAACAGAATTCACTTTGTACAATTTCCGACAGCGGTACTATCCAGGAAGAATCCTCCATATTAGGTTTTAATGCCATTCAAATAAGGGCCAATTTGGAAAGGCCGGAGGCTTTTGACAAAGGAGCAATAATCCTAGCAGGTTTGAATAAAAACACTATTGTTAATGCAATAGAGATGACTATAAAAGAAAAAGAATTAGGACAAAAAATAGTAACACCAGATGATTATAAGGACATTAATGTTTCTTCCAAAGTAGTGAGGTTAATAATGGGGCTTTCAGCTGCTAAAAAATATCACAATAAAGCACCTCACGGATTTTGATCTTTTTCAATGTGGGCATCAGTAAAAAAGATTTTTTTACCATCTTTACAAACTATATACGCATTAGGATAGGGATTAGCAAGGCTTCTTATAAAATTATAAAGCTCATCAGATGTTTTTGTTTGAAAATCCTTAACAGTTAATTCACTCTGTTCAGGTTTTCTTCTTTTGAATGTAGTAACTATTGAAGGATCTTGCGGTACAGGTTGAAGAGTTCCATTGCTAATCCCTCTCAGAATTCTAAGGGTTGTTGAAGTTCCTTCATTAATTATTCGTTTGAATATTTGATCTAGAGATCCCTTAAGAGAAAACGGAGATTGGCCATAGATTGGTCCGGAATCCAGTCCAGCATCTGCTTTAAAAATGGTCACAGCAGACGTTTTTTCCCCTGCTATAATCTGATGTTGTAAGGGAGATCCACCTCGATATTTAGGCAGGGGAGAGATATGCAGTGTTAAAGTCAGATATTTTTCAAAAATTTCTTTTGGTATAAACCATAACCATCCAAAAATGAGTAAAATATCTGCCTTTTGTTTCTTTATTATTTCAACCAGGCCTTTTTTATCAAGAGGATCAAGTTTATAACAAGGAACAGATAAATTTTCAAACTTGCCTCTGGATTTGGTGTTGTAACTGTCGCACGAATTTTCCAATTAGTGTTTTTTTGTTGTAAGAGTTTTCTTAAAATCTGATAAGCCCATTTTCTATACCCGAAGTAGATAACGTTCATAATGATGCTTTAAGGAGATTATAGCCTTCCGCATATTTCACGCCTATTTCAGTCCCCCTTATTCCTGCCATCCTTTCTAAATTTTGAGGGCTTCTGGGAAAAGGGTCTTCCCGTAGCTGAGTTTCGTGGCATTTTAAAAGTTCTATTTTTTCTTTAAAAATTTCAGAAATATCAAAATAAAAATTAGGTTTGAATCCATCCCGGTTAGTCCAGCTATATGGCTCTTCAGCTTCCAGTATGATTTTTGGCTGATGGCGCAAATTTTTAGGAATTGGTCTAAGAGCCGTGATAGATGCGGAAAAAAGCGCTCTATGGTCCTGATCAAAGCTGTCCCTAAATGGTATGCAAATTATATCAGGTTCAAACGCTTCAATTTTATCTTCTATATTTTCAATAAGTCTCTTTTGCGGCACACTGTCAAGTTTCATAAATTCCTCACCTTGAAACATTATTGAGTATTCAAAACCACCATACTTTGAAGCTTTTTTTGCCTCATCAAGACGACTTGCAGAATTTGTTTTTCCGGTAACCAACTGCCTTGATGAGCCAATAGATCCATACATCACGAATACTCTTGCACCAGTTTTTTTTTGCAAGCATGATCAACCCACCACAGCAAATGGCTTCATCATCGGGATGAGGTGCAATAATCAAAATTTTTTTACCCTTAAGCATATAAGTTCCAAAATTGCATTATGTAAGCAGAACAACTGTATTATACAATATATAGATCTTATGATGGATATTAAAAAAAATTTGAGTCCACTAATTATTTTAATAGTTTGTTTGATCCTTATTTTTGTATGGTTTAACAAGGGTTTGCTTTTTGCAGGTGGAGAGGGGGGAATCCCTTTTTATAACCTTTCAAAAACTGCAGAGCGCATTTCTTATCTTTGGATAGATGAAGAGGCTGGTTATCCGGGTGTAGGCAATCTAACAGAAGTCCCTTACTATGCATTGCTTAAGATCCCTTTGCAGTTTGGTGTGCCTTCAAATCTGGTTCAGGCTTTTCATTTTTTCTTGGTTATGTTTACCGGCGTGGTTTCTGTATATTTTCTGATAAAAATAACCATAGAGGAAGAACTTAAAAAAAATCTTAATTTTTGGGGCGCAAAATATATATCTTTGATTGGCGCTATCTTCTATTTATTAAATCCTTTTTCCATGTCGCAGGTTTTTGGCAGGAGTTTAAATATTCAATATCTTTCTTTTGTATTGCTGCCTTTATTTCTCCTGCTGTATATCAGGGGACTTAAAACAAGAAATCTAATATATGGCTTTTTAAGCTTGATACCTTCTTTTATCTTCTCAGGAGCGTATGGCAGTTTTGGATATATACCAGCACTTTGGTTTCTGGTATTTCTTTATACTGTATTTTACCTTTGGAAAAATAGAAGTAAAAGAGAAATTATTTTTGGTATTTTTTTCTTATCTTTTGTTTTTCTCAGCTGGATCATGGTAAATCTTTTTTGGATTATTCCGGTTTTTAAATTAGGGGGACAACAACTGGCAGCTTCCCTTAATGCGACAGAGGAAAATCTTGGGTCTTTAAGAGGGGTGAGTAAGCATTTTTCTCTGCCTATTCTTATCAGGCTTCTTCATACAGGATATTTCTATGAGGATTTATACGGGATTGTTTATTCAAGTTTATTCTTTGTGATTATAAGTTGGATAATTCCTGTAGTGTCATTTTTTTCATTAACCCTTTTTAAGAAAGTAACCAGTTTTAAATTCTACCTGACTTTATTTGTAATTTCCCTTTTTATATCTTTAGGTTCTAATTTCCCAACAGGCTGGTTATTTGAATTCATATTTGAAGCTGTACCTGCATTTCAAATGTACAGGAATCCTTATGAAAAATTTGGGCTGATTTTTCTTTTAGCCTATACCCCATTTTTTGCATTGGGGACTCTGGTTTTGTCAGAAAAATTAGCTGCCTTTTTTAAACATCAACGTTTAAAGTATTTTTGGGTGGTGCTCATTCTTTTTCTGGTGAGTGGCATTTTTGTTTGGCCAATGTGGAAGGGAATTTTTGCAGGAGGTTACAGGATCAATACCTGGATAAACGTACCTGATTATTATAAAAATGCTAACGATTGGTTAAATCAGCAGGATGGAGATTTTAGATTGTTGCATCTTCCTTTAATTCCAGGAGATGGCATAAGGTATAAGTGGGATCATCCATATCAAGGCATTGAACCGTCTGAATTTTTATTTGATAGAGCATCAATAGCTCAAAATATTCCTTTTAACAAACAATATTACAATGTTTTACTTCAGCGCATTGGGATTTTCCAGCCAAATATTTTTGGTTCTGATCCTGATTTGACAAATTCGGAATTTAAATCCGAAAAATTAGGGGAAGAGTTAGCGAAATTAAATATTCGATATATAGTTTTACATAATGATATTGATGTTAGTTTCGGTGGTTTCAAAACACCACAAGAAACTGCAGTCTATTTGGCCAAAGATAAAAAAATAATCAAAGTTAAAAGTTTCGGTCAGCTGGATATATATGAGGTGGAAATTCCCCAAAATATTCAAATTATTTATTCTCCATCAACTACTTTAATCTATGAAAAAATTAACCCCGCTTTTTATAAAGTAAAAGTTACTGATGAAGTTAAACCTTTTAATTTGAATTTTCTTATGTCTTACAATTCAAATTGGCACGCTGTTATTGATGGTGAAGTAATACAGGATCATGTAAAATTATTTTCGTATGGAAATTCCTGGGAAGTTAACAAAACCGGCAGTTTTGAAATAGATTTAGTTTATAAACCGCAGGAACTGGTTAAACAGGGACAAATAATTTCAACGTTTTCGTTTATAGTAATATCTCTGCTGATGGTCTGTTACCAAATTATATGGAAAAAAAGAATTTAAAAATTTATATTTTTGCCCTAGCTGCAACAGGTTCGGGAATTTCTGGTTCTGACAGGATTTTTATTGAATTTACTAGAAAGTGGAGTAAAGAAGTTCCAGTGATAGTCTATCTATGGAGGGAGGGTTATGAGATGTGCCAAAGGCAAAATCTGGGAATATCAAATATTGAATATCGAATATCGAATATGAAATCATGGAGACCTTTTAGATTTCTAATAAATTACATAGTTAGAATTATAGAGGGGATAAAACTAGGGACTATCTTAAAATTAAAAAATACTCCCCAAATCATTATTTATTCAGCTTCGGAATTTTGGATGGATTCATTGCTGGCATTTTTATTAAAATTGCGCTTTCCCAAGGTTAAATGGGCTGCAGCATGGTATCAAACTGCACCTAGTCCGCTAAAAGGATTTTCCGGGTCTTTAATTTATTGGTTAGTTCAACTTCCAATAAAACCTCTGATTGATAGATTTGCTAACTTTGTTTTAGTAAATAATGATATGGAGAAGAAGGTTTTCAAGAGACTGAACAGAAAAAATAAAGCAATAGTTGTTTTGGGAGCAATAGATCTAGAGGGAATAAAAAAGTGGCAAAAGATTATCGGTAAAAAGAAGAAAATTTATGACGGAGTATTTCAAGGCAGGTTTCATCCGCAAAAAGGAGTTTTGGAGCTTATTGGTATATGGAAGAAGGTGGTTGATAAGAAACCGGATGCAAAATTGGTAATGATAGGGGATGGGCCACTGATGGAAAATGTCAAATTACAAATTACAAATTACAAATTAAACAAAAACATCATTCTCAAAGGGTATATGTTTGATGGGGAAGAGAAATATAAGATATTTGCCCAAAGCAAAATTGTGGTGCATCCTGCCATCTTTGATTCCGGCGGTATGGCATCGGCCGAGGCAATGGCTTTTGGATTGCCTTGCGTGGGTTTTAATTTAAAATCATACATTTACTATTACCCTTCAGGAATGGAAAAGGTTGATGAAGGAAATACCGAAGCTTTTGCCAAAAAAATACTTGAGCTTCTAAGTAATAAAACTTTATATGAAAAAGTATCCAAAGAAACATTGTATCTAATTAATTATAAATGGTCATGGGAATATAGGGCTCGTCAAATACTACAAGCAGTGTTAGAATAATTTCTTAATGAAAAATTATCCCGGCGTTTCGGCAGTAATCCCGAGTTTTAATGATAAGAAAAAAGTTTTCCGGCTTTTGGATTCTTTAAAAAAATCAAAATATAAAAAATTGGAAATTATTGTTGTTATAAACGGGTTGATAGATACCCTTTTGGAGGGAAAGATTAAATACAAATGGGTCCGCTGGATTGATGCGGGAAGGGAAAATATTGGCCAGACCGGATGCTACAATTTAGGTTTTGCGCATGCTAATAGAAAAAATCACATACTTTATGTTGATTCCGATGTGGTTGTAGATAAGGAGATGGTTTCTAAATTGGTAGAAAGAGCCCAGTCAGATAAAAAAATTGGTATAGTTACCCCCATGATTTTATATTTATCCGATAAAGATTGGGTTAATCAGGCAGGGGCAAGTGTGAATTTGATAACAGGAAAAGTAACAGTGGGCTGGGGTCCAAAAAAGGATTTTTTAATAGCAAAAGAAGTGCAAAATTCTGGTACCCTGATGCTTTTTAAAAGACAGGTGGTTGATAAAATCGGAGGAGTTGATGATTGGTTCCTTTGTTATTTTGACCCGGACTATTGTCTGAGAGCCAAAAAGGCAGGGTTTATAACCTGGTATGAGCCGAAAGCAATCTGTTACCATGATCAGTCTAAAAACCCAAATGTCTGGAGACCAAGAGTATTAACAAGGGCATATCTTTTGGGAAGAAACAGGGTTTTATTTATGAGAAGGCATGGAAATATAGTTACTTTCTCCTTTTTTTTGCCCTTAATTTTAGGTTTTTATCTTTTTGAATGCATTAAATTTGGACAAATTATTAAATTCTTTAAACTTTTGTGGGGGAGTATTGTAGGGTATTTTTATCCATTAAGATCAGGTAATTTTATCCCGCTGCCAAAAGTAAACCGCACATGAAAAACAAATTAGCTTCGGTTGTAATAGTCACACATAATAGGAAGAAAGACTTGCTGGAATGTATAGATTCTTATTTTAAGTCAAGTTATCACCCGATTGAAGTAATTGTTGTAGATAATGCCTCAAATCCTGCCGTAAAAACATATCTTCCAAAAAAATATCCTAAGGTAAGAGTAATAACCAATAATAGAAACCTGGGGGCAGCGGAAGGAAGAAATATAGGTTTGGATACCTCAGTGGGGGAGTATATCCTGTTTTCGGATGATGATGCTTTTTGCGATAAAGATATGGTTAAGTATTTGGTTGAGGCATTCAAAAAAAAGCGTAAGGCAGGGATAATCCAGCCTTTGGTTTATGACAAACAAAAGAAAAATTATTTACAGGGGGCAGGTCATGATATTGATCTAACAACTGGAAGAATTAAGGCCTGGGGAGTCAGAGAAGAAGATAAGGGCCAATATGAAGGTTTAAGAAAAGTGCCAATGGTAGGATGTGTCTGGATGGTTAGAAAAGAAGTGTTTGAACAGGTGGGTAAATTTGATGCGGAATACTTTATTCCCTATGAAGACAGCGATTTTTGTTTGAGAGCATCAAATGCCGGTTTTGAAATTTATTGTTACTCAATGGCTAAATCTTGGCATTTGGGTCTTAAAACAACTCATGTACATCCCCTGGTAGAGTGGTTAGGAATAACAACTCCGGAAAGATCGTATAGAGTTGCCAGAAACAAAATAATTTTTATGGCAAAAAACTCAAAATTTCCCAACAATTTGTTATTTTTCGGGCTATTTATGCCTGCATATTTGATTTTGCACTCATTAGTAATAATGTTGAGCGGTAGGTGGGATTTGTTAACAAGATACTGGCAGGGTGTTATCTCCGGGATATGGTATGGAATAAGGAGATTATTTAATAAAGCGACCATCATTATACTTTCCTTCACTGATCCGCTCCCATGGGTTTTGGATAAAAAGACAACAAGCATTTTAGACGTAGGGTGTGGAGAGGGTTTACCTATGAAGTTAATTAAAATAAGACTTAAGATAGAAAATTCAACCGGAGTAGATTTATTCAAGCCCTATATAGAAAAGGGAAGACAGTTTCAAATACATGATAATTACAAAATTCAGGATATAAGAAAGATAAATTTTAAAAATAGGTCTTATGATACGGTTATAGCGTCTCATGTTTTGGAACATCTTCCCAAAGATGATGCATTGAACCTTTTGCAAAAAATAGAGAAAATTGCCTCAAGACAAATAATTATAGCTTGCCCGATTGGACAGATGTATCACCCTGAAACAGACGGAAATAAACTGCAATTACACCTTTCGGCTTTTGAACCGGAAGAATTTGAAAAAAGGGGTTATAAAATTATTAGGTATGGGTTCAGATGGTTGTTGGGAGAAGGAGGGATAATGGAATCATTTTCTAATATTTTCATCACGGAGATTTGTTTTACTATTCACTTGCTATTTACGCCTATTTTTTATATATTTCCCAATATTGGAAGCTACACATTTGTGGCCTACAAAAAATGTAATGAAGCATAATCACCGGCATGAATTTGAAAAAGATTCACAGAGCAAGTTTAAATTATTTTTAATGGCTATATCCGATCCATTGTCTTGGGTTGTTGATAAATCGGTAAGGTCAATATTGGATTTGGGGTGCGGTCAGGGCAAGCCAATGGCTATGATCAAACTTTGGCACAAAATAGATACTGCGGTGGGAGTTGAGCTATATAAGCCGTATATTAAACTTGCAAGAAAGCAGAAGTTACACGATAAATATATTATTGGAGATGTAAGAGAGGTTAATTTTAAACCAAAATCTTACGATTTAGTTTTAGCCTCCCATGTTCTAGAGCATCTTCCTAAAAAGGATGCATGGAAACTTTTGAGCAAGATGGAAAAAATTGCCAAGATGCAAATTATTGTGGCAACGCCGATCGGAGCAATTTATCAACCTGCTTTTGATGATAATAAACTCCAGCAACACAAATCACATTTTCTGCCGGAAGAATTTGAAAAAAGAGGTTACAAGGTGATCAAATACGGTTTAAGATTTCTTTTGGATGAACATTCCGGGGGATTAGTTTACAAATTTAGCAATCCTACTGTTAAAAAAATTATCTATATTGTTAATTTTTTAATGACTCCTCTTTACTATCTATTCCCTCAAATTTGTGATTATTCGTTTGTGGCCTACAGGAGTATTAATAGTGAAAATTAAAGATTACCTCTCAGTTGCCTTTTTATTTATTTTGTCAACTATACTTATTTTGATTTGGTTTAAGCAAGGACTGGCATTTGGCGGAGGAGACGTAGGTTTGCCCACTTTTAACCCCCAAAGGATTTTTCAATTTATCAGTCATATCTGGTGGGAAGCATCAGCCCCGGGTTTTCCAAGACCCCAGGGAATAACGGGTACCCCCTTTTATTTTTTGTTGTCCTTATTACAAAAAATAATTCCCTCATATGTATTAATGCAGGCTTTAATCTTCTGGTTGGTACTTTTTTTTATGGGGCTGGGTATGTACCTGGTTTCAAAAAGCGTTTTCGGAAAAGAAAAAGTGCTAATACCTCTTGTCTCCAGCATACTGTATCTCGTTAATCCTTATATGCAAATTTCAGTTTGGCATAGGTTTGTGCACACCACTTTTTTTCTGGCATCGACACTGCCTTTTTTGTTTATTTTTTGGCGCAGGTGGATTACATCAGGAAAACGATTAGATCTTCTTATTTTTTCTTTAATTAATGTTTTAGGTGCAATAATTTTCAGCACTTTGGGGTTTGTGATCAGTTTGTGGGTTTTTTTATTTTTTACCTCTTTTTTTATTATTTTTATACCGCGAAAAAGTTTATTCGAGGCAAAAACAATTATAGTAAGATCTACTGCGGGATTTATTGTTTGGGTATTTATATCTTTGTGGTGGATTTTGCCCCTTTTTGCTACTTCGCAGGCGATTTTTTCCAGACAGCACTCTTCAGCTGAGAGTGTAACAAACTTAATTGTTTTAAGCAACCAAACGGCAATTCCCAATACCTTGCAGGGAATTAACCCTTTTTATTTGTTTGAAGAAAAAGAATGGGGGGAAATTTACAATCAGTGGTATTTTCTACTGATGCCATTCATCCTAGTTACCCTGGCAGTTTTGGGGTTTGTAAGGGGTTTGGGTGATCGCAAATTTATTTTTTGGAGCCTGCTTTTTTTAGTAAGCATAATTTTTGCCAAAGGGGCGGCAGCCCCTTTTGGAGGCGGTTTTGTATATTTGTTTAGTAAATTTTTTGTATTGGGAGTTTTGAGAAATCCGTTTGAGAAAATAGGTATTTTTATACCCTTTACTTACGCCATCCTTATCCCGATAGGCTTGATCACTTTTTTTAAATTTGCCAAAAAAGCGAAACTTCAATATATAGTTATGCCATTTGTATCTATATTGCTGATTTTGATTTTAGTCATTTGGCATTGGCCATTTTGGCAGGGAAAATTATTCGGAAGCCAATATAGTCCGCCCGAAGTTCAGGTACCGGATTATTATTTAAAGGCAGATAATTGGATAAAGGAACAAGGAAAGGATGGAAGAATTCTTCACCTGCCGCTGGTTGTCGGTGAAGCAACTGCGTATAAGTGGGAGTATGGCTACAGAGGTGTTGAGCCGAGCCAGGTTTTTTTCACTTCAAATCCTTCTCTGTCCCAGGGGTTTAATTTAAGCTTTTTGGATGATGCGCTAGCAACGCTGCAGATATTTTTAAACAGGAGTGATTTTGTTGATGAAGATCAAATCAGGCAACTTCTTAAAATTTTTGGGATCCGATACATTGTTTTACATCTTGATATGGATCCAACATATATGGACGTATACAACCCAATAAGGCTTAAAAAACAATTGGGTCAGCTTAAGTTTCTAAAAAAACAGAATGAATTCGGCAAACTTATTATATATGAGGTTCTGGAAGAAAACCCTATCATTTTTACAGCTTCATCTTTTGATTATTTACTAATGGGAGAGAAAAATCAATTTTGGCCCTGGTTAATTAAGAATAAAAACAATCAACTTATCTCAGGGATAGACTTGGATGAAGATTCGATTCATACGGATCATTCGATAGTAGTTGCTTCTTTCTCATTTGATACACCGCCCTCAAATCCCGTGGAAGAAAAAATAGAATTGGATCAGCTTCCATCTGTCCGGATACTACCAGGATCCCCCTTTTATTTTTTAATAAGGCTGAAAGAGTACTTTGAAACATATTCTGTTTTTGGGAAAGAACGTATTTCAAAACAAATCCTCTTTGCCAGTAAAAGGCTTGTGGAAGCGGTTAAGATAAAGGAACTTGATAAAAACAACCAAATCTCGGCAATTTTAACAGATTATTCAGACCTTTTGGACAAGCTGAAACTATCATTAAAAGGGGCATTTCCCTATGAAAAATCTGCAGTTGATGCAATATTTGCAAGACATAGTGTTATTTTAGATTCACTTACAGATTCCGCTGTTACAGGTAGTGAGAAGGAAATTGTAGTAAAAGCTAAAGAAAAATTGGCCGAAGATTTGAGTTTATGGGGTTTGCGGCCTCTTATCGCTTTTAATAAAGAAACATCATTGTATAACAGAAGAGTATTTACATTTCAGGTTTCGAAAACAGGGGATTATGAGGTTTTATTCGGCCTGGATAAAGGAAATAGCTTTGATGAAATTTTTGATATAGCTTTGGATGGAAAACCGATCTTAAAAAATAATCCGACTGATCTGGAACAACCGGTCAAAATAATAAGTTTCGGCAAAATATATTTAGAGCCAGGTTATCATGAATTAAGTTACCGTTCCAAAAAAATTCCCGTAAATATTTTATCGCTTGATAAGTGGTTTAAGTCGGAAAAAGGCGAGTTTAGCGGAAACTCAGATGAGATGAGTATAAGCAGTGAGATAAATGAAACAGCGAGCATGCAATTGCCTATGAAAGATTTTATTGCCGGGAATACTTATATACTTCGATTTGAATACTGGGTTCAAAAAGGCAAGGGGCCGATAGTGCAAGTACTTTCGGATAACGACCCAATAATAAAAGGTAAAAGAGAGATGAAAGCAGATAAGCAGTTTGCCGCCGAAACCTATAACCGTTATTGGCAAAATGCGTTTGTGAGTTTTGAACCCCGTTTGTCAGCCGATGATACTTTAATTGAGATATCGGTTGAACCCTGGAATGATTGTGAGATAATCAGCCCGATTCGTTCGACTTGCAAGATTAAGAAATTTAGAAAACAATTTGACAGAAAAAGCACATTGATTGTCAAAAATGTTGTCCTTGAAAGAATTTCCAGGTCTGAGATTTTTCTTAAAACCTCAAATAGCAAAATTAAAGAGTCTACAAATTCAGGCAGGGTTGAATATGCTAGGGAAAACCCTTCTTTTGTCAGGGGGAAATTAAAAATCGATAAACCCCAAGTTTTGGTATTCGCTGAAACTTTCGATAAGGGTTGGAAGTTAGATTTATTTAAAGAGGGTAGAAAAATTAATCCTCAGGAGCATTTATTGGTAAACGGTTATGCTAATGGTTGGTTGGTAAAGGAAGCTGGAGAATATGAATTCTCTATCAATTTTGACGCCCAGAAACTAGTCAACATAGGCGGTATAATATCTATGATAACTTTGGGGGGATTACTATTATGGCTTATCAGAAAATAAAATCAGTATCCATAAGGTTGTTTATTTTGTTTCTTTCAATAGTATTGATTTATTATACTAATGGTAATGCCGGCAGTGAATCTTTTGGAAATATTCAATCTGCAATTTTGTCAGCAGGTTTGATTGTTGCAGTGTATTTACCTGCTAAGAGGCCTTTCATACTTCTCTTTGCCATTTTAATGTGGTCTGTTATGATAGGATTTTACCTGGTAGAAGCTCGGGATTATGCTTACTTTTTCGGCAGTATAGGTTTTGGGATAATATTTCTGGTAATCTTAACTTATGTTCCGGAACTTTTAAAAACAGGTTATATAGCCGATTTTCAAAAATGGTTCAAAGATTAACAAAATTTTTTTTCAATAATAATTTGAACAGTCATTTTTTTGCGTTATTTACGTTTTTTTTACTCAGTGTATTTCTTGTTTTCAGCTGGTTTAGACAAGGCTTAATTTACGGGGGAGGAGATGTTGGTTTGCAGACCTTTAATCCCCAAAGGATACTGGAAATCTCCCAATTTATCTGGTGGGAAGCAACCGCCCCCGGTATTCCGGTTCCCCAGGGTTTAACCGCCATACCATTCAATTTTGCCTTTTCTATTTTACAATCCATAGGTTTTAGCCCGTTTTTACTTCAGGCAAGCTTGTTTTTTCTTATACTTTTCTTCTGTGGTCTGGGAATGTATTTTCTTATTTTATTTTTGTTTGGGGACAGGTATAAAATTTATGCAATTTTGGCGGGATTATTCTATATGGTTAATCCATACATGATGATTTCGGTTTGGCACAGGTTTGTCCACTCAACGTTCTTCTTTATTTCGGCTCTGCCTTTTTTAACTATTTTCTGGCTGAAGTGGATCAGGAACAAAAATCCGATATCACTCCTGATTTTTTTATTAATTAACCTTATTTCCTTGTATGCTTTCGGGACGATTGCCTATATTCTTACCCTCTGGCTTTTCCTTTTTCTAATCACTATTCCTGAAATAATTTTTTCCTGGCAAGGCCTAAAAAATTTTAAGAAAATATTGACGGTTTTTTTAGTAGGTTTCTTTTTTTGGGTTTTGACAAATGCCTGGTGGTTGGTGCCTATATTTAAAATCTCTCCGACTGCTTTGTCGGAGCAACACAGTAATGAAGAAACTTTATCTACACTAATAAATATAAGCAGACAAACTATACTTCCCTACTCATTACAAATGATCAATCCTTTCTATTTATTTTACCAGCTGGATTTGGGGAAAAGTTACCAGAATGTTTTTATCCGTGTCCTCCCTTGGATTTTTGTTTCAGTTATTTTTATCGGATTAATAAGGGCTTTGTTCAATAAAGACATGGCAAGATGGACTCTGGTTTATCTTGCCGTAATATTTTTTGCCAAAGGCGCGGCTTCCCCCTGGGGTTTTATATATATCTTTGCCTTAAAATATTTTTTCCCCCTCGGGGTGCTGCGGAACCCGTTTGAAAAAATTGGTATTCTGTTACCTCTGGTAAGCACAATTTTATTTATCATTGGATTAAAATTTGTTTATGAAAGCCTAAGACATAAATTCAGCGTGAGGGTTGCAGCAGTTAGCCTGGTAGTTGTTTTTGGATCTGTTTTTATTTTTTGTTTGCCCTTATTCGGAGGGAGAATATTTGGTAGGTTTGATAAACCGGAATTTGTAAGTGTACCGCAATCTTATAAGGATGCGGATAATTGGATTAAATCCGACTATGAAAAGAATAAAAATCAAAATCCAGGCAAGATTTTACATTTGCCCCTGACAAGAGGTGAAAGCATTAATTATAATTGGGAATATGGCTACAGCGGACTGGAATCCAGTGCATTATTCTTTACAGCCGCCCCTTCTATTTCTCACGGGTTCAATCTCAGGAGAACTGATGATTCTTTGACAACGCTTTATTATTCGCTTCGAAATAGTCATTTATTTGATCAGAATATTACAAAAAGACTCTTGAGTGATTTTAATATTGCCTACATTGTGTTGCATAAAGATGTGAAATGGCAGGGTTCTGATTTGTACAATCCCGCAGAGACAGAGGAGGTTTTAAATAAATTAAATTTTATTAAACTTGAAAAAACCTTTGGAGATTTAATGATTTATAAAGTATTGGAAGAGAATTTTAATCCGAAGATTTTCATAAGCGGAAACTATCACATAATTTATCCTCCCAATACTTTTAGCGTACAGCCCTGGATAGAAGCGTCAGGTAGTTCCATCATAACTTCCGTAGATATTGAAGATAATCGAAAATTGGAGGAATTTTCCCGAAGCACTACAATTTTTTCTAAAAGCTCCTTTGTTTATACAGAGGCATCATCTTCTTCAATTGTGTCAACTATAAATGCATTGGTTTCCAATCCGGCAAGTAAAGACTTATGGTTAGATTCATTAATTAAAATCAGGCCGATTTTGAAACAAAATGGTGAGATCCAGGCAGAAGAATTTAGCAGTCAAATAATTTATGCCAGTGAAAAAATTTTAAAAATAATGAGAGGATTTGCTTTAGAGAAAAATGATCCTTCCCCAAAAGAGGTAGACGATTATGGTCAAATAGTTAAAAACCTCTTTTCTGCCAATACCTACAGTCCCAGACTACAACTTTACGCTAACAGTACACAGCTCAGTCAGATATTCCAGATTCATTTATACATTCTCAAAATAATTTCTGAAATAACCCAATCAGAAACCAGAAACAATTTGATAAGGGTTTTAGATCTGTTAAAAGAAAATTTATCCAGAAATAATCTTATTCCCGATTCTTCGGAGATGCAGGCTATCTCATCAAGAAGAGATGTTTATAAATTTGAAGTGCCTTATGATTCGGATTACAAAATTATCCTTGCATTTTCCAAGGACAAATCTATTTATCAAAATAAATTAGATAAGCTATTTTTTATCCTTGACGGTAAACCACTTAATTTTAAGGGAGAGGTAGAAAATGACCTAATTTCATTTGGTCCTGTATCCATTGCAAAGGGGTCACACATGATTAGTTTTCCGGTCCTTTTATCGGATAATTTATCAGTTATCGCTAATTTTATTAAGGGGGGGGAGGTTAATTTATCAGATGATGGTAATTTTTATCTTAAGGGGGCTGACACTAATTTAAGCTTTCTAGAAAGTAGAATAAACAATACTTTTGGACAAGACATATTTAAAGTAAACTTCGATGTAAAAGTAGAAAAAGGAAACGGTTTTAATTTTCAACTTTTGCAGGATACGGACACCATTGATCAAACCGGCCAGCCGAATTTGGCAATAAATCAGAAGATTTTCCAACCGGAGGGAACAGATTGGCTAGAGTATGATTTTTTTCTGCCGCCTCTCAGGTTTAATACGGATACTGTTGCCATAAGATTTGTAGCTAATTCTCCCATAAAAGTAAGAAATTTAAAAATTGAGAGAGTATTTAACGGAGACGTTTTTTTAAGGGATATTAAATCTTTTAATAAGATAAATGATAAAGGAGCGGGTAAGGTAGATTTCTATCAAAAAAACCCTGCCCTTTACAGAGGTAAGATTTATTTGGATAAACCATCCTTTATAATATTTTCAGAATCTTTTCATCCCGGTTGGAAATTAGTTTTATCTAAACAGGGCAAAGATTATATTCCTACCATTCATACAATGGCAAACCTTTATGCAAATGCCTGGTATATTGATAAAGACGGCGAATATGATTTTAAGCTGGAATTTGAACCTGAAAGAATAGTGAAAATTGGCTCTCTATTGGCATTAGCAGGTTATTTGAGTCTTATAATCTATATTATCTTAAAAAATAGAAAAAATAGATGAAAAAAATGTTGCTTAAAACTTTTTTTGTAATAATGTCTTTTTTTATCTTTTGGTGGCTGGAATCCGGCTTGAAAATAGAAGAAATTAGCGCAATTATTAAGCCTTTAATATTTGCCCTCTCAGTTTCAATGACTTTTTCAATTAAACTTCGAAGGTATTTATTATACATAAGTTTCTTGTTTTATTGTCTGATGATTTTTCTATATTTAATTTGGCAAATAAGCTTAGCAAACCTTGCAGGAAGTTTAGGAATTGGGATACTGGCTATCTTGATATTTAGCTATTTTGGTGATTTTGTAAAAAGGGGTTTTGTTGAGAAGCTATGAAATACCTATTCTCACTTATTTTATTTTTTCTGATAGTAGCATCGGTATTTTTTTATATTTTGGGGGTTAGATTTAAGAAAAAATGAAGAAAAGAATTGCCTTAATGTTTTTTCTGATCTTACCCTTTTTTTGGATTTTTTGGTTACCTGGCCCTAGGGTGGCAACAGATTATCACCTGACCACAAAGGAAACCCAGCTGGATAACCTGTTTCCCTGGATCTGGAGAGAAACCAGTGTGGCAGATGGTTTGGGGGAATATACTGCTATTACTCTTTGGTCACAGCCGCTTCATTCATTTTTCGCCAGTCTATATCAGATTAATTTACCTTTTTCATTTTTGACAAAGCTGCTTGTCGGATTAATTATCCTGCTTAGTATTATTTCCATGCTCAAGCTTTTAGATTATTTGAAAATTAAAAGTCCGTATCAAGAAGTTGGTGTAATTTTTTACATATTAAATACATTTTTTTTACTTCTCCTTGACGGTGGACAGTTGGCCTTGACACTTGCTTACGCAGTTTTTCCTCTCTCGGTTTATTGTTTTCTGCTACTCATGCAAACAGCAAATTTGAAAAGAAGACTTTTATTTGCTTTCAGCGTCCTGGCAATTTCCATATTTGATATCAGGATTGTTTATTTGCTGTTTATGGTCTGTGCCATTTTTGTCCTGTTTAAATTTTTTTTATCACCTTCAAAAAAAGAAGTTGTTTTAGTTTTTAAAGAGGTTTTACTATCAGCAATATTTACCATACTGATAATTTTTCCCTTTCATGCTTACTGGATACTACCTGCTTTAGTTGTTAAGACACCACAGTTGCCGCAGACTTATGAGAGAGTTTCCCAGATAGATTTTTTAAGCTTTTCCACACTGCTTCATTCCCTAATTTTGAATCAGCCCCACTGGTATAAAAATATCTTTGGTAAAATATCAGAGGTAAGTTTTGAGTTTTTGCTGATTCCCGCAACAGCTTTTATCTCTTTAGCCCTAGTTAGGAGAAATACCCAGGTTGCTTTCTGGTCACTTATTGCAATCTTGGGAATTTTTCTCTCCAAGGGTTCAAATCCACCCCTGCCTCAAATTTATTCTTATCTTTTTGCCAGCATTCCCGGATTTTCAATTTTCCGTGATCCTGCCAAATTTTATTTTCTAATTTGTATCGCGTACACAATATTAATAGGATTTTCTCTTCAGGCGATGGGTAAGTTAGCAAAAATTATCCCATTTGTTTTTCTTTTGTATATAGTCTGGCTTGCCAGGCCGGTATATCTTGGACAAATGAGCGGACTATTTTCCTTCCCATCTTTTGAAAAAGAATTTAATTTACTATCAGAGGTAATAAAAGAAGACAAACAATTCTCCCGGGTTTTCTGGATTCCCAATTCAGCACCTTTAGGTTATGTTGGTCCCAATCACCCGCAAGTTGAAGCTTCCAGGTTATCTAAAAAAAGGCCTTTTGCCGCAGCAACAGTAGGAACTTATGAGACATTTAATTTCTTAAGAGAGGCACCTTTCATGGGAGAAATTTTTGATGTGTCGGGGATTGGATATATTGCATATCCCTATATAGACAAACAAAGGGAGGAGGCGGATTTTGATAAAGAAAAATATTACTACACATTTTTAAATCAACTGTCCAAACTTCCCTGGGTTTCCAAAGTTGAATATTCGGGTATGCCGCTGCTTAAAGTCAAAAATCACCAGGATAAATTTTTTGTTACGGGAAATACCTGGTGGATAATAGGGGATGATAGTTTATATAAAGAGTCAACCAAAAGTGCTACGCTTAAATTATCCAAAAACAGTTTGATTTTTACCGAAGAGCATGCGGGTTTGGGGAAAAGACTGGATGAGGTTTCGGATGCCAAAATTATACTGAATAAAAAAAGCAACATAGACCTTGCAGCAAGTTTTATTGATGCCTCAAAACTTTTTTTTCCGGCAAAAAGCCTTAATTTCAGTCCCGATGAATCAGGTTGGTGGAAAAGGGAGGCGGTGGATTTGGTTTGGTGGAGAGATTTTTTACAAAACAAATACGGGATAGATAATAAGGATTTTGATTTAGGAGGAGGATGGGCGGTGGGGGAAGGGTATTCAAAGTTCAAAGTTCAAAGTTCAAAGTTCAAAAAGGACAATATTTTGCTGGCAAGAGTAATGGAAAGTTCCAGAAGTGGGAATTTGAAATTTTATCAAGACAATCAACTAATCGGGGAAGTGGGAACTAAAATTAACGGAGATGCCAATGTTAGATGGTTTGAAGTAGGGGAGTTAAGTGGAAATGGTAGCGGGATTGCTATAGAGTCCACAGGAGATATTAATGTGGTTAATACATTGGCAGTTTTGGACAAAAACGACTGGGATAGTTTAAAGGATAAAGCCGATAAGCTGCAGGGGAGAGTGGTAAGTTTTGATGACAAGAGTATACAAAATGTAACCGGCTCCATGGTTTCTTACCGGAGGATAAACCCCACTAAATATATTGTAAATATAGACGGTTTAACAAAGCCGTCATTGTTAGTATTTTCCCAAAATTATGATAGTTTATGGAAGATGAGTGGTCAGACTCCCCTGCCACGTTCAGCTAACATGAACGTGGCTCTGCCGGTGTATAGTTTGCTGAATGGATTTAGAGTGGAACAGGACGGAGAGTATATTGTTGAATTTGAGGCGCAAAAGTATGTTTATTTAGGGTTAGCAATCTCCATAATGACTTTGCTTACAATAACTTTTCTACTCATCTTAGGCACCAGGAGATCATCTAGGCTATAATAAGTTAATATGCTCAGGACGATCTTAAAAACAGCTACTTTGAGACAATCGAGTATTACTTTTGTAGGGACAGTTTTAAATGGGTTTTTGGGAGCACTGTTCTACATAGTTATCGCCAGAATTTTGGGGCCCGCGGAATTTGGCTTACTCACTATCTCCATTACCACCTTAACACTGATTGCCGACATTTCTGATATAGGTACCAATACCGGCTTAATCAGATTTGTTTCTGCCAATTTAGTATCCAGTAAAGATAAGGCATTAAGGTTTTTAAGACTCAGTTTAGAGGTAAAATTTTTAGTTTGGGCAGCAGTCTCGGTAATAATTTATTTTGCCTCACCATTTTTAGCAGAAATGGTATTTCATAAAGAAGAACTGGTTACTCCTCTTCGTCTAGCGGTCATCGGTGTAGGGGGAGCCCTTCTTTTTACATTTGCTACCTCTTCACTTCAGGCTTATCAAAGATATTTTCTGTGGAGTACAATTAATATTTTGACCAATGCCTTAAGACTTATTTTAATAATTATCTTAGGTACTTTTATACATCTTAATATTGAAAATAGTTTGCTTATTTATATTACTTTACCTTTTTTTGGTTTTTTTGTTGCCCTATTTTTTCTACCAGCTAGAGAAATTTTAAGAAGTAAAAATGAATTCAGTTTAGCAAAGGAGCTTTTTCAATATAATATCCCGGTGGCGATTTTTACAGTGATCGCAGCTTTCTCAGCCAGATTAGATATCTACTTAAACGCTGCTCTACTGAGCGCCCATAAGGTAGGTATTTATGGAGCAGCCACTCAACTGGTTCAGGTGATGCCGCAACTGGTATCGGCTATTGGATTGGTTGCTGCGCCCAAATTTGCCAGCTTTCAAAACGATGAACAGATGTTAGTGTATTTAAAAAAACTACAGCTTTTAGTGACAGGGTTATGCTTAGCAGGAATTCTATTCATCCCTTTTGTTATTTACCTGATACCGCTGCTTTTCGGAACCCAATATCAGGAGGCAATATTACCCTTTATATTTTTATTTTTTGCTATGTTAGTATTTCTTTTCTCAGTACCCGTTCATAACAGTGTGATTTTTTATTTTGGCAGACCGGATGTTTTCATCTGGGTTTCCATAGGACATTTATTAATAATCGGGGGGTTAGGGTATTTGATGATTTCCAACTTGGGAATGGTGGGAGCATCGATTACAGTACTGATAGGAACAACTTTTAACTTTTTATATCCATTAGCGTGGATGCTTTTGAAGTTAAGGAAAAAATAAAATGAAAATATTTGCCAACACCATAGTTAATAATGAGGAAAATTTTATCTGGTTTGCAATCATGAGTGTAGTGGACTTTGTTGATAAAGTTCTGGTTTGGGATACTGGCTCAACAGATAAAACTGTGGAGATTATCCAGGAAATAAGAAAGCTTAAAGGGGATAAGGTAGATTTTAGGGAAGTGGGTTCGGTAGATAAATACCAGTTTACAAAGATGAGACAAGCCATGCTTGATGAGTCCAATTGCGACTGGCTGCTGATTTTAGACGGTGATGAAATCTGGTGGGAAGATTCAATAAGGAAAGTAGTGAATGAGATTAAGGAAAATGGTTTAAGGATAGAGGGAATAGTTGTGCCGTTTGTAGTCCCGATTGGTGATATTTATCATTTTCAAAAAGAGTCGGCCGGGCAATATCAGCTGTTGGGACGCAAGGGGCACCTAAGTTTGCGGGCAATTAACAAAAAAATCCCAGGATTGCATGTAGATTGGCCTTATGGAAAGGAAAGTTATCTGGATATGAATAATAAACCTATCCAGCAGAGAAAAGGAATGATCTTCCTGGATGCTCAATACTTACATGTGACTCATTTAAAAAGGTCAAGTTCAAAAAGATTTCCTGACAAATTCAAATTTGAATTAGGAAGCAGTAAAAAAGATTTTAAATACCCGGAGGTTTTTTATAATGATACCCCCCTTTTTGTATCTTCACCCTGGATAAAGATATCCGGACAGGATCTTATTAAATCTCAGATATTGACACCTTTAAGGAAGATAAAAAGAAAATTTATATGAGTGATCCTTCTTCTTTTCAAACATTGGAATCAATGAGTCAGGCTGTCTGGTATAACCAGTGGACTTTAAAACTCTTTGCCAAATATTTAAAAGGAGATATCCTGGAGGTTGGTTGCGGAATAGGAAATTTTACCAAATCTTTACTAAAATACGGTAAAGTTTGGGCCGTAGATATTAATAGAATATATATAAGCAATATTAAAAAAGAACAGGGGGATAAAGTGCGGGTTGGGTTTGGTGATATTGCAAAAGGAAAATATTTTTTTGGTAAGCGGAATTTTGATAGCATCGTTTGCCTAAATGTTCTGGAACATATTGAGAAAGACGATACGGCATTAAAAAATTTATTTGATCTTTTACAAAACAACGGAACTTTAATTCTACTAGTGCCGGCCCACCCTTTTCTTTATGGCGAAATTGACAGATCAATAGGTCACTTCAGAAGGTATTCTAAAAAAGAATTATTAAACATAATGGAAAGTATAGGCTTTAATATTATTGAATCCTGGAGAATAAACTTTTTGGGGGCAATAGGTTGGTTTATTGCGGGAAGGATTTTGAACGAAAATAAAGTTGAAAATGAAAAAATAAAAATATTTAATTTATTGGCACCCTTTTTTTTGGCGATTGAAAATATCATTGAACCGCCAATCGGGACTTCTATACTGGTAGTTGCGCAGAAAAAAATATGAAAACGCTTTCCATTATTATTCCTGTATATAACGAGGAAAAAACTGTTGGAGTATTATTAGGAAAGGTAGTAGATGCGAAATTACCCGCAGGTTTCAAAAAAGAAATAATTATTATTGATGATGGATCAACCGATAAAACTGAATCAGTTTTATCGAAATGTCAAATGTCAAACCTGTCTGCCGTCAGGCAAGATGTCAAATGTCAAATTTTTAGACATAATACAAATCAGGGTAAAGGTGCTGCCATAAGAACAGGTTTAAAGCATGTGACAGGAGACTATATTATTATCCAGGATGCGGACTTGGAATATAATCCTGCTGATTATAAAGAGTTGCTTAAGCCGATTTTGGAAAAAAAGGCTAAGGTAGTATACGGCACCAGGTTAAAAAACTATCCATTAAGGTTGTGGGGGGAAAATAAGACAATACTGCCCTTGCATTTAATAGCAAATAAGTTTTTAACTTTTATGACAAATATGCTTTATGGAAGTAAACTCTCTGATATGGAAACCTGTTATAAATTATTGACAAAAAATGTCCTAACTGGTTTTGATTTGCAATCAAACAGATTTGAAATTGAACCGGAGATAACCGCCAAAATATTAAAAAGAGGATTTTCAATTTTAGAAATCCCGATCAAAGTTACTCCCAGAACACACAAAGAAGGTAAAAAAATCAGCTGGAAAGATGGATTTAGGGCTGTATTTAGCTTAGTTAAATATCGATTTTATGACTAGAAAAATTATATTTTTTTTAGGGTTAATAGTATTATTATCAGCTTTCTTAAGATTTTATCATCTGGGAAACAATTATATTTTTGGGTTTGATGAAGAGTATCAGGCCACATATGCTATGACTTTGGTTAAGGATATTCATCCTATTTGGATTGGTGTAAGCGCCTCATTTTTGGATTATTATTTAGGCCCTTACTTTACTTATTTTAGTGCTTTCTGGCTGATGCTTTCCCAGGGCGATCCTCTGATGACAGCCTATGTTGCCGCTACTGCGGGTGTTATTACGACAATCGTGATATTTTTTGTGGGGTGGAAATTTTTCAATTTAACTGCCGGAGTGGTCAGCTCGCTTCTCTACGGTGGATTGTCATTGATTGTTTTTTATGACCAAAAATATTGGAATCCGATGTTTGTCCCCCTCATTGTGCTTTTGATGTTTACTTCCCTTTTGCTGATAAAAAGATCGCCCTGGTGGTGGTTGCTTTACTCTGCAACGGTAGGGGCAATCTTTGAAACCGACCTTGCTCCCCTGCCGCTGGTGTTAATTGGAGTTTGGTATTTTATAAAAGGAAAATATTTTCTCAACAAGAGGCTTACTTTAGGCTGTCTTGCGGTATTCCTTTTGTTTTATTGGCCGCTTTTAGTTTTTGACTATCACCATAACTTTAGCAATCTGACGGTTTTAGCAAGATACAGTCAGCAGGCAAAACAATCCGGAGCTAAATTTGACCCCAAGAGTAAATTAATGTCAGTTGCAGATACCATGGGCAGGTTTTGGTATTTAAAACCGGGAGCTCCTAATGCTGATGAATTAAATATTTTTTGCAACTCTCAAAGAACATATCCCTCTCCCTGGGTTTCCGGCATATCTGCTATCTTACTTTTATATTTTATTAGTACAAGTATTAAAACAGGGAAGAGAGCACATAAGATGCTGGTATATTTTTTGGTAGTATCACTGGGATTTTATTTAATTTATACAGGCGGTTCTTTTGAATATTATCTTCATGGTTTCATCACTTTGTTTACTTTAACTGTGGGGATTTTAGTCAGCCAACTTAATAAAAAACTTCAGCCGGCAGCTTTAATTTTAGTAGCAGTGATTTTAGTATTAGGATTTAACACGGTTTTAAATTCATCAGACAAATATAGCTTGGCACCAAAGAAAAAATTAATAGCTGAAGTAATGTCGGTGGTTGGCCCCAACAGTTTTTCCATAGATCAGATGGGTACTTGCCACATTTATGAAGGGTGGAGGTATTTATTTAAAATTTACGGAAAAACACCCTCCATGAGTTTTACAGATCAAAACTTTGCCTGGTTATATCCCCAAGAGGTTAATGATGGCTCCCTCAACTATCATGTAATTTTATCGGAATATGGAGTAACTCCGGATCGAGATTTAAGCGGATACGTTAATATTAATGAAGGAGGTTTTTCCGCCTATATTAAAAAAAATTGATATGAAAATTGCATTTTTAAGCAGGTATCAGGGTCAAATTCATCGGGGGGCAGAGAATTTTGTCAGTGAAATTATTCTCCGGTTATCTAAAAAATATGAGGTAGAAATACTGGCGGGTAAAGAGGCGGATGCTTTGACTAAAATATTAGCAGGACACTACGATATTGTAATTCCCGTCAATGGCAGGTTGCAAAGTCTGATGGCTTCATTGGGAAGATTGACAGGGGGATATAAACTGCTGATCACTGGTCACAGCGGCATTGGCCGGGATGACATTTGGAATATCGCAGTTGCAAAGCCTGATGTATTTGTGGCACTAACGGATTACATGGCAAACTGGGCCAAAAAATGGGCTTGGGGTACAAAGGTTGTAAAAATCCCAAACGGTATAGACATAAACAAATTTACCCCCAATGGAGAAAAAATCATAATTGACTTACCCAGACCGATCATTTTATCTGTCGGAGCTTTGGTTTGGTACAAACATCATGAAAGGGTAATCAGGGCAATTAGGGATATTGGATATGGGTCGGTTTTAATTGTCGGCGGGGGGCCGGAAAAAGAAAACTTGGAAAAATTAGGCAGAAATCTTTTGGGTAAAAGATTTAAGTTGGCAAGTTTTAAATATGAGGATATGCCGAAAGTATACAGGTCTTGTAACCTGTTTAGTCTGCCTTCCTGGGATCGGGAAGCCTTTGGTTTGGTTTATCTTGAGGCGCTCTCTTCTGGTTTAGGAATTGTTGCGCTTGATGATTTATCCAGACGTGAGATAATAGGGGAGGTGGGGATATTAACCGATGTGTCTGATGTCAAAAAATATGCCCAGGCTATAAAAGCAGCTTTGGCGGTTAATTGGGAAAGCAGGGCAGTTGAGCAGGCCAAAAAATTTTCCTGGGATAAAGTGGCTAAAAAATATGAGGAGGTAATTGAGGAAATTTTATGATTTCAACAGTGGTAGTGACTTTCAATGAAGCGGGACTTTTGAAAGATTGTTTGGCATCTGTCGTTCAAGAGAGTGATGAAATTGTTATCCTAGATTTAGGATCAGAGGATGACACTTTAAAAATTGCCAAAAGCTTGCAAGCTAAAATTTTTACCCATGCAAGGGTTGAGTATGTAGAAGGGGTCCGTGATTTTGCTGTTGCAAAAGCAAAAGGGGATTGGATACTGGTTTTGGATCCCGATGAGAGAATGACTCCTAATTTATGGAAGAAACTGAAGGAGATAATCTCAGATGATAAATATGTGGCGGTAAAGATCCCCAGAAAAAATATTTTCTTTGGTCATTGGATTGCCCATACTAATTGGTGGCCTGATCAGCATGTCAGGTTTTTCAAAAAAGGAAAAGTCAGTTGGTTACCTAAAATCCACCTTTATCCTAAGGTAGATGGTCAAGTTTTAGAATTGAGTGCCACAGAAGATTTAGCCATGGTGCATTATGGTTATCAAAGTGTAAACCAGTTTATTAACAGACAAAGCAGGTACGCCACAATCAAGGCACAAAATTTATATGATGAGGGTATGAGATTTTCCTGGGTTTCCTTTTTTGGGAACCCGGTCAGGGAATTTCTGGTCAGATACATCAGGCATTTAGGCTTTTTGGACCACTTTTATGGTTTTGCCCTGACATATCTGATGATGGTTTATCAGATTGAGGTGCAGATTAAACTGTGGGAGCTTAAGAAAAACCAAACATGATATGGGCAATTCTTTTATTGGGGTTAATATTAAGGCTGATCAGCTTAGATCAAAGCCTTTGGCTGGATGAGGCAATTAATGTTTTGGCAACCCAAAAGTATTCTTTTGCAGGCATGATAACAGAATATGCCAAGGCTGATTTTCACCCACCCGGCTTTTTTATCATCTTGTGGTTTTGGACCAAACTTTTCGGATACTCTGAAATTGCTGTCAGGATTCCTTCGGTGATTTTTGGGGTGGTAACAATTGGGAGCATCTATTTAATCGGCAAAAAGCTGCATTCCCGAAAAGCAGGACTTATTGCCGCTTTGCTTTTAAGTATTAACCCCTTGCACATTTATTACAGCCAGGAAGCCAGGATGTATGCACTGGCTACTTTGGCAGTCTCGATAAATATGTTTTTAGTGATAAAATTTGTCAGAGAAGAAAAATTCAACTTAATTTTTTTGGCTATCAGTAATTTGGCAGTTTTGGCATCTGATTATGTTGCCTACTTTATTTTTCCCGCCCAAGCTTTTTTTCTGCTGATGATTGGGAAAAAGGAGATAATCAGGAAATGGACTATAGCGTTAGTTAGCGCCTTGGCTTTAGGTTTATGGTGGCTGCCGGTATTTTTGAACCAGCTAAATGTCGGATCTATTGCATCTGCCAATTTACCGACCTGGAAATTTGTGGCGGGAGCTTTTGATTTTAAAACTTTGCCTCTCACCTTTGTAAAATTTATCATCGGCAGAATAAATCTTTCTGATAAGCTTACTTATGCAGCAGTTTTATTGCCACTTTGCACTCTTTGGGGGTATCTCTTATTAAGAGGCGTTAAATCATGGAGTAATTCCTTGAGGAAATTACTTATTGTCTGGATTGTTATTCCCCTTGCATTAGCAACTCTTATTTCATTTGTAGTGCCTGTATACAATTATTTTAGAGTTTTATATGTTTTACCTGCATTTATTATTTTGCTATCTTTGGGGATTTTGTCTTTTGAAAGCAAAAAAAAGTATATTTTTTTGAGCGCGGTGGTGTTAATAGAACTATTTTGCGCGCTGGTTTATTTATTAAATCCCGCATATCAGAGGGAAGACTGGAAGGGACTAGTTAATTATTTTGAAAACTTGGATTCAATTATTTTATTTGAAAGTTCCGGGACGCTGCCCCCTTTTGATTATTATGCAAAGGGTAGATTGAAAGCAAAAGGAGCCTTAAAAGATTTTCCTATCAGAGATGAGAGGGGTGTTGTTGATTTGGAAGATGGTGAAAAAGATGTTTATCTTGTTGATTATTTGGTGCAAATAAGCGACCCCGACAGGTTGGTTGCCAAAAAACTCACAGGTTTAGGATACAATGTTTCTGATACAAAAGATTTCAGGGGAGTGGGATTTGTTTATCATTATACCAAGTAATCTATGAGCAAATTAATGCTTATTTTGATAATCGCGGCACACTTGTCTGTTTTGTCCAAACTGATTTTTTTTCCTTACCCGGAATTTTTTGTTTATCCCTATTTAACCAATGCAGGCTTAAAACCATACAGCCAGATACTGGATCAACATTTTCCGGGGCTGATGTTTTTGCCCTTCAATTTTGATAATTTGGGGATGAATGATGAGATTGTTGCCAGAATGTGGTTGATGGCCCTTGTTATTATAACCCAGCTGTTAATTTTTTTTGTAAGCAGGGAAATATTCAAAAGCGAAAAAAAGGCTCTAGTTGTTAATTTGCTTTATTTAATTTGGCAGCCTTTTTTTGAAGGTTGGGTTCTTTGGATCGATACTTTTTTGCCATTAATTTTATTGCCAGCTTTTTATGCTTTGTATAAAGATAAGATTTTTTTAACAGGACTTTTACTGGGAATGGGTATAGTTTTTAAACAGGTACTGATCCCGCTCTCGGGGTTGGTTTTAATTTATTTGATCTGGGAGATCAGGAAGATGAGGGTGATTGGGAGATATCTATTTGGCTTAAGTTTGCCTGTTATTTTAATGGTTACCTACTTTTTTTCAATAGGGGTCATAAAAGATTTTTGGTATTGGACAATTGTTTTTAATCTGACAACTTTTGCACAGTATGGCAGAAAAGGGCCATTTTTTACAGGAGTTGCCAGAGTAGGTTTTGCCATTGCCGCCTCATGTGGGGTCTTTTTCTCAAAAGATAAAAGGATGGTTAAAACTCTGATTATTTTTGTTCTTGGATCACTGGCGGCGCTTTATGCCCGTTTTGATTTTGTTCATTTTCAACCGGCATTGCCTTTTGTGTTGATTGCCACAGTTTTAGGATTTAGTGCAATATGGAAACAAAAATGGGCCCGATTGATACTAACAGGTTATCTTGTGGTGATTGTTTGGTGGTTATCAGTTTTTTACAGCGGGCATTTATCAAACAAGGTCATGTTTTTTGATGAGCACACCAAAGCAATTGCTCAAAAGATCAGACAATATACAAAAGAGGGAGATAAAATTTTTATTTTTGGGGCAGTGCCGCATCTTTACCAGATGACAAAAACAAAACCTGCTGGAGATGTATTTGTTTTTCAATTCCCCTGGTTTGTCATGGTAACAGAGGAAAGACTACTTGAGGGTTTAAAAAAAGATCATCCGGAAATTGTGGTTTCGGACAGGACTGTTGCAATAGAAGGGCAAAAGATCACTGAATTTGGGAAAGGATTGGATGAATATATTCAGCAAAATTACCAAGCGGTTGACCAAGTAGGATCTACCCAAATTTTGCGTAAATTTACCCACTAATCTGCTAGAATGTAGATTATGAGAAAAATTAGAGTGGGAATGGATATCTCCCAGCTTGCCCACAAAGGCGGAGTGGCAATATATACGCAAAATTTAGCTTCAGAACTTGCTAAGATGAAAGATTTGGAAATGGTTTATTTCTATTCATCATTAAGGAAACCCTATAGGGGTAAGCTTAAAAATGTTAAGTCATACAGGCTTCCCCCGACCCTTTTTGAGATGTTGTTTAATAGGTGGAGAAATGTTTCCATTGAGAAATTTTTGGGACCTTTGGATGTATTGCACTCATCCGATTGGACCCAACCACCATCCAAGGCAAAAAAGGTGACAACTTATCATGATGTAATACCCATAAAATATCCCCAGTGGTCACATCCCAAGATAGTTTCGGTACACAAAAGAAGATTAAAAATTGTGGAGACTGAGATAGATTGTGTGATTGCAGTATCCGAGGCCACAAAAAAAGATTTGTTGACAGTTTCCAAAATACCGGAGGAAAAAATAATGGTGATTTATGAAGGCCCGACTGCAGATTTTAAACCGCAGTCTGAAGAAAAGACCGCACTGTTTAAAAAGAAATATCATCTGCCCCAAAATTTTGTCCTGGCAATTGGAGGGATAGGAGAGAGGAGAAATTTGGGAAGGATTAAACAGGCTGCTAAAGATTATCACCTGGTTATTGCAGGTCAAACTGTTCCCTGGCTTGATCTTGAAGAGCTGGAACTTTTGTATGCATCTGCGGATGTCTTACTTTATGTTTCTTTATATGAGGGATTCGGATTGCCAATCTTAGATTCATTTTCAGTTGGTGTGCCGGTTATCACCTCCAATGTTTCATCAATGCCGGAGGTTGGAGGAGCAGGGGCTTTATATGTTGATCCCACTGATATTGAGGATATCAAAAAGACATTAAAAAATGTTTTAGAAGATCGTGCGTTGCGTGAGGATATGATTAAAAAAGGCTTTGAACAAATGAAAAAATTTTCCCGGGAAAAAGCTGCCAAGGAAACTGCCGGAGTTTATCGGAGGCTGATAGAGTGAAAATTTGGATAGATGGATATGAGGCAAATGTTTTACAAAGATTGGGTTCTTCCCAGGTGGCTTTTGAACTATTGAAACAATTTGAGGATTTGGATCACGAAAATGACTATACAATTTTATTGCCCAGTCCCCCGCTGGGCGACCTGCCAAAAGAAAGAGTTGGGTGGAAATATAAAATACTTCGGCCCAAAAAGCTTTGGACCAGAATTGCTCTGCCACTAGCTCTTTATTTATCCAAAAACAAACCGGACGTGTTTTTCTCACCTACACATTATATTCCGCGGTTTTCTCCGGTGAAACGAGTTTGTACTATTTTTGATCTGTCATTTCTTCATTTTCCGGAAACTTTTACCAAAAAAGATCTCTGGCAGCTAAAAAACTGGACTCAATTTTCAGTCGAGAACGTGGAACATATTATTACCATATCTGACTCCTCAAAAAAGGATATAGTAGCGACCTATGGAGTGGATAACAATAAAGTGACTGTTGCCTACCCCGGGTTTAATGAAGAAATATTTCACTTAGTAGATGATCAGGCAAAGACTGACAAAGTCTTTAAAAAATATAAAATGAAGGATCCCTACATTATATATATAGGAACTGTCCAACCAAGGAAGAATATTGTTAGGTTAGTAGAAACAGTCTCAAGAGTTGAGGATTTAAAATTGGTAATTGTAGGTAAGATGGAGGGTGAGGGTAGAGGGGGGTGGATGTATACAGAGAGCTTGAATGCTCCTAAAAAATTTGAGATAGAGGGTAGAGTAAAGTTTTTGGGATTTGTCCCGACAGAGGATTTACCCTTTCTTTTATCTGGTGCAAAAGCTTTTATCCTGCCTTCTCTTTGGGAAGGCTTTGGGATCCCGGTTTTAGAGGCCATGGCTTGCGGAGTACCGGTTCTGGTTTCCAATGTTTCATCTTTGCCCGAAGTAGTTGGTGAGGTGGGATTAACTTTTGATCCATATTCAATTGATCAGATAGAACAGGCAATCAGGATAGTTTTGACAGACAGAAAGTTAAGACAAAAATTATCCAAAGCTGGACTGATACAAGCCCAAAAATTTTCCTGGGATAAAATGGCAAAAACCGTCTTAAAAGTTTTTGAAAACTTTGCTTGAAAGATTGAGCTCATGTATAATCTTTACATGAGTATTTTTACAGACAGGATGGGAAGGGGTTTAACGGCCGCGCAGGCTTTGGGGAAAATCCTGGGAAGGATTTATAATTGGGTTTTGGATATTGAACTGCTTGTGGTGACCTGGGCAGGTTTGGTTCCCCTGCATTCATTTCGCCTTTTTATTTACTTTTTGGCTGGTATGAAGATAGGCAAAGATTCAAGGATTCATATTGGCGCCCGCTTTTTTTATCCGGCAAATATTACGATTGGAAATGGGACTATTATTGGAGATAACGCATTTTTGGATGGGAGGGATAAACTTACTATTGGTGATCATGTGGATATTGCCTCGCAAGTTTTGATCTATAACAGTGAGCATGATATCAATTCAGATGACTTTCACGCGGTAAATGGGATTGTGGAGATTGGCGATTATGTTTTTATCGGTCCCAGGGTAATCATACTGCCGGGAGTAAAGATAGGCAGGGGAGCAGTTGTTGCGGCAGGAGCTGTGGTGACAAAAGATGTAGAAAATTTCGCCATAGTCGGAGGAGTGCCGGCAGAAGTGATAGGCGAACGAAAGATTCACAACTTACATTATCAGCTTGGGAGGGCACGCTTATTCCAATGAAGAAATTTCCAATCTCTCGACTTCGCTCGAGACAGGTTTTCAATCTTGCCTGTCGGCAGACAGGTTTTCAATCTTGCCTGTCGGCAGACAGGTTTTCAATTTTTTTACTGTTCTCTTTTTTACTGTTTATTTATATGGTTTGGCCTTCACCTTCTGCCATAGCGGATTTTAAGTCTCTGCCAAATTCTCAAAAATCGCGCCTGGAGGGTGACACAATACAAATCCCCAATGTTGCCGCTTATTTTTCCAATCACTACCGTGAATTTGTGGTGCCTTTTTATGCAAAAAATTACCGGTTAAAGGTGAATTTGCCAATTCCCCCGCTCAGATTAAATCACCCGCCCGAATTTTCCTGGATTACAATAAAAAAACATACGGATTCCACCTATCTTGAGGAGTTGGTTTATCCTTTAAGAGATTCGTTGTTTGTAAACGGATATGAGCCATTTTATCCTGATGGGTCACCTAAATTTTGGGGGTCAACAAAATTTGAGGTTGACGGAAATCTTTGGGAGACCAAAACTACCTTGAGGTTTTACCACTCGAGTATTTGGATCAGACTGCTTGTTTGGTTTGGAATAACTTTATCCATTTTTCTGCTATATAAAATGACTAAAAAAATTATATTTAATAAATGAAAATATTTTTTTTTGAAAAACTACTTTTTTATTCGGTTGTATTTCTTTTTGTCTTTATCCCCTTATATCCGAAATTTCCGCTGTTTAATATTGCCGCTACATTTGTTGCTGTCAGGATAGAAGATTTAATTATTGCCGGCTTTTTATCCTTGTGGGTTATTTATATTGTCTTATCCGGTCGGATAAAAGAAGTATTATTAACCAAGCTGACTCTTGTCATGCTTCTATTTTTTGCAATTGGAGCACTATCTACTTTTTCTGCAATTTTTTTAACACAAACTGTTATTTGGCATTTGTCTATACTGCATTTTTTAAGAAGGGTGGAGTTTATGTTACTGATGGTTGTTGTTGCCACAATTGTTAAAAATAGCAAACAACTGGTTACAATTTTAATTAGTTTGGCATTTGTGTTACTTTTGGTTAATCTATATGCTTTGGGCCAGCAATTTTTGGACTGGCCAGTTATTTCCACAACCAACTCCGAATTTTCCAAAGGCTTAATTTTGAGGCTTACTCCAGGTGCAAGAGTAAATTCAACCTTTGCCGGACATTATGATCTGGCTGTATTTTTGGCCATGGCAATCACCATACTTACTACAATGTTTTTTGCCGTCAGAAAAACTTTGAAGATTGGGGTTTTCGGACTGGGAGCTTTATCAGGACTGGTTTTAATAATGACTGCCGCCAGGCTTTCTTTTGTCGCCGCATTTGTGGGAATAATTACTGCATTGCTTTTAACACGTCAGAAAAAGTATATACTTTTTATCATTATTGCCGTCGGGCTAATTTTAATATACCCGTCGCAACTGAGAGATAGACTTTTCTCCACCATTACGGTTAATCTATTCCAGCAGGGGCAAAGATACGAGGGGAGAAGTGAAGATCAGCAGATCAGAAGCAAATTAAACATCCCCACTTTGGCAATAAAAACATCCTCTCAATCAGCAGAAACTTCCACATTTGCAAGCGACTCAGCTGCATTTGCAACAGATATTGCCCCCGGAGAGCCGGTTGATACCACTCAGCTGGGGGTTTACAGATCTTTTCAAATTAGGCTGCAGATCGAATGGCCCAGGGCAGTCAATGCTTTTTTGAAAAACCCCTTTTTGGGAACCGGTTATTCCTCGCAAGGATTGGCAACGGATAATGATTTTTTAAGGTCTCTGGCTGAGGTTGGACTTTTGGGTACGATTGCGTTTGGGTTAATTTTAGTGGAAGTTGGAAAAAGGATCTATTGTTGTTTTAGCAATGTAAGTAAAATAATACGCTATTTTTCTGCCGGGGTTTTTGCCATGATTATCACCTTTTTGGTCAACGGCTTATTTATTGATGTTTTTGAGGCTTCCAAGGTGGCGTCACTTTTTTGGATGACAGTAGGTTTAAGTTTGGCGGCATTGAAATTTAAATGAAATTTTTTAAAATTTTTAAAAACCCATATGTATATTTGGTTCTGATTATACTGGCAGGATTTTTTGTCAGGCTTTATAGAATTGATGCGCCGATTGCTGACTGGCATTCCTGGAGGCAGGCTGATACAGCTGCTGTCACCAGAAATTTTATTAAAGAGGGGTTTAACCCATTATTACCCAGATATGATGATATGTCGGCTAATGCTGAAACGCCTATTTCCAATCCAAACAGGTTTAGATTTGTGGAGTTTCCGTTTTACAATATTTTTGTTTATCCCTTTTATTTAATATTCGGAATTAGCGAGATGTACCATAGGTTGGTTTCCATTATTTTTTCTCTGGGGAGTGTTTTATTTCTTTATTTGATTGTGAAAAAGTATGCAGATCAGATAACAGCCTTAGTGTCTGCCTTTTTCTTTGCCTTACTTCCTTTTAATGTATTTTTCTCCAGAACTACTCTGCCCGAGCCGACATTTGTTTTCTTTGCCTTGGGGATGATCTATTTTGTGGACAGGTGGATTTGGGAAGGTAGGGGTATTTTGAGACTTTGGGGATTTGTATTTGCTGCAACTTCATTTTTGATTAAGCCCTGGGCAATATTTTTTTATTTGCCGCTTTTTTACTCAGTTTTAAAAAAGAGCATCACCCGTAAATTATTTCTACAATTTATGCTTTTTTCTGTCATTGTTTTGCTCCCTTTTATGTTATGGAGACTTTGGATTTTGCAGCAGCCGGAAGGGATACCGGCATCTTCCTGGCTTTTAAACAGCGACGGGATTAGATTTAGACCTGCCTTTTGGTGGTGGATAATTTCCGAGCGCATGGGAAGAGAAATATTGGGGGTAAGCGGCATCGCGTTATTTGTGATAGGACTTATTACCAGACCAAAAAACGACCATTACTTTTTGCATATTTGGGCATTTTCCGCTTTTTTGTTTATGGTAGTTTTTGCCACAGGCAATGTCCGGCATAATTATTATCAGATTTTATTTGTGCCCGCGGCCTCTGTATTTTTGGCCAAGGGGTTTGTGACTCTTTTGATGAGAAATGACAATTTTATTCCGAGGATTTGGACCATATTTTTAGCCCTGTTTTTGCTGCTGCTGACATTTTATTTCACTTATAAACAGGTCAGCGGTTTTTATCAGATAAATAATCCGGCCATGGTGGAGGCGGGAAAAAGAGCGGATCGGATTTTGCCAAAAGAGGCCATAGTTTTAGCACCTTATAATGGAGACAGCGCCTTTTTGTATCAGACAAACCGGCCGGGTTTTCCATTTGTGCCGCTACCGGTTGCAGAATTGGTGGCAGATTACTCAGTTACCCATTACGTCTCTACAGTTTTTGATCCTCAGACTAAATGGGTGATGCGCCATTTTAAAGTTTTGGAGGAAAATGATAAATTTGTCATTGTTGATTTAACAATACTGGAAAACGCGCTCGATGACTCTTTGGATCCGGAACCTCACTGAGTTTTAAAAATGAAAGTATTAATGCTGACACCATATTTACCTTATCCTCTGCTAACAGGCGGTCAAACTCGTTCTTACAACCTGATCAAGAGGCTTGCATCATTGGGACATGAAATTACCCTATTCTGTTTAGTAAAGAACAATGGTGAAAGAAAATACGTAGGGGAGTTGGAAAAATACTGCCGTGAGGTTCAGGTATTTAACAGATCCGAAAAACCGTGGACGCTAAAAAATATCTTCAGGACAGGGTTTTCATTTTATCCCTTTTTGGTGATCCGTAATTGGGCTAAGGGAGAAAAAAACGCCATCGGGCAGAAACTTGAGGAAGAAAAATTTGACCTGATTCATGCGGAAACTTTTTATGTCATGCCCCATATCCCGAAAACCCAAATACCGATACTGTTAGTTGAGCAGACGATTGAATATTTGGTTTACCGGCATTTTGCAGATGAATTCAAAATTCCCTTTTTAAAACATCTTTTATATTTAGATGTAGCAAAAATGAGATATTGGGAGCTTAAGTATTGGCAAAGGGCAAAAAGAGTGGTGGCTATGTCTGATGATGACAGACAATCTATGTTATTTCAATTACCAAATCTTGAGGTAGATATTGTACCCAATGGGGTTGATAGTCAGTTTTTTGGTCAAAAGATAAAAGTAAAATCTAAGATACAGACTATTCTATATTTAGGTAACTTTACTTGGTTACAAAATAGAGAGGCAGTTAAAATATTAGTAGAGAAAGTTTGGCCGCTAATTAAATCCGAAATACCAAAGTGTAAATTATGGATTATTGGTAAAAATGCCAAAGAAATATTTTCCAATATTAAGTCAAAAGATATTAGGGTAGAAGAAGTTGGGGATGTAAGAGAGGTTTATCAGGAGGCTTCTTTATTAGTTGCCCCCATTTATGGCGGAGGCGGAACAAGATATAAAAACTTTGAGGCTTTTGCTTCCGGACTGCCTGTGGTAACAACCTCTATTGGTATTCGGGGGACTGATGCAAGGGATGGTGTGGAGGTGGTGATCCGCGATGAGCCGGACGAGATTGCGCTTGCAGCAGTGGAGCTTTTGAAAAATGAAAAACTCTATAGAAAAATTGCCAAAAATGCCCAAAAAATGGTTTCTGTAAAATACGACTGGGACCCTATTGCCAAAAAATTAAGTGATATTTATGAGCAGTTAGGTAGGGCAAAAAGATGAAAAATATAGATAGAAAATTAAAAATAGGGATTGATGCCAGAATGTTTCATGAATCGGGAATAGGCAGATACATCAGAAACTTAATTGATCAACTGCAAAAAATAGATTCGAAAAATGAATACGCCATTCTTCTTACCAGAACCGATTACCACAAATTAATTTTTCGGAGTAATTTCAAAAAAGTTCTGGCAGATTTTAAGTGGTATAGTTTAAACGAACAATTAAGACTTCATTCACTCTTAAATCTTTTGAATTTGGACCTGGTGCATTTTCCTCATTTCAATGTGCCGATTTTTTTTAAAGGGAAATTTGTAGTGACCATTCATGATTTAATTCATCAGCATTTTCAAATGAAAAGGGCGACAACTCACGGCCCTATTACTTATACAATCAAACAACTGGGATACAAAGCAGTGTTTAAAACCGCTATTACAAGATCTACTAAAATCTTTACCCCTTCAAATTATGTGAAGGATTTATTAATAAAAGACTGGCAGATAGAAAGTCAAAAAATTAAGGTAACTTTAGAAGGAGTTGATGACAAAATACTAACGATCATCAGAAGAATTGCCACAGCAGATATCAGAAAAGTTTTGGATAAATTCAATATCAAACAACCGTATATATTTTATGTGGGTAATGCCCATCCGCATAAGAATGTGGAAGGATTGATTAGGGTATTTAGGGAACTGAAAAAAAAATACCAGTACTTGCAGTTGGTTTTATCGGGCAATGATCACTATTTTTGGCAAAGATTAAGAAGAGAAAACCAGCACAAAGATATTATCTATACAGGGTATATTGCGGATGAGGAACTGGTGGCTTTATACAGACAGGCAGCAGTATTTGTGATGCCGTCATTTGAGGAGGGATTTGGGATACCGATTCTGGAGGCCATGGCTGGTAGATGCGCTGTGGTTTCCTCAAATGCCGGCGCGCTCCTGGAAGTTGGAGGAGACGGGGCAATTTATTTTGATCCGGCTTCGCCGGAGGATATGGCAGATAAAATAGATCAGGTACTAAATGACAAAAATTTGCAGGTTGAGCTGATAGAAAAAGGACAAAAAAGAGTAAAGTTATTTAGCTGGAAAAGTTTAGCAGAACAAACCTTGGAGGTCTATAATTCATGCGTGTAGCAATTGTGCATGATGATTTGGTACAGTGGGGCGGGGCGGAAAGAGTCCTTTTGGGGCTTTGCGAAATATATCCTGATGCACCAATTTTTACCTCAGTTTTCGATTATTCGAATAATCAGTTGAGACAGAGATTTGCTAATAAAAAGATCATCACTTCATTCCTACAAAAAATTCCCCAATGGAAGTCTTTATATAAAATATTTCTTCCCTTCTACCCCATTGCTTTTGAGCAGTTTAATTTTGACGAATATGATTTGGTAATTTCCCATACCACCCGTTTTGCCAAAGGCATTATTACCAAACCGCAAACCCGCCATATTTGCTACTGTCACACCCCACCCAGATTTTTGTGGCATTTTTCTGGATACGGCAACTATGGTATTTTAGAAATCTTGATGACCAAGTTACGGATTTTTGATCAAGTTTCAGCAAGGAGAGTTGATCTGTTTTTAGCCGGATCTGAAAATGCAAAAAACAGGATAAAAAAAATTTATGGCAGGGATTCACAGGTAGTGTATCCGTTTGTTGATTTGGATAGGTTTAAGGATGCAGAGAGTTTTGACGGGGGGTATTTTTTAGTTTTAGCGCGGCCCAATAAATACAAAAGGGTTGATTTGGTGCAAAAAGCATGTAATGAGTTAAATTTGGAATTGAAAGTAGTCTTTGGGGATTTGGATGAAAAAGCTGTGGTTCAAGTTTTGGCAGGTTGCAGGGCTTTAATAATCCCAGGCATAGAGGATTTTGGTCTGGTTTCTTTAGAAGCGCAGGCTTTGGGCAAACCGGTTATCGCATTTTCTGGCGGCGGCGCACTGGAAACAGTTATTGATGGTAAAACCGGAGTTTTTTTTGAGAGTCAAACAGTCGACAGTTTAAAAGAAGTTTTAAAAAATTTTGACCCAAGGAAATTTAACTCTTTAATTTGTAAAGCAAATGCCCAAAAGTTTGGCAAAGAAAATTTTATCAAAAATTTCAAGCAGACAGTTGCCTCTTTGGTGTAAACTACAACTAGTTAGCATAGTTGTAGTAAACTAATAAATCTATGTATGAATTTTTAAAAAGAAGTCTGGATATTTTCGGTGCAATAGCAGGGTTAGTTTTTCTGTCCCCGATATTTCTACTGGTTGCCCTGGCCATAAAATTTGATTCAAAAGGGCCCATTCTGGCGGATACCCCGATGAGGGTGGGCAGGGGGGGTAAATTATTTAAGATGTATAAGTTCCGTTCCATGATTGCCAATGCTCATAAAATTTTAAGGACAGACCCCCGTTTTAAAAGTCTTTATGAGGAATATAAACAAAGTAATTACAAGTTGTCAAAAGACCCCCGGATTACCAGAGTGGGTAAGTTTATCAGGAAATTTTCCCTGGATGAGTTGCCTCAATTTCTGAACGTATTAAAGGGGGAGATGAGCCTGGTAGGGCCCAGGGCATATTATCCGGATGAGTTGGGAGAGCAGCAGAAAAATTATCCCGAGTCAAAAAAATTCGTCAAAATCATTTTATCCGGCAAGCCCGGTGTGACCGGACTTTGGCAGGTAACAGGCAGATCTGAAATTGATTTTAAAAAAAGAGTAAAAATGGATGCAATATATGTTAGGAAAAAATCAATACTGTATGATTTTTGGATACTTTTAAAAACGGCCCCGGCAGTGGTGTCAGGGAAAGGGGCTGTTTGAGTATGGCGCTTGTTAATTTAAACAAAAGGTTAACCTTTCCTTACAGGGGGTATCGCAGGAAAAAGGTTGAGGATGGGAGAATTTTGAGAATTTTGGTAATTTTGGCAGTGGCAACGATGATCCCCTCATTTTTAATATTTTCAGGACTGACAGAAACTGTCACTCAGGGAAAAGCCTTAGCAGCAGCTTATCAAAATCAAAATTTTGATGAGATTAAAAAAAAGGTTTCCGATACTAAAAATTCTTTGCAAAAGGTGGATCTTTCTTTGAATCTTTTATTTTGGGTCAGGATCATCCCCATACTGGGAGGGTATTATTCCGATCTTAAGGGGTTTTCATCAGCCGGGGTTGAGGAGCTGATTGCTTTTGAGAAAATTTTAAATAAACTTGAGCCTGTTAAAGAAGAGCTGGGATTCAATAACAGCCCACGGTCCGGCCCGGACAGGATGTCGCAGGCGGTCAAGATATTGGAGAAATCACTGTCATATTTGGATGAGGTTTCTCCTAATTTAGAGAAAGCTGCGGGTTTTGTTGAAGGTATAGATACTGAGAAATATCCGCAAAATTTCAGGCAATTTCAGGTCAGAAAAGTGCTTGCAACAGTCAAGAATTTTATCATTGGTTCATCAGCTGCTGTTTCAGAAGGAAAGGATGCTTTGATGGTTGCTCCTCAGGCTTTAGGGATGGGAGGGCAAAGAAATTACTTGATGCTTTTCCAAAATGATAAGGAAATCCGCCCCACAGGCGGATTTTTAACTGCCTACGCTACCCTGACTATGGATCAGGGACGGATAGATACTACCACCTCTGATGATATCTACAGGCTTGACGAAAAACTTCTGGCAATTTGCCTTTCCAAGATTTGTCCGCTAACACCTCCTGAGGCGATTGTTAAATATTTACCGGAAGTGGATGGTAAGAGTAGAAAGGCCTGGAGTATGAGGGATTCCAACATATCACCGGATCTGCCAACTTCCGCCAAAGAGTTTGAAAGAATGTATCAGCTTTTGGGGGAGGGATTGCCATTTGATGGAATAATTTATATTGATTCCCAAGTGGTGGAGGAGCTAATTGAAGTGACAGGGCCAATTGATGTGTTGGGTACAACCTATTCCTCCGAGATTGACAAAAGATGTAATTGTCCGAATGTGATATATGAGCTGGAATCTTATGCTGAAATTGCTGCCAAAGGAGAGCAGGGCCGGAAAGCCATTCTGGGGGTTTTAATGCAGCAGATTTTGGCCAGATCCCTTGGGGCGGATGTTGAAAAAATACCGCAACTTCTGGAAACAGTTACAAGATTGGCAAATCATAAGCACATCATGTTTTATATGCATGATTCGAGCTTGCAGAATGCATTGTCTAAACTTAATTGGACTGGTGAGATTAAAGAGTTTGATGGGGACTTCCTACATATAAATGACTCAAATTTTGCCGGAGGAAAAACTAATATTTATATTGAACAAGAAGTTACACAGGAAATCTCTGTGCAAAAAGATGGAACTGTTAAGAAAAAAATTACAATTGAATATAAAAATCCACAAGCATTTAATACCTGGCTGAATGGAATAAATCGGGATTATGTCAGATTTTATGTTCCGAAGGGATCCAAGTTATTATCCTCAAAAGGTTCAGAAGTCCCTGTGACCGAAGTAGCAGATTTGGATAAAACTGTGTTTGAGGCATTTATACAAGTCAGGCCGCAAAACTTAAGAAAATTAGAGATTGAATATGAGATACCTGATAAAATCAGCGGGGAATATAAATTATTAATTCAAAAACAACCCGGAGCCAAAGATTTTCATTACATTATTAAACTCAATAATTCCCAAAAAGCTGATTTTGCATTGGATCAGGACAGGGAGTTTAAATTTGACCTCTAATCTATTACACTTTTCCCAATGAGAGGATTAAAAGTTGAAGGGATTATTGTAAAGAGAAGAAATTTGGGGGAGGCGGATCGGATTTTAACTGTTTTTACTCTACGCAAAGGTAAGATTTCTGTTTTGGCAAAAGGGGTCAGAAGAATTACTTCCAGAAGATCCGGGAATGTGGAACTTTTAAACAGAAGTTTAATGTATCTTCATCAGGGAAAAGGTATGCCGATTTTAACTGAAGCAACCACACTGGATACTTATGCCGAGTTGAAGATGGATTTAACCTTATCAACCTATGCCTACCATTTGATTGAGTTGGTTGATAAACTGACAGCGGAAAATATACTTTCTTTGAAAGACTATTTTACTCCGCAAAATCAGGAAAACAGGATTTTGTATGAACATTTGAAGGAAGTTTTAAAAAGATTGGTAAAAAATCCCAGGCAAATTTTCATCAGAGCATTTGAGGCAAAAATTTTGTCCAATCTAGGCTTCTTAAGTTTTCAACAATCATCAGGCACAAATTTAGGTAAAAATCCGCAGGTGTCCCGCTTCGCCAGCGAAGCGAGGCGAGCAATACAAATACACCCCAAGGGTGTACATGCGTTGTTGGGGGAACTGGAGATTTTATCCTGGGATGAGATCGAGAAAATGAAGGTTTCCGAAAAAGAGGCTATGGAACTGGAGAGAATTCTACGTTATCATGTAGAAAGAGTGATAGAAGGATCACTTAAATCAAGACAATTTTTGAAGAAACTATGAATGACTTAATGGATAAGATTGTGGCCCTTTGTAAAAGGAGAGGATTTATATATCCCGGGTCTGAAATTTATGGGGGATTAGGTGGTACATGGGATTATGGTCCACTTGGTGTGGAATTAAAAAATAATATTAAGCGTGAATGGTGGAAAGATATGGTTCAGTTGCGGGAGGATATTGTAGGGGTAGATGCTGCCATTATGATGAATCCCAAGGCTTGGGAAGCATCGGGTCATGTTGAGGCATTCACAGATCCACTTGTAGAGTGTAAAGTGTGTCATAAAAGATTCCGTAAAGATCAATTCGATGAATTTTTAAAAAGTGTGCCTAAAGGAGTGGGAAATGTTGCGCCCAAGAAAGAATTCATTGAGTTGTTCATTTGTAGTACTGGGAAGCATCATGAATTAGAAAAACTCACAAAACCCAAACTTTTTAACCTTCTAGTGGAAGCATTTTTAGGAGTAACTGATCCTAAACAGAAAATTTATCTTAGAGGAGAAATAACTAATGGAGTGCATGTTAATTTTAAAAATGTAATAGATTCAACAAGGGTTAAGATTCCCTTTGGTATTGCTCAAATTGGTAAGGCTTTCAGAAATGAAATTACTCCGGGAAATTTTACTTTTAGATCACGGGAATTTGAGCAGATGGAGGTGCAGTATTATATTGAACCCAAGGAAATGATGGGTGAAAAGTGGTTTGAATACTGGAGGAAACAGCGGATGAATTGGTACTTAAGTTTGGGAGTCAAAAAGGAAAATTTGCGTTTTAGAGAGCATGAAGAAAAAGAAAGAGCACACTATGCCAGATCTGCCACAGATATAGAATATAACTCTCCCTTTGGTTGGTCTGAATTTGAAGGGATACATCATCGAGGAGATTGGGATTTATCACGGCATGAGCAGTACTCTGGACAATCTATGAAATATCGTGATCCAGATTCAGGTGATGAGTATCTTCCTTGGGTAATAGAAACTTCAGGAGGGGTGGATAGAGCAGCCCTCTTTTTCTTAATAGATAGTTACCGGGAAGAAGGTGGCAGAACAGTTTTAAAACTTCACCCTAAACTTGCCCCATATAAAGTGGCTGTGTTTCCCCTGCTTGCCAACAAACCTGAACTGGTGAAATTGGCCAAATCAATATATCTTGATTTAAAGCAAAGTTTCATGGCAGCGTGGGATGATAGGGGTAATATCGGCAAAAGGTATGCTTCTCAAGATGAAATTGGCACCCCATTTTGTGTGACAGTTGATTTCCAAAGCCTTGAGGATCAGACGGTGACTGTCAGAAACAGGGATAGTGCAAAGCAAGATAGAGTCAAGATAGTTGACTTACAGGCGTATTTGAGTGATAAGATAGAAGGATAGTGGAAAAACTTAAAGCTTTGCTGACAGTCCACAAAACGACTGTCATTTTAGTGACAGTAGTAATTGCTCTTTTATTCGGGGGATTCCAAATTTACCAGAAATTCTTTGTCAGCAATGCTCCGGTTGAAGAAGTTGATTTGCCTTTTGATGCCGAAGGGCCATATGCGCTGCTATATCCCCGCAAAGACGGTCATGCCTTAATCTTAAACGTCAAAAGGACCAGTTCTTATGAGGCTATTTCTTATGAGCTGGCTTATACTTCTAAATCTGGAGAAGTTGCTGTTGAGGGAGGCAGGGTGAGGGAAAATAGGGAAGAGCAGGAAGATTTGGGTAATGGGGATGTAGTTGATAGGGGAGTGCAAGGGATAATTGAAACCAAAGATAAAAAAGGGGAATATGAGCAGGAAATTTTGTTTGGGACCTGCTCTAAAAATGTCTGTAAGTACGATCAGGGAGTGGCAAATGGCACGCTGACTTTGCATATAGTACGTGCCTCCTCCGGAGGCAAAAAAAAGGCATATCGGATGATTACCCAGTGGCATCTTGAGCAGCCTGATGTGGCCTTGGGCAAGCTAACTTCTTTGGATAACCATTTTACTTACCGGACAGAGGCAAAAAGGGCAGATTTGGCAAATGTTGCTTTTACCATTATCAATGATTTAACAGGGGTACCTAAGCTTCCTTCGGGAAAAGAAGTTTTGGGAAAAGTTTATTCCTTGAATGTGCCTATTGCTAAGAATTTAGGTGAGGGTCAGGTGAGTGTGGAACTGGTGGAGAATCCACCTGCTGATGCCAAAATTTACCGCTTTTACGAATCTACAAACAAGTGGCAGGAGTTGATAACCAAGATAGATGGATCAAAACTTTCAGCTCAAGCCAATGGAGCTGGAATCTTTGCTGTTTTAACTTCTCAGAAATAAGTCTCTGCGCCCGAGAATATAAAAATCGGGGCTTGACAAGGATATTAAAATGGAGGAAAATGGTTATAGATGGTGAAAAAGGGTGAAAAACCCTGGATTTTCTGCCCAGAAAGTGAAGCTGGCTTCATATGTTTTTGGGCGAATATCAAACCAAGTTCTCAGGTACAGGAAGAATTATCTTGCCTAAGCGCTTAAGGCAAGAAATTAAAGGAAAAGAAATAGTTTTAAGCAAGGGTTTTGAAGGCTGTATTTGGGGATTTGATTTTAAGGAATGGAAAAGAGAAGCTGAGAGGCAACTGGAAATTTCGGCAATAGAGGAAAAGGCAAGACTGCTTCGGAGGTATTTATTTGCGTCATCAGTTACGGCTGAATTTGATGAACAGGGTAGGTTTGTAATACCAAGCAGTCTTTTGGGGTATGCAGGAATTAAGAATGAAATTGTGTTAATAGGTGCCGGGGATCACTTTGAAGTTTGGGAAAGAAAATTATGGCAGGAGCATCTAAAGGCAATTGAGAGACAGTATGGAAGGGTATCATGAAAGTGTTTTGTTAAATGAAGTGATTGAGGCGCTTAGGATCCGAGATGCCTGGTATTTGGACGCAACGCTGGGCGACGGAGGGCATTTGATAGAGATTGTAAAGCGGGGAGGGAAAGTGGTCGGAATAGACGTAGACCCGCAGGCCCTTGGGAGAGCGCAGAAAAGGTTTAAAGAATTAGGGTATTTGGGCAGTTTGGGGAAGAGAATAAAGTTAATACAGGGGAATTTTAGAGATATAAAGAACTTATTACATCAGCAGACGGATATCAAAGATCAAAAATTTGCAGGATGCATTTTTGATCTGGGGGTTTCCAGTTTGCAACTTGAGGACCCCGAAAGGGGTTTTTCTTTTGCCAGGGAAGGCCCACTGGATATGAGGATGGATCCTACCCTCTCTGTTAGGGCATTGGATTTAGTAAACGCAGGTGGAAGAAAGGAGCTAGATGAGTTATTTAAAACATTGGGTGAAGAAAAATATTCTGGGCGTTTGGCTGCTGCTTTGGTACGCGCCCGTGAAGTAGGAAAGGTTACAGGGAACAGGTTACAGGGAACAGGAATACAAACAACAAGGGATCTGGCAGAATTAGTGGAAAGAGTGATTGGCAGGAAAAAGGGGAGGATTCATCCTGCCACTAAAGTTTTCCAGGCGCTGAGAATAGCAGTAAATGATGAGCTAAATGCTTTGCCGGAAGGTTTAGATCAAGTGATAGATTTGATACAAAAAAATGGTCGGATTGTGGTAATTAGCTTTCATTCACTTGAGGACAGAATTGTGAAGAATACTTTTAGACAGTGGCAGGATCAGGGAGTGGGTCAGGTTTTAACAAAAAAACCGATCACACCGAAAGAGGAAGAGGTAAGAGTGAATCCGAGGTCGAGATCGGCAAAGCTCAGGGTATTTAGGGTGTTTAGGGAGTAAGCATGACCATTATTAAAAAATTTGAACCGGAAGAAATCAAAAAAGACTTTCCCAAAAAATATATTGTTTTAACTGTTTTGGGGTTACTTTTTCTGACTGTTTTGGAGATCTGGGTCAATAATACGGTGGTGACTTATGGTGAAAAATTCGAAAGCATGTCACAATTGGAGCGGGTTTTAGAGATGGAAAATCAGATTTTAGAAAATGAAATTGCCAAAGGTGGATCTTTAAACAGCCTGGCAAGCAAATCCGCAGAGCTTGGTTTTTTAAGAGTGGAGAGTATACAATATATTCGTTAAATCAATGCGGATCTATTGGGTTAAAGTTTTTTTCATCCTGTTTTTTAGCGCAATTGTCATCAGGCTTTTTTATTGGCAGGTGGTCAGGGCACAGTTTCTGCAGGCGCAAGCCGAAGGACAATATTTTACCAATATTAAGGTGGGAGCGCTGCGCGGAAAAATCATTTCTGCGGATGGTTTTGTCCTGGCATCATCTAACCCGACCTTCACCATGTTTGCCCAGCCCAAAATTATCCCCCGGGATCAAAAACTGGAAATGTCTTATATCCTTTCAAAAACATTACTAAAAAAGGAAAAAGGAGAAAAGGTGGAAGAGTTGGCCAAAGAAATTCTTTCCAAGATGTCCCAGGATTTGTACTGGGTGCAGCTTCAAAAAAATATCAGTTTGGACCAGAAAAAGGCAGTTGAAAATTTACATCTTTTGGGTTTAGGGTTTGAGCAGGGAAGCAGCAGGTTTTATCCTGAAGGCTCATCCTCTGCCCATATTTTGGGGTTTGTGGGTTCGGATTCAAAGGGAGCCAGTACAGGATATTTTGGGCTGGAAGGATATTATGACGGTGAACTGAGGGGAGTTTCGGGGTTGATCAGACACGAAAAAGATGCTTTGGGGTTGCCTATTTTGATCGGGAATTTTTTCACAAACGAAGCAAGGAACGGTAAGGATTTGGTTTTAAATTTAGACCGCAGCGTCCAGTTTATAGTTGAAGAGGCTTTAAAGCAAGGGATGGAAAAATATGGCGCTAAATCAGCCTCGGTGGTGGTGATGGATCCCAAAACAGGAGGGATTTTGGCTCTGGCATCTTTCCCCAGTTATGATCCTTTAAATTTTTCCAACTTCCCGAAGGAATACTATAAAAACCCCTCTGTTGCTAACCATTATGAACCGGGTTCTACTTTTAAAGTATTGGTGATGGCTGCAGCCTTGAATGAAGATCTGCTAAAGCCTGACACCAAATGTGATATCTGCGCGAGACCTATTTCTTTGGGAGGTTTTACTATCAGGACCTGGAATAATAAATATTACCCTGATGCCGATATGCGCGATGTGATAGTCCACTCGGATAATACCGGCATGGTCTTTGTGGGTAAAAAGTTAGGTTTAGATAAATTCTATGAATATCTGGAGCATTTTGGATTTGGCAAATTAACCAATATTGATCTTCAAGATGAATCCTCACCAGATATCAGGCCCAAGAGAGAGTGGAGGGAGATTGATTTGGCAACAGCCTCTTTTGGCCAGGGGATTGCAGTCACACCGATCCAGATGGTGACAGCTGTATCGGCAATTGCCAACGGGGGGAATTTGATGGAGCCGCATATTGTAAAAAAGATTAGGGATGAAAAGGGCACTTTTGAAATCACCCCCAAAATTTTACGGCAGGTTCTCAAGGACTCAACTGCTCAGATGGTAAAAGAGCTGATGGTAGCGGCAGTTTCGGAGGGCGAGGCAAAATTTGCCAAACCAAAGGGGTTTAAGATAGCGGGTAAAACCGGTACTGCCCAAATTCCCATTGGCGGGCACTATGATCCGAATCAAACCATAGCTTCTTTTGTGGGATTTGCTCCGGCAGATGACCCCAAGTTTGTCATGCTGGTGCGCTACGATCAGCCCGCCACCTCTCCCTATGGATCTGAAACCGCTGCCCCCACCTTTTTTGAAATAGCCAAAGAGCTTTTTAATTATTACAAAATAGCGCCGGATGAGTAATCTCCTGATATAATAACCCTCAACAAGATGTTTAAAACTTTCTTAACAAGAATGCTGTCTCAACAAACTATCAATATTTTTTTCCATTTGCCAAGAGCAATCCTGGTCAATTTTTTTTATGGCTTCCCTGCCAGGGGGTTGAAGGTGATTGGGGTAACTGGGACCGATGGCAAAACTACCACGGTTAATATGATTTATCAGATTTTAAAAGATGCCGGAAAAAAGGTGGCTATGATTTCAACAGTGAATGCGGTGATGGGAGGAAAAGTTTATGATACCGGGTTTCATGTCACCTCCCCGGATTCATTTATGGTACAAAGTCTTACCCGAAAAGCAGTAGACTGTGGTGATGAATATTTAGTTTTGGAGGTAACCTCACACGCCTTGGACCAGTTTCGGTTTTGGGGGATCAAGTTTGATATTGGAGTTATCACCAATATTACTCACGAACATTTAGATTATCATAAAACTTTTGAGAGTTATTTCATGACGAAATTAGGGTTGATCAGAGAAACAAATTTTGCAGTAGTCAATGATCATCTGTACCAATTAATCGTACGATCGTACAGGCAAATGGTACAGGGTAAAATTGTGACTTTTGGATTAAATAAAGGGGATTTCAATCAAAAAGATGTTAAATTAAAACTTAACATTCCAGGAGATTACAACATTGAGAATGCTTTAGCTGCCTTAGCTGTAGCATTTACATTGGGGATAGACAAAAAGACAGCCTTACAAAGTTTAGAAAATTTTGCAGGCATTAAGGGCAGGATGGAATTTATGAAAAATAATAGGGGTGTTAAAATAATTATTGATTTTGCCCACACCCCTAATGGTTTGGAACAAGCATTAAGAACTTTACGTTTACAAACAACAGGGAGACTCATTTCCCTGATTGGTGGTGAAGGTTTTCGGGATGTTTTAAAAAGAGCCATGATGGGGGAGATTGCCCAAAACTTATCAGATTGTGTCATAGTGACTTCTGTTGATCCGAGGGGGCAGATTGAAGCAATCAATGCCCAAATTGAAAAGGGAGCAAAAAAGGCAGGGGCAAAAAGGGGTCAGAATTTTTTTATCATTAACGACAGAGAAAAAGCCATCAATTTTGCCATCAACGAATTGGCAAAAACAGGAGACATGGTGGGAATTTTCGGCAAAGGGCATGAGCAATCAATGAATCTTGACGGAAAGACAGAAATTCCCTGGTCGGATTTTGAGGTTGTGGAGAAAATTTTAAGTCATGGATAGCAAATTTAAATTAATAATAAATTCTTTTGGAGCAGATAGATTTAAATTTAATGAGCCGATTAAGGATTATACTGCCCTGGAAGTGGGAGGGCCTGCCAAATTATTTTTTATCGCCTTCACCTCTTATGAACTTGTCAAAATCATCACTATGTGCAGGGAATTAAAGCTGCCCTTTTTCTTATTTGGCACAGGATCTAAAATTATGATTTCCGATATTGGTTTTGACGGTCTGGTTGTCAAAAACAGGACCAAAAATATGCACACGGTTTCAGTCAAGGGCAAGGTTTCAAAATTCGGGATCGGAATTGAGGAAGCTTTAGTTGAGGTAGAATCAGGTGTCAGCATGAAAAAATTTGCAGAAAGCCTGGAGATTCAGCAGTTACAGTCATATGGGTTTTCCCATACTCCCGGCAGCATTGGCGGAAATCTTTTTGTGAATAATTTTTTGCAAAATATTACCAAAAGTATTAAAGTATTAGATCTAAAATCAGATATTGATGATTTAGAACCAAGGAGTCTCAGCTTAAAAAAGCACATCGTTCTCTCGGCTGTATTTAAAGTTAGAGCAAAATAGACAATATTATGAAATATAAAATTGTGGGAGGTAAAAGATTGGAGGGTAAAGTTCAGGTTTCCGGGAACAAAAACTCAATTTTTCCCTGCGTTGGCGCAGCCATATTAACAAATGATGAGGTTATTTTAGAAAATGTGCCAAACTTAAAAGATACCAAGGTGCTTTTACAAATCCTTGGAAAATTAGGGGTACAGGTTGAAAGAGTGTCTGACAAACTTTTTATCAAGGCTGCCAAAATAAGCCAGGTCACAATTCCTGCAAATCTGATGATCAAGCTGCGAGGATCTATAGTGTTGGTCGGCGCGCTGCTTTCCAGAATGGGAAAAGTTAATTTTTATCATCCGGGAGGAGACGTGATAGGCAGAAGAAGTATCCAAACTCACCTGGATGCTTTGATAAGCTTAGGTGCTCTTTTGAAAAGAGAGGGTGATAAATTCAGGCTCAAGTTTCCCCAGGATGATCAAAATCACTCTTATGATATATTTTTGCAAGAGGCCTCAGTGACTGCCACGGAAAATTTAATTTTGGCCTCTGTTTTGGGGAAGAGAAAAGTTGTTGTAAGAAATTGCGCCAAGGAACCGCACATTGTGGATTTATGCAAGATGCTTTTGAAGATGGGCGCAAAAATTGAAGGGGTGGGAGGCGATCAATTGACTATTTTGGGTGTGGACAAACTCAGAGGGACAAACTTTAAACTGGGGGTGGATTATATTGAAGTCGGAACATATACTGTCGCTGCCGCCATTACCGGAGGATGCATTACTATAGCGGGTTTGGATGATACTGATTTGAATCCACTATTGTTGCCTTTTAAAAAATTTGGCATTAGTATAGAAAAAGGTAAAAACAGCATTAATGTTTACGCGGAGAGGCTCAAGTCTGTCCCGACACTGACGACCAATATCTGGCCCGGATTTCCCACGGATTTGATGAGTGTGGCGATAGTTTTGGCAACCCAAAGCAAGGGGGCAACTCTTTGCCATGACTGGATGTATGAGTCAAGAATGTTTTTTACGGATAAACTGATCTCCATGGGGGCCAACATTTCCCTGGCAGATCCTCACCGCTGTATTGTTTCCGGCCCCACCAAACTTAAGGGGAGGGTTTTGGAAACTCCTGATATTAGAGCAGGAATGGCTTTGGTGTTGGCCTCATTGGTGGCAAAAGGGGTCAGTATTATTAATCAGGCTGAGCTGATTGAGCGGGGCTATGAGAATGTTTGCGAAAAGTTGAAAAGTTTGGGAGCAGATATTGAAAGAATTATATGAATATTTATAACCATCCGATTTGGAATCAGGTAACTCCGTATCAAACCAAAATTCCGCTGATTAAAAAACCGATTCATCTTTTAAGAATATATTTGGCAAGACAATATGCCAGATGGTTTTCCAGGGATACATTTATCGGGGTAACCGGATCTTTAGGGAAAACAACCTGTACCCAATTATGTGCGGCTGTTTTGTCACAAAAATACAAAACAATTGCCACAACGCCCAATTTGGATCCGATTTTAAATATCCCGACGACCTTACTTAAAATGAACCCTAGGGTAAAAAAAGCAGTTTTGGAAATGGGAGTTGAATACAAAGGGGAAATGGATTTTTATCTGTCAGTGGTCAGGCCCAAAACAGTCATATTTACCAAGCTGGCCTTTGCACACTCAGAATTTTTAGGTAATCTGGACGAGATTTTGCAGGAGAAAGGAAAGTTAATCGAACAATTACCTGAGGATGGAGTAGCCATTCTCAACTGGGATGACCCCGGTTCAAAAAAATTGGCCCAAAGGTGCAAGGGGACAGTTATCTATTACGGCACGGATCCAAAAAACTGCACGGTTTGGGCCGGTAATGTAAACTTAGAAGATTTCAGGACGACTTTTGAGTTAAATTTAGGGGTGGAGAGAGTGAAAGTAAATTTTCAGTTGTTAGGTTTTCATCAAATTTATCCGGCTTTGGCTGCCGCAGCTTTGGGTGTTTTGTATGATATACCTTTGACAAAAATAAAACTGGCGCTGGAATCCATTCAGCCCTCCGAACACAGAATGCAACCTATGGCTGGTCCAAACGGTTCAATTATCATTGATGATACTTACAATTCTTCTCCGGCGGCAGTTGAGGCGGCCATTGATACCCTGCTGCAGATTCCCGCCCGCAGGCGGGTTGTGGTTTTGGGAGAAATGAGGGAATTGGGCGAGTATTCTGAGAAGTTACACAGAGAAGTTGCACAAAAAATTTATAAAGAAAAAATAGACATGGTTTTTTTGGGTCAGGGGGAAGCAGAAATAATTGCTGCCGAACTGAGGGATTTGGGATTTTGGGAGGAAAGGGTGGAAGCAAATTTACAAATTGGCCAGCTGGTGGGAAAACTTTTAAAAACCTTAGGGAAGGGTGATGTTTGTTTGATTAAAGGCTCAAGAGCAGTTAGACTGGATGAAGTGGTGAAAAGAGTGAGTAAAGTGAAAAATTCATGAGTCAGCTTCTGGGACTGGTTTTATTATCGTTTATAGTGACGGCCTTAAGTTTGGTACCGTTCATAGACTTACTTTTCCATCTAAAAAGGAGATTTGAAAAAAGAATAAAAAATTTCCATGAGATTTCCCAAACCCCAATTCATGACCGCTTGATGAAAGCGGATGAAAATACTCCATCAGGCGGGGGAATTCTTTTAATTGGGATTTTGACACTGCTTAGTATAGGTTATGTACTGGTGAGCAAAAGTACAGATACAGTCAGTCTGACAATCCTGCTTTTTACCTTACTGACTTTTGGAGCTTTGGGTCTTTTTGACGATATTAAATACATCGTTACCAGAAGAAGAGGTAAACTTTTAGGGCTAGGGAGAAAGAAACTGCTAATAATACAGTTAAGTTTGGGCTTATTTGTCGGCTCCATGCTTTATTTTTTGGCAGGTTTAAATAATCTTTACATCAGCGGTTTGGGAAATTATATTATCGGATTTTGGTATATACCTCTTGCGGCATTTGTGATTGTTTCTTTTGCCAATGCCTACAATATTTCCGACGGATTGGACGGGTTATCCGCAGGACTTTTGCTGATTTGTCTGTTTGCTTTTTTGGCTATTGCTTCGGCATCTTTGGATTTGACTTTGGCTTCATTTATCGGGATCTGGATAGGTATTCTTTTTGCTTTTCTTTATTTCAATGTTTGGCCGGCCAGGATTTTTTTGGGAGATGCCGGTGCCTTTGCGTTCGGGGCTACCCTTTCGGTCGTTGGTCTTTTAACAGGAAAAATTTTAGCTTTGGCAATTATCGGAGGAGGTTTTGTGATCATTGTGCTTTCTTCTCTTTTGCAGATATTTTCAAAAAAAATAACAGGTAAAAAACTTTTAGCTGTCGCACCTTTACACATGTATTTTAAATATATTGGCTGGGAAGAACCTAAAATTGTGACAAGATTTTGGTTGGCGCAAGGCCTTTTTGCCATACTTGGTTTATGGATAGCATCGATGTCAAAGTAAAAGTAAATGAGTTTAAAAAAAATTCGTCTGCAATCTCAAAAACAAACCATAGATATGCAGCTGCTTGCTACAGTGGGGATTTTAGTGATTTTTGGATTACTGATGGTTTATGATGCCTCGGTGGTCCAGGGTTTAAAAGATTTTAAAGACAGCTACTTCTATATCCGGCAGCAACTGATTTGGGTACTCTTGGGCATATTTTCTTTAATATTTTTTTCCGGATTTGATTATAAAAAATTTAAACCGGCAGCGCTTTTTCTGCTGCTTGCTTCCTTTTTGCTACTACTGGCGGTTTTTATACCCGCATTGGGTATTGCCGGAGGCGGGGCTCACAGGTGGTTGAAGATAGGCATGCTTACCTTACAACCTGCGGAGATTATCAAACTGACAGGGGTTATTTTTTTGGCATCAATTTTTGAAAAGAAAGTTCGATTTATTCCTTTTATGTTACTTATTTTGTTTGTTGTTTTTGTGACAGCTGTTTTACAAAGGGATTTGGGATCCGCGATTGTCTTTGTGGCCATTTCAGCCGCTCTGTATATTTCTGCCGGAGGGCCCCTTTGGCATTTTTTACTGGCTTTACCGGCTGCTTTGTTGGGACTTGCAGCGCTAATAATGACCTCGTCCTACAGGAGTGACAGAATATTGGCTTTTTTGAATCCTTTTTCCGATCCGCAGGGTTTTACTTATCATATCTCTCAGGTTTTAATTGCTTTGGGATCTGGGGGGTTGTTTGGTCTGGGATTGGGTCACTCCAGACAAAAATTTGAATATATTCCAGAGGTTTCAACTGATTCAATCTTTGGGATTGTAGGTGAAGAATTGGGGTTTTTCGGAGCGGCTTTTTTAATAGGATTATTTATGATCCTGATTTTGCGGGGTATAAAAATTGCCCAAAATTGTACTGATAATTTCGGAAAACTGTTGTCATTGGGGTTAACTTTTTGGCTGGGCATTCAGGTGGTAATAAATATTTCCTCAATGACTGCCTTGCTGCCTTTAACCGGTGTACCATTGCCCTTTATATCCTACGGAGGATCAGCATTAGTTGCAAATTTGACAGCAATTGGGATTTTACTTAACATTTCAAAACAGAACACTTAAACAAAAAGATGAAAAAAATTAAAAAAATTCCTTGGTCAGAGTCGATATGGTTTCTTG
>CAYNFQ010000002.1:0-90464 GCA_964396715.1 uncultured Gammaproteobacteria bacterium
CAACCAATTCCTGATAATCAAACTCCTCAAAAACAAAGAAAAGCTGCTTAAGCACCTATTTGACCCCTTAATATCTTAAATATATACTTAACTCCATGAATAAGGTTTATAATCAGACACAAGTTGAAAGTAAATGGTATAAATTCTGGGAAGATTCAGGCTATTTTAAACCTGAAATAAATCCTTCCGGTTCCCCTTTTACCATCATCTTACCCCCACCTAATGCCAATGCCCCTTTGCATTTTGGCCATGCCATGTATGTGGTGGAGGACATCTTAATCAGATACCACAGGATGAAAGGTGAGGCTGCTTTGTGGCTGCCCGGAGCAGATCATGCCGGCTTTGAAACTCAGGTGGTTTTTGAAAAACATCTGGAAAAGCAGGGCAAATCCAGATTTGATTATGACCGGCAAACTTTATATCAGATGATCTGGGACTTTGTACAGGAAAATAAGGGTACTATGGAGGGACAGCTTAAAAGATTGGGATTCTCCCTGGATTGGTCCAGATATAAATTTACCCTTGATCCGGATATTATTAAAATTGTTTATAAAACATTTAAAAAAATGTTTAATGATGGATTGGCTTACAGAGCTCAACGATTAGTTAATTACTGCACTAGAAACGGCACCTCATTTTCTGATTTGGAAGTAGTTTATGAGGAAAGGAAAGATCCGCTGTATTATATAAAATACGGACCATTAATTTTAGCCACCACCAGACCAGAAACTAAATTTGGTGATACTGCCGTGGCAGTTAACCCCAATGATAAGCGTTATCAAAAATATGTTGGCAAAGAGCTTCAAATAGAAACGGTTTTAGGCAAAGCCAAAATTAAAGTGATAGCTGATCAGTCTGTAGACCCAGAATTTGGCACCGGTGTGGTCAAGATTACCCCGGCCCATGATCATGATGATTTTGCCACCGCCCAAAGGCATCACCTGCCTTTAGTACAAGTAATTGGTTTTGATGGCAGGATGAATGAAAAAGCTGGTAAATTTGCCGGTATGACTGTTAAAGAAGCTCGCCAAGCTGTTGTAGAGGAAATGGAGCAAAAAGGTCTCATTGATCATATTGATTATGAATATAAGCACAGAATCGGCCTTTGTTATAAATGTAAAAATGTGATTGAACCATTACCTTTGGAGCAGTGGTTTATCAAAATGGAACCATTGGCCAAAGCTGCCATTGCAGCTGTTAAATCAGGAAAGATTAAAATTTATCCCAAGAATTTTGAAAAAGTATACTTTAACTGGCTGAAAAACATTAAAGACTGGAATATCTCCCGTCAAATTGTCTGGGGCATGCAGATTCCGGCCTGGTTTTGTGATTCCTGCCAAAAATGGACTGTGACCGAAGGTGAAACCCCGTCTGCATGTAACAAGTGCGGCAATATTACTTTAGAGCGTGATCCGGATGTATTTGATACCTGGTTTTCCTCCGGCCAGTGGCCGTTTGCCACGCTGCAAACCACCAATCCGCCAGCCGGCGGAGATTTTGAAAAATTTTACCCAACCTCGGTTATGGAAACTGGACGTGATATTCTCTTTTTCTGGGTGGCCAGGATGATTATGCTGGGAATTTATGCCACAGAGGAGATCCCTTTTAAAGATATAGTCTTACACGGCACTGTGCTGGACCCTCTAGGTATTAAGATGAGCAAATCCAAAGGCAATGTGGTAAATCCGATGGAAATTGCCGACCTTTACGGAGCAGATGCTGTCAGGATGGCTTTAGTGTATGGGACTGCTTTTGGCCATGACCAATCCCTTTCTCATCCTAAACTGCAAGCCATGAGGAATTTTACCAATAAATTATGGAATATTGGCCGCTATATTGTGGAATTCGCCCCAGATGATGCCAGACATTTGGAAAACAATTTAACAATGAAACAATTTTACAATTCTGATGATCAAGCTATTCTAGAGAAATTAGACCAGATAACTGAAAAGGTTACTAAGGTTTTAGATTCTTATAGATTTCATGATGCAACAGATGCTTTATATGAATTTATCTGGCATGAGTTTGCAGATAAATATATTGAATCCACTAAAGACAGACGCGCAGAGGCCCAGCCTGTGCTGGAATATGTTTTTAGAACCAGTCTGGAACTACTGCACCCATTTATGCCCTATATTACAGAAGAATTATGGCAAAAACTGCCTCACAGCGGTAAGTCTATCATGGTCTCAAAATGGCCAGATTAGGCTCACCTCGCTCGACGCGCAAGTCGAAGCAGGCACGAATTTCCGCAAAATTGCCGCAAAATTGCCGCACTATTTTGATTTTTCTTCAGGAGCAGCTTTTCCTCCAGCTTCAGCCGGAGCCTGACCTTCAGCCGGAGCTTCAGCTCCAGGCGCGCCTTCAGCAACTGCTGCACCCTCTACAGCCTCACCTTCAGCAGGAGTACCTTCGGCAGTTTCAGCCGCCGCTGCAGCTGTTTCAGCAGCTTGCTCTTCCATCAACTTCTCCATTTCTGCAGTGACAGCCGGAGCAAGCTTCACCACAATTTCCTCTGGCTCGGCCTGAAGTGTCAGTTTTGCCCTATCATAATTTAACTGCCCCACAGTAATGGCATCATCAATTTGCTTAAGGGGTGTAATATCCACCTCAATTTTGGAAACCATTTCAGCAGGAAGTGCTTCTACTTCAATCTCATTTAAGGTTTGCAAAACAATGGCCTCGCCCAGATGAACTGATTCCGGCTGTTCACCGATTAAAACCAAAGGCACACTCACTTTCACCTTCTCCTGCAAGTTTACTTGGTAAAAATCTATATGGATTAAATCTCCGCTGATAGGATCATGCTGGACTTCCCTGATCAACACCGGCCTGACTTTCTCTGTACCGATTTTTAAATCAATTAAACCTGTTTCCCCTGCCAGATGAAAAGTTCTTAAGAATTCTTTTTGGTCAACAGCCACAGTCTCGCCATCTACCCTTTTGCCAAACACATGGCCTGGAAGCAACCCGTCTTTTCTTAGTCTTTTAACTTTTTTACCAAGGATTACCCGCTCCTGCGCCTGTAAACTTAATCTGTCCATGGTCTAGTAAGATACCACATTTGCCTTTTTTGTACAAGCAACCAAATAAAGCCCAGAGTACCCTCACGTGCGTGATTTCAGGCCAATCCGAGAATGATCACTCCCATAACAAGGATAACTGCTCCCATTAACACCTGCAGCTTCTTTTGAGGCTGGGTGATTTCTTTAAAATAGAAAAGCCCCCATAAAAAAGAAGATAAAATTACCAGAGAAGAAATTATCGGTACGGCTTTTGAAATACCAAGGCTTAAGATGGCAACTAAAGAAATAGCGTTTGCCACAGCCCATAAAAATCCGCTGATTAGTCCGTATACATTTAGATTTAAAGGGTATCCTAAAATTAAAGAAAGAAAAAAACCTGAAGCAAGGATACCCAAACCCATTAGTGCCTGGAATTGAATTAACCGTGAAGATTGGGATAACTTAAACGGAACAGTATAAGAACCCCAGGCCAAAGCTGCCCCCAGTGCTGCTAAAAATCCTAATGACTCCATCTAACAAGTGTACCATGCCCTGCTGCAAGCTGGCCAAATAATGCCCGAGGTTTGCTCACGTCTTGGAAATTATTTGTTAAATACCACCTCAAATGACCGGTTGCGCGACAAATCTGTGGAGATGCTTTGCTCCTGCGGGCCAATCTCTATTCCCTGTTGGGAAGATAAACTGTAGTTTAACGGGTAGGTTAGACTCCACTCAAAAGGATCTTGTAAGGTGCCGGCCTGCTTGATAACATCCAGCCTGTATTGGGCTTTGCCCTCTTTAAAATCCAGTTTGGTAGGTATTTCATAATCTAAAACCAAACTTTTTGCCTCTTTTGGCGAAAGTGAGATCAGGAAAGAATAACCTGACCTGCCGTAGTCCACAAAGCTCTCTACATCCTTGGTAATATCACTCTCCCCCCACAAAACTCTCACTATTTTAGCCCCAAACGGCAGATAAACCCTCATCCTGTTTTTATATTTCCCGGCCGGCCAGCTGTTGGAGGGGCTTTTGTTAATATAACCAATCCGCAGTCTGTGCCTAAGATCCCCATCCTTGCCTACCACAGTTTCCAGGCGGTAATTTCTTTCCAGATAATAGTTGGCTTTATTTGCCCCTAAATTGGCCTCTACAGGTGCTAGAAAATCCTGAAGCGTTCCGCCTGTTTCGCTGCCGGCCCTTGGCATAGCATTTGTCCAACCCTGGGAAACAAGGTAGGAGAACAGTTTAGGATGATCCAGATAGATGCTCATATGCTTTTCCTCCAAAGATTTTCCCAAACTAGCTACAATCCCCGGCCAATTCTGGTTAGGCACAAAGATCAGTTTATTAAATAATTGGGAAGTCAGGGCTGTCAAAAAGTTTTTCTTGGCCTGGGAGCCCGGGAAAAAGCTTAACTCCGCATGAGCGATGGCTTTTTCAAATAAGTTATCTGCAGTGATTTTTTCATTATAATCAGGCAAATCCAACGGCCCGATCGTCTCCAGTAAATTTTCCATAGCAGAAACATCTAGGGCTAAAACTCCCTCCACTCTCTCCCCTGTTTCCTTATTGTAAAACCACTCTGATTGCCTGGCAGATGTGGGAAAATCCGGCTCCCAGTTGGCATCCCGCAGATACCAGTCTTTTTGTCCCAAATCCTCCCTGATCTCCTTTGGTGGTTCAACATGAAAGTTCAACTGTCCATCAATTGCATAGATATCCTCAACATCCAATCTTTTCAGTTTTCCTCCCTCAAAAGTAATGAGGGCATATGAACCAATAAAACCGCCTGCTGGCCGAAGTTCCATATTATTTTGCAGCAGTACCAGATAGCTTTTAGCACCTTCCCAAGCCACCAGTCCGGGCAGTAAAACGCTCACGGCCCGGCCGTTTTTGACCAAATTTCTATAATGTGACAGTCTGCTTTCCAAACCATCCACTTGATCTTTTAAAATAGCGGGCAGACTCATTTTAAACTCCTCTGTATTTAATAAAGCGTAGGCTTTGGAAATTTGCTCATCAGCAAAGGTCAGCTGCAAATTAGCTTTCTCAAAATACTCTTTTGGTGAACCTGTTTCCTCCCCTGTGACGCTCCTAAGCCCCTGATAAAGCTCCTCCACTCCCAAAACTGCTGACTTGGCTGACAGTATGGAATAAGTTGCCAGGGATGAAAGCCCGTCTCCAATACTGAAAGCCGGATCCAAAACTGGCATCTTTCTTAACGGTGCCAAAGATTTAAACATATTTTTCGCACCCCCAAGTCCGTATTCAGCCTGAGAAAGGTTGATTAAACTTTTGTCAAATTCCCCTTTTCCCAAATTTTTGGCAGCCTCAAGCAATTGGTACCTGAAAGTGAAAACTGCCCACCCGACTGAAACAGCCGGCCAAATCAGCGCATAAAAAATCAGCCCGATTGCCAAAGATAAATAAATTTTGCCCAGAGGAAGTTTAAATTTTGGTAATTTAATTGCCCGCTTTGTTTTAGGTTTTGGTGCATCTTTTTTTTCTTCTCTTAAAACCTGCAGTTGTTCTTTCTTTTCATCTTCCATCTCAGGTACTTTTAACTCGTGGTCTTTAAAATAACTTAAAGTCTCCCTTAAGGCCTTCACAATGCCCACTCTTGGGCGCCAGTTTAAAAACCTGATGGTTTTTTCTGAGTTGGGAGTTGGCCAGGGCGGTAAAGATTGCGGGCTAAAACTTCTCTCCTCATACCACAAAGGGTCTAAAAGTATTTGTTTAATCTCCGCTACTTTGATTGGCGAAGATAAAACTCCGTCAAAGATTTTTTGGGCAGTTGCTCCTGAAAAGAGGCTTTTTACCATCAAATCCAGCGCATCCTCAATATACAAAGCCCTGGTGGAAAAATCCAAAGACACCTCTTTTTGTAAATCTTCCCTCAGGGCCTGCTGGATTAATTTCACCAGAGGATCTTTAATCTGAAAGTGCATCCTTGGCCCGTACACCGGACCGAGCCTTAACACCCTGGCATTTAAATTATTCTCCTTGGCAAAGGCAGCCAGTTTAGCCTCTATTTTTTTAAGCCAGTCGTGCTCGCCCGACCCCCGATCATATAGCTCTATTGAGGAAAGCAGCAGGCACCTTGAACCTGTCTTTTTAAGTAGCTTTAAAATATTATCTATATTCCAATCTCTGCTGGTGGATAAAACCACATAATCCAGCCTGGGAATATCCAATTCCAAATTTTGAGCATTATCTACTATGAAATGAAAATTGTTGTCTTTGACAGCATTTTCCAGATTTTGCTTAAAACCTGTGGATAAGTTATCCACCCCGATCACCTGAATTCCTTTTTTCAGCAATTCATCAACCAGAGAAGATCCTAAAAAACCCGCTGCTCCCACGACCAAAGCCACAGGAGTGTTTCGCGAAAGGCTTATACTATTTTTTTTGATGATATTTATCTCTGTTTCATCCACGCGTAAATCGTAGCAGAGAAAAATAAGAATGCAATATGGAGGAAGTAGATCTTAATGGATAATTATTGCTTATCAAGCGCCCAATTGGCCAGTTGGTCGGCTAAGGTATTTTGTGCGCGAGGAATGTGGCTGTAAACAACACCACCCAGCTCCATTGCTAAAATTTTAATTTGTTCAATCATTGGCTTAAGATGTTTTGCTTTAACCTTAAACCTACCCGATAATTGTTCTGCCACCAGCTTTGAATCTGCAAAAAGTTCTATTTGAAGCTGTTCCTGCCCAGGTGCATACTGCTTAATGTGTTTTAGCGCTGCCAAAACCGCAGTATATTCTGCTACATTGTTGGTGGTAATTCCAATTATTTTACCGACTTTGTGTAAAATATTGCCCTTCTCATCAGAAATCACAAAACCATAGGCTGCAGGTCCTGGATTACCGCGGGATGCTCCATCAGTAAATATGGTTAATTTCATCTTAACAGACTAACAAGCAGCATCAGCAAAATCAAGTACTCGGATACCACAGTGGTAGTGGCTGCTGCCATAAACGAATAAGCAGGGATGTAGATAAAATTTAAGACTAAGTTGATCGCCAAACCGAACGCGTAAATTATCAGCAATGTCTTATATCTACCCTTGCCAATTAAAATCCACATCAAAAGCGAGGACAAAAAATAGGCCGGGAAACCTGCGGATAATATTTGCAGGCTTTGAGAAGAACCGATAAATCCTCCTCCTGTCAAAAGATTTATCACGGTTGGCGCCAGCATGAGTGTTAGCGCCATACCCAAACCAGCCAGCAACAATAAACCCAGTCCAATAATCTTGCTGCCTTGGTAAGATTTCAGCATCAGCGGATAATAAGCATTCATAATAAAGGTGGGCAAAACCAGGGCTGATTGGAAAATTGAATAGGCAATATTATATATTCCGGCATCAGATACACCTTTAAAATAGGCCACCATAAATGAATCTGCCCGAAAATAGATCACATTTAACCCTAAAGTTGCGGCAATGGGCCAACTGCTTGTGATAAGTTTTTTGGAAAAGGTCGCATCAAAAATAGGTGTCATTGTTTGAGTAATTTTCCTGGAAAATATTACAGCCAAAAAAACTACCAGTATCCAGTTTAAAACCTGGGCAAAGATTAAATACAAAAGGGGGAAGTTGGCATTAACAAACCAGATCACCAGCAATAAATTTAACACAGTGCCTGCTGATGTTGCCGCAACAGACAAATCATATCTTAATTTGGACTGAAACAACAAGTTAATGCTGACAAAAATGGCAGATCCAAAAATGATCGGGCTGCCAAAGATAACCAGTTTTCTGAATACATCACCCCCGATAGGCAGAAGGGGGAGCACGATTATGGAAAGTGCCATTAGTATTGCTGCCCATACAATTCTTGTTCCTAAAAGTTTCCTAAACATCTGCTTCTGCAGACTGAAGACTGAAGACTGAAGACTTTTTAAAACATGCGCATTAAAACCAAAATCGGAAAGCAGCATAAACATGGACAGGTAAGTCAGGGCCAGAGTAAAAATACCTGTTCCTTCCTCACCAAACTTTCTGGTGATAAGACCCAAGATGATGATGGTGGAGAAAACAGACACGGCTTTGCCTGCAATCTGCCACATTGTTTGCTGGGAAATTTTTAAAATTTGACTCACGCTTTTAATTCTAACATGGAAAGGCTCAGTCCCCAAATTAAAAATAGCAGTCTTATTCCTTGGGGCAGGGTTAAAAAGTAGTGATCAAATAATCCTAAAAATAGCATGGTTCCCCAAATAATTGGAAATCTGTCTGCCGACAGGCAAGATTTGAGACCTGTCTGCCGACAGGCAAGATTGGAAATCTGTCTGCCGACAGGCAAGATTGGAAATTGTTTTAATATAGGATATCCCAAAAGCCCCAACCACCCTAACAGTCCCAACATCCCTGTTTCAGAAAGAGCCAAAAGGAAAATATTATGCACCGGCTGTAAAAAGCGGCTGGGGCCTGATATTAACTCAGACGACAAAGAGGGAATAAAGTTATTTAAACCTACTCCAGATACAGGATTTTTCCAAAATAGCTCCAGTGCTGATCTAGTCAATTCTTCTCTTCTCAAAAAAGTCAGCTGATCATAGTTAAATATGGCTGCAAAACGCGTATATAAAATGGGCATTAGCAAAAAAATAACCAAAAGCAACAGTAACCGTCCTCTGGTCTTAAGTATCAGCAGAGCAGATGCCAAGCCGGCAATTATGGCTGTTCTGGAAAAAGTAAGCAGTGTCGTCATTCCCGCGAAGGCGGGAATCCAATTAGCCGTTTTGTTTATGGATCCCTGCTTCCGCAGGGATGACAGGATCACAACTGTGATAACCATAAATGCAGCCAAAATATTAGGATGGGGGAAGGTTCCATAAGGCCTTAAAAACTCACGTCCATAAAAATCAAACTTGGCAATACCAGGGGTGGAGAGAGAAAAACTGCGCTCACCCAGTATCCAAAGACCGATTGTGCCTTCTTTTAAAAACTGCAGGATTGCCAAGGTGGATTCAAAAAGAACCGCAAAAGCTAGCGGCGTATATAACTTTGCCCTCAGCACTGCCCACTTTGTACTCGCTATATACACCCCAAACAGCCCTGCTATCAGATACTGCTCCAATCTGATAAACCCAACCCCCAATGCTTGCGGGTTAAAAAGCAGTGAAACAGTTTGAGTCAAAATAAAAAAATAAAAAAAAGTTAAGGCTAGTCTGTTGATGTGTTTACCGGAAAAAAGGCATACCACCCATAAAACAATTACCAAAATATCCCAAAAATAAAGAGTGGGGGAAAGATAGTCAATTGGCAGGGAATAGATAAAAGAGAACTGGGGCCAGAAATGCCGTCCAAGCTGGGTGGGAAGGAAGAGCAGGACTAAAAATAGTAAGGTTCTTTCTAAATTCGCAAGAGTCATTTCGTAACACTCGGAATGACTCGGAGGGCCAGAATTTCAGAATATCAGACGGTCTGACTTTCTGATTTATCTGAGTCTTCCTGAGTTTTCTGGATCACTGGTTTTATCACCACATGCCTATCTCTTCCCTCGCCCACACTCTCAGTCATCAGTCCCTCTATCTCACCCACCACCATATGTACCACCCTTCTTTGCCAGGGAGATTGCGGCTCAAGTTCAATTTCCTTGCCTGTTGCCAAAACTTCCTTCCCCAATTCTTTTGAACGGGCAGCCAGTTCCTCTTCTTTTTGCTTTCTCCAGCCTGAAACATCCAAGATCACCCTTTTAAACCCTTCTTCTCCAGCTTTCTTGGAAATGATCTGGTTTATCAGAAGCTGCAATCCCTCCAAAGACTCGCCTCTTGTGCCAATCAGCCTTCCCGCATCTTTTGTTTCTATGGAAACCTCAAACCCCTGATCGGTTTCTTCAATCTCATAGCTTCCCTCCAAAAGAAGCAGCCCCAATATATTATCTAGTACATCTGATAGTTGTTTTTCCATAACTTATTAAATTCGAAATCCTAATATAATTTTGGATTTTGATATTTGAATTTGTTTAGGATTTCGGGCTTCGAATTTTGAATTTTCCGACATAGTCGGATAATCCTCCCCAGCCGGAAATTTTATACTGCTGGATAATCCCCAGTATTGTATACGTATTCCAATAAATTGCAAGCCCTATGGGAAAAGTAAAGGCAAAATAACCGATCATCACCGGCATTAGATATACCATTTGAGACTGAACCTGTCCCATACTCTCTTCCAAACCTTCTTTTTCTTTTTTCTCTTGCGGAGAATCCGCAGGATAGGTTTTTACTGGTTTGGCAAGCATCATTTTGGACTGGACAAAGGTGAGGGCGGCGGTAATCAAAGGTATGGTCAAAAGAATTGGTCCGTAAGTTGTAAACTCAGAGGGTTTGACTGCCAAGTTAATACCCAAAAAGCTCGGGTCCAGCCCTGGTGGAAGTTTTAAATTTGGAAAATAAAGCAGGGTATTAATCTTATCTATCTGCCCGCCTGCGCCGGGAATAATATTTAACAGTGCCTGATATAAAGCAATAAAAATGGGGATTTGGATTAAGGCCGGCAAACAGCCGCCTGCCGGATTAACACCGTGTTCTTTATATAAAGCCATTTGTGCTTGTGCCAAAGCCTGTTTATTGTCAGTGTGTTTTTTCTTAAGCTCGTCCATGTGCGGTTTTAAGTCTGCCATTTTTTTGGCTGATTTTATCTGGGAGCTCATAAAAGGCCAGACCAGGATTCTAATGATTACTGTTAAAAGAATTATTGATAATCCCAGGGCTCCGGGGATAGATACTGCTTGCAACCCCTGGAAAATTAGTACCAAAAGATTGACTGTCGGGCCGTAAAAAATCAGGTTAAAAATATCCCCTATTACCCCCATTACCTGCACCTCCAGATTCTTTTTATACCCAGCCAGCTTCCCCTAAAAACCCCCCAATCCCTAATCGCTGTTTTAGTATATTCAGAGCAGGAGAGGGAGTATTTGCAGGCACCGCCAGGGGCAAAAACACACAGTAACCCCCGATCAAAAGACAAAAATCTCTGATAAAAATTTATTAAACCTATTATTATTTTTTTCATAGTTTTTATGGTGACTTCTCGCTTTGCTCGAAGAATAAATTATTGTTCGAACGAAAGTGAGAACATACCTTAAAGACTACTATATAATTTTTTCATCTTTAAGTTTTGACTCCACATCCAATAAGACGTCTCCTGATTTTACATTAAGTATGCTCTGTTTGGGAAGAGCCACTATATTGATGGTAGATGGTAGGTCATGGATGATAGATTGGACAGCTTGAGATACCAAGCGTTTTACCCTATTCCTCTCAGTAGCCTTTTTAAAAATCCTTGATGAAACAGCAATGCCAACTCTGGGAGTCTTGTTTTCCCCCCACCTAATAAATAGTTTCAGATACCTGCTTTCTATCTTTTTACCAGAGGCTACCCACTTAAAATCTGTTTTTAAATTAAGTCTTTGGGATTTGGGAAGCATCTAGATAGTAAGCCTTGTTCTGCCCTGAACTCTTCTTCTCTTAATTACCCCTCTTCCACCGGCAGTTGCAATTCTGGCTCTGTAACCATGTTTTCTGACTCTTTTTAATTTTTTAGGCTGGTAAACTCTTTTTGGCATAGAGAAATTTTATCGGCGCTTTGAGGGCTTAGATTGAATATCCTTCTTTATCAGTGAAAGCCAAATTCCTAATGCTATAATTGCCAACAGGCCAAATACTATAGATGAATTAAAAACATCTAACCAATTTATTTGACTCATAATTGATCCTCCAGTCTCGCTAAATACCAACTGGCGAGTAAAAATATTATAACAAACAACAACCCCTTAATCAACACAAATAATATCTCCCACCAATTTGTCAGACCACTTAAGGCAGGAGTTACAAATGCAGCAACAAAATAGGCTTTTGCAATATCCAGGCAAAAATTAGATAAAATCCCAGCCAATTTTGAATCCAAAACCATAAATTCATTATACAGCTAAGTCATGGTCTATTGTATCGTAACTTTTTAAACTTGATCTACTTTTTAATAGTTTCTCCATATTGTGGAAAGCCTGACAGTGGATTAAATTGTGGATAAGTTTTCCACTGCCTCCAAGCTCCTATGGACAATTTAAGGCTCTGGCATAAATTTTTACAGCTCATCAAACCCGCAGTAGGCCCTGATAATTTCAAGGCTTACTTTTTAAAAACCCTGCTAAAATCAATGACCGGAGATAGTCTTGTTTTAAGCACCAACTCAGCTTTTATAAAAGAGAGTTTGGATCAAAAATATAGAACATTAATTGAGGAAACTTTTGCCAAGCTTTTAGAAAAAGCAGTGAAAGTTTCATTTATTGTCGCAGAGAGCGAAACTGAAAACCGGCAAATGGAGGAGGATTTTTTCTTGCCCTTGCAAACTCAAACAAATACGCTTAACCCCAAATATACCTTGGAAAATTTCGTGGTTGGGCCCACTAACAATTTAGCCTATGCCGCTGCCCAGGCTGTTGCTCAAAACCCCGGCACCTCTTATAACCCCTTGTTTATATACGGCGGGACCGGTGTGGGCAAAACTCACTTAATGCTGGGGATTGGCAACGCCATAGTCAAAAAACACCCCAATTTTAAAGTTAATTTTTGTTCTTCGGAAAGATTCACCAATGATTATGTAGGCGCCCTTCAGACCAAACAGTTTGCCTCTTTCCGTAACCGCTACAGAAACACAGATATTCTGCTGATTGATGATATCCAGTTTTTTTCCGGCAGGGAAGGCACCCAGGAGGAATTTTTTCACACCTTTAATGAATTAGCTTCTAAAAACTCGCAGATTGTGATCACTTCAGACAGACCCCCGTACGAAATTGCCAAACTGGAAGACAGGTTGAAAAGCCGCTTTCAGGGAGGATTGATGGTTGATATCCAGATTCCGGATTTCGATACCAGAGTGGCCATATTAAAAAACAAGTGCGCAGAACACCACAGCTTCCTTGGGGAGGGCTGTTTAAACATGATTGCCGCCTCAGTTGAAACAAATGCCCGAGATTTGGAAGGAAAACTGATCCAGATCCTGCAGTCTTTAAAAACAAAGAATTTGCCCCCCACAGAGGAAAATATCACAATTTTACTTGGCGCAAAAGAGAATGGCCAGTTAAAAAATCTTACACCAAGGCAAGTAATTACCAAAATCTGTGAGTATTTTACCATTAAACAGAGTGATTTAAACGGACCCAAAAGACAAAAAGAACTGGTTTTACCCCGCCACCTCACCATGTATATTTTATCAGAAGAATTAGGTCTCACTGTGGAAAAAATAGGAGAATTGCTGGGAGGAAGGGATCATACCACGGTGATGCACGGAAGAGACAAAGTCAAAAGATTAATTCTTACCAATAAGGATGTCCAAAGAATTTTTATTGAAACCAAACAGAGTTTATCCACATAATCTTCCTGCTTATCCACATATTTTCCCACCAAAAATAACTGCTTATTCACACGAAATTCTCCCAAAAATAAGTTCAAAAATTAACTTTTACACATATCCACACCACATATTAATATGACTAGTATTTAGTACATTTATAGTATAATCTACAAGCACTGTGGATAACTTTAACTGGATTTTGGTTATTCTAATAATTACAAGTTTGTTAATTGCTTATTTAGTTGGTAGGCTTCAAGGTAGAAAACCAGCAGATATTCCTACTGATTTAATAGATCTTTACAAAGGAGTCCAGGATTTGCCCGCCAAAGTATTACAGGTGATCCAGGGCTCAATTAATCCTCAAAAAGGCAGGATGGCCGAACTTTTAACCTATGCCGAACTTCGCTATGATTATGATCGTATTATTCCCTTGGGATGGCCGATTGATTTTATCGGCATTAAAAACGGGGAGCGGATAGATTTTATAGAAGTAAAGAGCGGCCAAACTTACATCTTGACAGACGAGGAAAAACACATTAAAAACTTAATTGCTGCTGGCAGGGTTAATTTCAGATTAATTAAAGTATCTGAAGAAGACATCCACAATTTTGTGACTGCCAGAAAGGGAGAAGAATAGATTTCAGTCTTCAGCTATCAGCTTTCAGACTTTAAAATTGTCTGACGACTGACGACTGACGACTGACGACTGAAAATGAAATTTACCATATTACAACAGGATTTTTTGCCCAAGTTGCAATCTGTTTCCAGGTCAGTGGGCGTGCGCTCCACCCTGCCTGTTTTGGATAATATTTTACTTTCGGTAGCAGGCTCGCCTCGCGGCGAAGCGGGCAAAAAACTGAAAATTGCCGCCACCAATTTGGAAATAGGTGTTATTAAATATTTGCCTATTGAAGGAGGGGAAGACGGAGAAATTACTATTCCTGCCAAAACCATAGTAGAGCTAATTTCCGGCTTAGACCAATCCAAGGTGGAGCTTGCCACAACAGGGGAAGGCTTGACAGTCTCAAGCGGCAAACTCAAAGCCTTCATCAATGGTATCCCTGCCTCGGAATTTCCGGCCATACCTTTATCAGAGGAGAAAGGGATCAGTTTTTCCAAAGAAGCGCTTCAAGAGTGCTCTGGGATCCTTTTTGCCTCGGCTGTGGATGAGGGCAGACCGGTTTTGACGGGGATTTTAACAGAAGCCAAAGATGACAAATTGGATTTCGTAGCCACAGACGGCTTCAGACTGGCCCACCGCCAGGTAGCATTACCCAAAGGATCACCTCAGTTTAAAAGTTTAATCCCCAGGAGAACTTTTGAGGAAGTTTTACGCATTATGGGGGAGGAGGAAGCGGAGGAGATCAAGATTGCCACCACTGAAAACCAAAACCAGGTCATATTTTCCCTGGGAACAACAATTGTGTCCTCAAGGTTGATCGAAGGTCAATTTCCTGCCTGGGAAAAGATCATCCCCGCCTCCTCGGTGGCCAGGGTGGCGGTAGATAAAGAGGAATTTTTGCGGGCCATCAAACTGGCAGCTGTTTTTACCAAAAACGAAGCCAATATTTTGGTTTTAAATACCCAAAAAAACCTCTTAAAGCTTAAATCCTTTGCCAAAGAGCTGGGCAGCCAGGAGAATGAGATTGAGGCGGAGGTGGCAGGTGAAATTGAGGTGGCCTTCAATACCAGATTTTTACAGGAGGTTATCTCCAATGCTCCCTCAACTCAAGTCAGCATTGAATTTTCAGGCCCGCTTTCTGCCTCCTTAATCAAACCAATCGGAGTCGAAGGATTGGAATATATTGTCATGCCGGTGAGGCTGAGTTAATGACTGCTTGAAGATTTGCGTTTGCGTTCCATTAAAGTAGGTAAAGCCAATAAGATTAATGACAAAAGGACAACTCCTAAAGCAATATAAAAAAGAAATATATCTCCTGAGTTCATTGTTTCACTTTCCTCATAATCAAAACACTAAACGACCATGAAGTTACGGTAAATAACAATCCTAATACTACTATATGTAGTTTATTATTGAACCAGAATACCTCGCAGCTCTGCTGCGGGGATGAATGGTTCGATAAGAACTTGTCCCGCTTGCGGGATACCCCGCTGCTTGCAGCGGGGAGGAATTCATTTTGGTCAAGACCGGGAACTATCAAGGGTAGAATCATAGAGCCAGCAAAAAGCTGTCCAGAAGCCACACCTATGTCAGCAAGTACTTTAAGCTGATAATGGTTAAGTTTCATATCCCCCTAAATTTTATTGTTTGGAAATGATAGATTGCCTCTTTGCCCCAATTGCCTACGCCATCGAATTTAGTCTCCGGCCCGATAAATATAGTATAGGTTACCCCCAGTTCAAAGGGGGTTTGGGGGATAATTTTGGCGGTTTTGCGATCAGGTGACAGCTCTATTTTTATTTCTGCCTTAGGATCTATCCTGAATTTAAATTCTCCGATATTCTCCAAGGGGCGGTTAAAAGTTATCTCCACCACCTCTGTTGCGGAAACCACCGCATTTTCCAAAGGATCTGGTTTGGTGGCGATAATTTGAGGAGGTTCTGTTTGCTCATTTGCAGAAGGTTGTGGTTTAGCTTCAAAAGCTAGATCCTTTTTATAAATTCCCTTATACAGCAAAAAAGCGATCAGTAGTGTCAGTAGGCAAATTAGAGGCAGTAATGTTTTTTTATTCATATTTATTGAGAAGTTATCTTTACATCATCCAGATACACAGCTGTCGGAAAATCATTTGTCACTCCAAATCCAATATATACTCTTTTTCCTGATATTCCAATTTTTGAAAGCCCGTCAGCGCTTAAATTTATATTAATCTTTTTCCAGCCGGAAAAAGCATCAGAACAATCAAAAGCAGCGCCTCCATCAATAATACACTCATACCCGGAGGAAAAATTCCCCTTACCACATTCGCTGAAATCAGGAACACCGGGAACATAACCAAGAAAAATTTCTTTCCCCGGATAAGGAGGAGTCTCCTCATTTGCTATATAAATATAAAACGGAGCAGACCTATTTGTCCCGACCTGATAGGTACCCTCACTTTTTATCTTGAACCAGAATTCAATTGAAATTCCGCTATTCATATTTGAGCTTTCAATATATTGTCTTACTTCAGGAAATATACGGAAACTTCCAGGTGTTGGATCGCCCCCGTTATATATTTTGGGAGCTTGGCAAAGAGCTGCATTTTCTCCTCCAATTAGTATTGCAGATTTTCCGCTGTGAGCATCTGTAGTAAAACTTAAATTATCACTGAATTGACCCGCTTTATAAGAAGCTGTATTTGTCCACCCGGACAAAGAACTTTCAAATCCGCAGTTTTGTATAAGATTATTGCTTGTTTGGCAGGAGGCGGTATTATTTTGAGCGGAAGAAGTGCTAGTTGAAGAAGAACACCTCCCCCAGTAATTGGTATTAGTTTTTTGTACTCCGGCATAGTTATTATCAGACAGATTGTCAGAGGACTTTAAAAGAGAGGAGTCTGGATCGGTAATCCCGATAAATCTTAAAGGGTTTACCAATACTCCGTTAATTTTAATTTTATAGTGGACATGAGAGCCTGTTGAACCACCGCCTGTTGAGCCGACGATTCCTACAATACTTCCCCTTGTTACATTATTTCCTTTATCAACCCTGGAAGTTTGCAGATGTTCTAAAGTTATAACCGTAGATTTATCCTGACTGGTAATCTCTACAAATCTTCCCTCGTCACCATTAGCATCTGCTGCGCTGACAGTCCCATCAATGGTTGATTTTACAGGAGTAATGCCCTCTGTCCCGGCAATATCTATGCCGTTGTGGCATTGCAGAAAGCTGGAAGGACAATCTTGGTTGCGAACATTAGGATATCCTGGAATATTATAGCCGTATGGTGTGGTAATAGTTTCCTCAACAGGACAACCCAGGGATTGGTTTTGGGAGGCAATAATTTGTTGGCAGCTTTGGATGCTGGTCCAGATGTCAGTACCGTAGTTATAAGGGCCGCTGCACTTTAGTGGGTCTCCACCCCCATACTCTAAACAGCCATAATAACCTGAAGCTACCTTATAGATAACATTTTGATTGCTATTCCAAGAAGGATCCCATTTTGTTCCATCTCCGATACCATACCCCAACTCTAATCTTTTTAAGATAAACCCAGCTGATAAAATAATACTTGTTTTAGGATCACAAAAATCTGTCTCAGTAAGCTGATCCAGGGATTTACCCAGAAAACCTGCTCCTAATTCTAATCCTGCAGAAAACCCCCCTCTTGTACCAGGAGGCTGAAGCTGCATAATTCCTAAGGCTCCTGTTTGGCTTCTTGGACAACCGGCAATTGAGCTTAAACTGGGTAAATCTGCATCTGTTTTAGAGGTAATTGTGGGAGACTCCACCCTGGCTATGGCAGCCAAGACAGCTGCTGGAACAGAAGAGATGCGAGAGGCTTCTTGAAAGTAATTCAAAAGAAGAGGGCTTTTATAGCTTTCTTGAGCAGGAGTTCTATCTCCTCTTGTAAACTGGCAACTGTTTAAATTTGTGATTGGGTAACTTGCAACAGGTGCAGCTTCACCTGATGGGGTTGTTTGGGAAAGGCCGCCAATTAAGCCTACACCCAAAACAAGGAAGAAAAAAGCTCCAACTAGACCCCAGATTAGCTTTTTTGATCCGGAGGACACAAAGGATTTAGATGCACTTCTTAATTCGGGACTGGAAAGTCTTTCAAAAGCATTAAGGCCGTGGTTTGCTGCTTTCCCCAAAAGATTGTATGTGCCGGTCAGCCCAGGACCGGCAATACCTCTGCCTACTCCTTTGGCTATTTCCCAAAGACCCCTGCCTATTCTACCTAAATTTATTTTGGTAAATCTTTGGCTAGCAGAGCCAAAATTTTTGGCTGCATTTGTAAATGAATCAGGCATTTTAAAACTGCGCCAGTTAAACCTTTGGAGAGCAGCAGTTTGCGCGTTTAGCCGGTTTGTTTCAGCTTCCAGTCTGTTTGCTTTATTAGTAGCAGCCGTGCCTTGGCCTGTTCCTCCCTCCATGCCTCCAATAGACGGAGGAGCCTGGTTGGCAATAAAAATACGCCGGGGAGTGGAAGAAATAGCTGGACCAGCAGGCAAGCCCGGCACACCCATTGTGCCCCCTGCTTCGCCAACAGGTACCTGTGTGCTTACGCCTTGTCCGGCTGAAGCTTCCTGACTGCCTACTTGTTCGCCGCTCCACCCTGCCGCAACAGGCTTTTCCCCTAACACTTTTGTTAATTCAATTTGCTGTGCCTGGGTAAAGTTACCCAAGAGAAATTTTCTATTATTTGGATCGGATAAATATCTGATAATGGCATTGTCATCTTTGAATTTGTCTCCTTGAAACTGTGGGAATCTGCGAAGCAATGAAAGACAGTAAGGTTTATCTACAGGTGTTCTTTGCCCGTTGATCATAGCAGAAGAAGGGATTTGTTTTAAGTCTTGTTTGAAGCCGCTATCTTTTAATGCCGAAAAAAATGCTATGAGTTTTTGAATATCCCTATAATCCATATCATTAGTGTATCATCAAACATTTTGCCGGGCCAATAATTCCTCCGGGTTTGAGGTGATTAACTGATGTTCGGAAGGCGAGGCTACCACTCTCATGGCCACATGGGTATTTCCGGCAAAAAACAATCCTTCCCCGATGCCCTCAGACATCAAAAGCCTTTGTTCCCCTTCCGACAAATTAAAAACCCGGCCCAACAGATCAATTGAGGCGGGAGCCTGTTTTAACAGGATTTGGATTGAAGAGTTGGAGATAATTTCCTTGCCCCGGTCGGTTGATAAAAAATCCTCCACATCCTGGGTGATAGTGGTCAGCCCCAAATAATACTTTCTTGATCTTTTGGCAATATCCACCAAAAAATCAGCCGAATCCTGATTTCTCATCAAATACCAGGCTTCATCTACAATCAGGATGCGTTTTTTGAGTTTGCTGCGGATCTTGGTCCAAATAAAATCCAATATCAGATGAATTGCCAGAGGCCTTAGCTGATCAGCCAAATCCCTGACTGAAAAAACAGTGAATGAGTTGGATAAATCAATATTGGAGCGGGAGGAAAATATGCCTGCTAAAGAGCCCTTGATAAATCTTTCCAAGCGGGCAGCCAGCTCCATGGCAGAGGGTTCTTCCATGCCGATCAACACCTTATACAAATCCTCCATCAAAGGAGGGCCGGATGGCGGGTTAATTTGAGTTTTGGGATCATCGGTGATGCCTTTTTGTTGGTATGTTTGTTTTAAGCTTCTGTCCAAAATTGCCGCCTCGGTGGCGGAAAGCGTCCCCAGGACAATTTTTAAAAATGCGGTTAAGGATAAAATTTTTCTTCCCAGCTCATTCTCACCTGAGGATACATCAAAAGATAAATCAAACGGATTAATTTTGGCAGGGGATGATGATGAAAAATTAATATATTCCCCCCCGACAGCCTGCGACAGTGTTAAATACTCCTGCTCAGGGTCAATCACAATAATTTCCGTGCCAAACATTAAAGAACGCATAGCTTCCAGTTTTACTAAATAACTTTTTCCCGCTCCTGATTTGGCGAAGACCACAGAATTGGCATTCTCTAAACTGAACCTATCAAACAAAATCAGCGAATCATTATGCTCATTGATGCCGTACATGATCCCCTCATTGGCTGTTAGCTCAGATGAGGCAAAAGGGAAAGTGGTGGCCAAAGCCGTGGTGTCCATATTGTGGGTTAAATTTAACAGGTCTTCTCCCAAAGGCAGGGTGGATTTAAAACCATCCTCCATTTGCAGTGTGGTTGGTTTGGCGCTCATGGAGAGCGATGCCAGGGTTCCCTCAACCAGTTTGGAAGTATTGTGCAATTCTTCCAAATTAACGCTGGGGACAGTGATGTACAAAGCAAACTGGAAAAATCTTTCCACGCCTTTGACCAGTTGGTCCTGCAATCCTCTGGCATCTTCCAGCGCCACCTCAACAGAGGGATCAATAGCTCTGCCCCGTTCCAGATCTGTTTGGATGGTTGCCTCCATCTCGGCAATTTTTCTTTTCAACTCATCCAAAACCCCGGCGGACTGGGAAGGATAAATAAACATGGAGATTAAAAGAGAATGGTCAAAGGAGATGACCGGTTCCAGCCAGTTTGGTTCCACAAAGCGGGGGTAACTGGATACAAAATAAGTTCGGGAAAACCTGTTGTCTATTCTGATGTGGTTAAAATCAACTTCAATTTCCGCAGGAGCAATCACGTCCTCCAAAGTTAATTGGATAGTGGTATCTTCTGTTTTATTTTTTTTACCAAACAGGTTAAATTTCATACTTCTGTTCCTAATTCTTCCACCACAAACGGGTGGTTTCTTGAGTACTGGGTGGTAAGTGGCGGTACAGGAGGCTGGTTGAGTTTTTGTTCGGGAAGTGCTGATTTTAAGTCCGGTTGCACAACTATCTTTTGCGGCTCCTTTAGGGTCACCTCCATCTGCCGGCCGCTTATTGAGAGGGGTTGGCTGCTTTGGAAACTCTGACCATTGTAGATACTGTAAAAAAGCTCAAGCAATTCTTGGCCGGTCAGTTGTGAAGTCTTAAGTCCGACTCTTGACAGTTGTCTTAAGACTTGATCCCTTCTTGGCAGCAGCACGGTTTTAATTTTCTGCTGCAGCGACTCTGTTGAGGCAGTCAGTCCCAACTCTAAGGAAAAAAGAGGAATGACTACATAGAATTTTTTATCCAGGACATCATTTTCCTTAATGGTAGTTTGAATAAACTGGCGATAACTGACAATCATTTTTGATAAAAGCAGATTAGTCTGTATTTTTTGGGCCTTGTCCAAAAGGGTGAGGTATGAGTTGATATTTAACCTTTGAGAGTGGATGACGATTTGGATACTGAATGATAAGGAGTTTAGCATTTGGGCAAAGCTGCCAATGATGGCCATTTGCTCTCTTTGGGAAAGCAGGCCAAAATTAACTGCCCCCACTTGTAAAACCAGTGCCCCTCCGCCTCCTTTGAGGATTAAAATGTCCTCCCGAATATCCTTAATAGACAAATGCTGCTGTGTTGTGCTCATCCTACTGCCTCCTTTGCTGTGATTGTCAAAGGTGAGATCACCTGTCCTGTTAGTTCAATTTGCAAGACATCAAAACCGAAAGTATCTTTTTCCAATTCAATTTTATAGGTGCCGTTTGGCAAAGGCGTTGCCCCTGAGAATTGGCCCAATTTGTTAGTTTTTAAGGCTCGGACAGGCAACCCTTCTTTATCGTAAATAACCACCACCACGCCTTCCAGGGAGTTTCCGCGGGCATCCTTGATAATGCCGTTAATCACATTGGGAAAAGAAGTCAGGGCAATTTGGGTCGCTTTGCTTTTTTGTGGGGTGATAACTTTTACCTCAGGTTTGGCCATAGGCACAGGTATGGTTTGAGATTTTAGCTCCTCCTCGCCGACAGTTTCCAGTTGTTGTTTAATCTGCGATGCCTGGTTGACCAAATTTTGCAAATCAGCCAAAACCTGGTTGACCTGCCCACTGTAATCAACAGGGATAGGTTTTGGTTTTTGCGCTTCTTCCCTGATATGACTTAAGGTCCGTTCGGTTTGGATGATCTTCCATTGCAAATTTTGTGCCTCTTTTGCCAAATCAACAGTTTTTTTCAGATCATCCGCAGTAGGTATGGGTTCTGGCGGTATGACAGCCTGGCTGGGGACGGTGGTGGCTTCAGCCGGAGCTGGGGGATAAAGACCGGAAACATAGGTGACAAAGCGAGAACCAAACAGCGGGTCATTAACAGCAGTTTTGTTGTTTTTCTGCCAGACTCTTTTGGTGGGAGAATAAACAGCTTTTAAAAATGCCCCCAGCCAATAATCCAGAGGTCTTGAATTTATAGGCAAAAAAGCAAACGCAAAGCCCAAAGAGGCGGAAATTACAATCAGCGGCCAGGCAATTAAGGGATAGGCAGAGGAGACAAACACAAACAAAACATAGGCAATAGTTGAACCTGCTGCCAGATACATAAATTGTTTTAAGGTCATATCCCCGATCAGATGAAACTCAAAAGTGGTCACATTTTGCGGAATAGGATGCGGTTCCATTAGGTAGGGTATAGCGTATAGAGAATAGGGTATAGTTGAATCTTCATAACTATAAGCTAAACGCTACTGACTAAACGCTTACTAATACCTCCTTTCTCTCTGTATACCATGACGCATAACATCTTGATGACTTCTAATAGTAATTCCTCCGATTTGCTAAAGCTCTCAGTTGGCGCTAACTGGAGTTCTTTAGAAATAACAAGCTGAGTATCCAATTCTAAAGCAGATCCGTAAGCAATAGCGTAAAATTGTAAGTATTCTTTATGTGATCGTCTAGCATAACCCTCTGCTATATTAGAAGGAATAGAAATTACTGCTCTGTGAATCTGTGAAATAATAACAAATTGCTCATTTCTGGGAAACAACGATGTTAATTTATATACCTCTTTGACTAATTGTATAGATTTTTGCCAGACAATTAATTCTTTATATGATTGTATTTTCATAACTATACGCTAAACGCTACTCTCTATACGCTTCGTTATACAATGTGAAAAAAATAATGGCAAGCAGCACAAAGGGGATCATTATGGGACAAATATGGTTAAATGACAAAATCCAAATGCCAAATTACAAATGAAATCTTAATTTCAAATTTTAAATTTTAGTCATTTGATATTGGAAATTTGAAATTCTTATGTTATTCTTAATTTGTGGTGCACTAGTCCGATGTCATATCGGACCAAGGTGCAAAAAGGGAATCCGGTTAAAATCCGGAGCTGTGCCGCAACTGTGATTAGTTAGAGAATAGTAAATAGCGTACAGCGTTTAGTTATAAACAACTATACGCTAAACGCTTCTCTCTATACCCTAACTTTAAGTCAGGAGACCGACCACAATTTAGATCCCGTAGCAGGAAAAATATGTCAGTTCAACAACTTGAAAGAGAACAATTACCAACTTTTTATTCCCAGAAAGCTGAAGAGCATGCCTCCCGTGTTTTAGAAACCCACAGGATTCCTGATCCCTATTATTTTTTAATAGATCAAGATGGTGATTTATTTTCTCCGTCAGCACACTTAAAGGTTAGGGAGAAAATAGATACCAGTACAAGAGTAGGGATGTTGGAAGCTCAAGCATTTCAGGAGACCTCTCATTGGGCATCTGGTGCCGAAGCTGGTGCAAGTGCCTGGGTTAGCCCACCAGGACATTATCCTGTCTCCAAAATTATTATAAGCGAGATTGAGAAAGTTAATGGAGTAAAAAGGATTTTTAATAGAGCAATAGTTTTGGATATTAATGAAAGCGAGTGTTTGGATTTAGGACGAAGGCTTAGTGCTTATTCACTAAATCAGCCGTTTTTGACCTATTCAGACCAGTTAAGAAGTACTCCAATAATATTGGACACAAAAGAAAAAAATTGGCTTGAGATTATGGAAGAGGTAATGCCTGATTCTTTTTTGTGGGAGAGTATTAGAAGAGGGGATGAGGTGATTGCCAAACAAGCAGCTTTAGCAGAAGCAGAAAGAATTTTTGCCAAATATAGAGTGCCTGGAAGAGATCACAATGACTATGCTGATAATAGAGAGATGCAGAGGGATATGCAAAGCATGCTGGGAGATAAACCGGAAAGCTGTCCTCCCAGACTATCTTCTGGTGCGGGGCAAACTGCTTTTCAGGTTTTTTCTGAAAACGCCTTGACATTTAGTAGTTCAGCAAACAAAGACCCTGATTTTTGCGAGGTTTGTCCTGCCTGTGAAGAAATAATTAATTGTGTTGTTAAAACAGGTAGCAGTTGTCCTAAATGCGGAGCAGTCAAAAGATGTGGTTGACAAAGTTAGCTAAGTTAGAAACTTATAGAAATTGGTAGAAATAAATGGAAATACAGTAGATATATAATAGAAATTAACTGAACAATTTTATCGCTAGTACTTACAAATCTAAAGAAAAGCAATAAATTTCAATTTATTTCGCAAACTTTGTTTGCATATTTCTATCTGTTTCCGATCTCTTTTGTCAGAATTTTAAGACGCGCAAGCGTCGCAAGCTCCGCTTATCAGTTTAATATCAAGCACTTCGACTACGCTCAGTGTAAACTTTTTCCAAGAATTGACACCAGGTTTGGGAAATTCTATGCTGGTTTAGCATTAAGTAATAATTTATTTGCCTGATTAACAAAATATTCTATCATCCCTTCTTTATTAAAAGGCACCAGTATTTTCGGGAAATCCTTCAGGTTATTTACCTCAAGAAGCATATGCGCAAAATAAAATTCGGAAAGCCCTAAATCTTTCTTTTTTGCATCCTGTAAAAGTTTATCAAATGTAAATATTTTTCTTTGAATGATGAAATATAAATCAATAAAATCTTTAGCTTCAGTTCTCCCTAAAATAGCCGTCATTTTATTGCTACCAATATTTTCAATTGAATCAACCCTTATTCTGCCGAAATTTTTTATCTGGCCAAAATGTACAGGCTGTTCTCTGACAAAGTCAATTTTTAACTCTTTACCCTTGCCGATTAGAAAAAAAAGGTGGAAGTTTACTGTAGCCACACGATGATCCAGTTTAGTATTTGTTTGTTTTGCTATATCTGTCAATACTGCCTTAATGGAATTAACTTCAATATCCTCAAAGGTGAAAAGATCAAGATCAATACTTCTACGGTGTTTGAAATAAAAACCTGCAAGAGCAGTACCTCCTGTCAGGAAATACTTTTTCCCTATAGTTTTTTCGAAAAAAAGATCAAGGACAGTTTGTTGTAAATTAGTGAGAGGAGTGTCTTTTTTCATCTTTATTCCATAAATCAAGTGTATAATCCCATATTTTTTTGATTTGTGGACGCACTTTTAGATAAGGAAAGTAAGTTTTTAGCTGGGATAAGGTAACATAGCGCCAGATTGTTTCATAAGGAAGATTTTCAATAATTCTCCCAATAATCCAAATCTTTTGCTTTTTTGTACCAGACTTAAGTTTGGAAAGCAATTCATTTTCAGAAAAATTATAATCCCAGAATGCCTGGGCAATAGAAACCTGTTTCATATAAACTATTTTATCATAAGTGAGATCATTTTGTCTTCTAGCCTCCTTTCCGTCAGAATTTTATCAGTTTAATATCAAGCACATTATTAGTTTATCGTTTATCGTAAGATCGTTTATTGGTAACGATATCCGATATACAAAGAGGTCCGTTTTTTCGGACCGTTACGATAAACAATTTGACACAATGTTTGGGAAATTCTATTTTGGTTCTTGACACCAGTCTTAACAATATACTAAAATCCGTATACTGGTAAGTGATGAATGGTTGGTAGTTTTTTATGTTGAGGAAAACGGTAATGAGCCAGTAAGGAAATTTCTTAGCAGCCTTGATTTAAAAACACAAGCCAGATTTAATTGGTCAATTGAACAGTTAAAGATAAGGAATGTGACTGCTAGGGAACCATTAGTCCGCCATCTTGAGGATAAGATTTGGGAGTTGCGTGAGGAGAGCAGCACCAATATCTTCAGATTGTTGTACTTTTTCTTTACCGGCAAGCAGATTGTATTTGTTCATGGGTTTGTTAAGAAAAAACAGAAAACTTCTCGTAGTGAGATTAAAACCGCACTTGAACGAATGAAAGATTTTAGCAAAAGGTATGCAGAATTAGAAGAGAGGAGGTGAATATAATGAAAAGCAAACATAATGTAGTAATGGAAGGTAAAAAGAGTTATCGTAATTGGCAAAGGAAGCTAGTGGAAAATCCGGGCTATTCAGCTATCTATCAAGAAGAGGCTGCCAAAAAGCAGTTATGGCTACAATTGGTAGAAGCTCGCCAAAAGGTAGGGTTAACCCAGCAAGAAATGGCTAGAAGGTTAGGTGTCTCACAAGCCCAAGTGGCCAGAATTGAAAAACGTGGCTATGAAACATACACCCTGACTAGTCTTCGTCGTTATATTCAGGCGTTGGGTAAGGGGTTCTCTTTACAAGTTACTATTTATAGACCTGCAGAATATACAACAGCATACCGTTAAAGTAAGAGCACCAGAGAATAGTTTTATCCTGAAATCCGTCAGGATTTAATCAGTTTAATATCAAGCACATTATTAGTTTATCGTTTATCGTAAGATCGTTTATTGGTAACGATATCCGATATACAAAGAGGTCCGTTTTTTCGGACCGTTACGATAAACAATTTGACACAATGTTTGGGAAATTCTATGCTGGATATATAGCTATCAGTCATCAGACGTCAGTCGTCAGACAAAAAATCTGAAAGCTGAAGACTGAAAGCTGAAAGCTAATTTAAGGCCATGGAATTTTCCAGACGGAAATGGTAAAATTGTTTCATGAATACAGTAACATTACCAATCTCTATTATTGAAAGAGTAGAAAAAAAGCTCTATTCTGCTTTAGAGGAAGTTCGTGCGCTTAAAAGAGTAAGCTCAAGAAGAAGCTCTAAACCAGTTCATTTCTGGACAAAAGCTCAATGGGAAAAGGCAGAAAAAGAAGCTGATGAAGATATTGCTGCCGGGCGGGTAGTAGGCCCATTTAAGAGCGCTAAAGATTTAATCGAATCCTTGCATAGAGAAGCCGGGGTTTAGTCAAGTATTTTAATGTTTCAGTCATACTTCAGTAAAAAATTCACAAAGCAGTATTCAAAATTACCACTTTCTACCCGGAATAAATTTGACAAACAGATTCAATATCTTCTTTCGGACTTAAGACACCCCTCTATTCATGCCAAGAAAAAGCAAGGAGAAGTAGATGTTTGGGAAGGGAGAGTTGATAGATTTTACAGATTCACCTTTACTCTTTCGGAGGATGTAATTACTCTACGTGCAATAGGTCCACATGATGAGGCACTAGATTAATTTCAATTTTAGCCTTAAATTCATCAGGATTTTGTAAGGAATAAATCAAGCAGTTTGACTCCGCTCAATGTAAACTTATCCCGGACTTGCAAAGATGTTTGGGAAATTCTATGCTGAAGTTAGGGACTAGGGATTAGCAACTAGGGTTTAGTAAAAACAAACTATACCCTAAACCCTACACCCTATACCCAAAAAAAGGCCATGGAATTTTCCCAAGTATAATTGTAGAAAGTTATAACCTTGAGCGAAGCCGAAAGGGAAAAATATGGCAGAAAGATTAAGCATGGCAGAAGCAACATCCGGCCCAGGGCCAGAAGCTACACCTCCTGTGGGTGAGGGTCAAGCTGTCCCTCAATCATCAGGTGAATTAAGTCCTCAAAGACCCTGGCATATCTCAAAAGAGTTTGATCCTAAAAGGACAGATTATACTTCAAGGGAAGAAGGGAACTGGAATATTTTTGTTGACCCTAAAACAAACAAAGAAGTAGCAAGGGCAATAAAAATGTCAGGAGGGGCAGATAAAGAAGATGGTGAATACTATGATGGTTCGCAAGAAAAACCAAAAGAATGGTGGCCTTTCACAGAGGATGAATGGAAAAATCTTGACATTAAGGATAGGATAGTTGAGGCTGCAGTTTTGGCAATGCGGCATTATTATGACATGGATAATGTAGATAGAGCAGCTAAAGAAAAAGAATTTTCCATGGCCTATCAAGATTTTTCAGAATACGCTTTGGGTAAAAAACTTTATGACGGAAAAGATACCCGGGTTATTGCACTAGAGTTAGAACTGGTGAGCTTTGATAAAACAGAAATAGAAAAATATAAAGCAGATCCCGAAAAACAAGGACAGATTGAAGAAGCTCTAAATAACCTGGATGCTCTTGAACATGAGCAAGCCGGTATTCAAAATGCCTGGAAGGATTACGGCATTACAGATCAAAATAAGAATGATGATCAGTTACGCCCCCCGCATGTTGCACAAGATGAATGGAAGAAGTATTTGGAAGGAAAGGATGAGATTAAGACAAGATTAGAAGCAGCAAAACAGGCACTTGTAGCTTTAACCAGCCAGGAATTTTTCAATAAAAGAGAAAAAATCAAAATAGAAGTTGGAGATAAAGTCAAAGAATTAAAAGAAGAAATGGAGAAAAAAGAAAAGGAAGCAAAAAAAGAAGGTGTCCGGGTTGATGCAGAACAATGGGAGATAGATGCATATAAATTGGAGAAAGAATTGGAAAGAAGCTTATTACAGGGGACAGAAGTCTCTTCGGATCCAGATAAATCGGATGCTGATGTACCAGTTGAAGAAATACTTAGGTTTATAAAAGAAGAAGGAGAAAAGCCTGTTGCCGAACAATATACAACTGGTTTGGAACGGGCAAAAAAAGTTCTGGAATGGAATTTTCATGAGGCAAGAAAGCTTGGCATTCTGGAAGATTTGGAAGAAAGGTTTGAGGAAAGATATAAGGAACTGGCAACAGCCGTATTTTCCAAAAGCAGGACTGATCAGGGTGATACGGAGATTGAAACAAGAAGAGGTCCTCGTAATCTGACCATTGCCGAGATAAAAGAAACATTAGCCAGAGAAGCAGATGAGCGTAATCCGAATTCGCTCTCAAATACGGCAGAATCAGATACTTTCTGGAAATATCTTGTTAGAGACGGTCTTGTACCCGGAGACAGAGTAAATCATTTTAAGGGCATCAGAAAAGCCTTTGTTGACGGGACATATGATCAAATATATGATTCTTTGTCTAACTTATATAATCGCTATAGAGCGGATGAGCTAAGAGGAAAATTGCAGCAGCAGTTAGACCGGGATGTAATAACTCAACAGCAATATGACAGAAGAATCAATGAAATAAACAACCCAAGAAATATACAAAGGATATCCGGAGAATGGGATGTCCGGAAATATGAAAGAGATATAATGGCCGGTCTGGATAATGAAGAGAGGGCAGAAGCAGGAAGGTTATTTTATATAGACAGGTATTACCTTACTTTAACAGGCACAACAGAAGCGCAGATTGAACAGGGTGTAAATAATTATCTGACAAGCATTTTGGAAGGAGCGCATGTTTATGATGTTCAAACAATAATGCAGAAAATGCAATATTTATCTCAGGCTATCATGTCAAAAAAAGATGTTCTTATGCAGTCCGGTATGTCAGCAACTGATGCCCAGGCAGCCTTAACCAGAATCAATATACTCGCAGAAAACAGGGGAGAATTCTATGTTATGAATTTTTCCGCGCAGAATCTTTTGATGGATGAATACTTTATTCCTTTATATGATAAATGGGGGGGAGTGAAAGGGATTGAAAAACTGAAAGAGAGTTTGGATATGAATGATGGTTTAATTGCACCGTGTATGCTTTTGTTTTTAGATAAAAAGAACCGTTTATTATTTCAACCGGCCGGATTTAAAGGGCAGGGCATGAAAAATATTTGGGCCCAGAGAACCCTGCGGGATAAAATTAAAGGGCAGATAGCAGAAGAGCTGGTAAATTTTCAGGCTAAAAAAGCCAATTCTACGGAATTGATGGAACAAGCCACATGGCAGGATTTCTTAAGAATGAAGTTTGAAAAAAGGTGGGATAAAAAAGATGAACAAGATAATAAAATATTTTTTAAACCAAAAGAGGAAACAGATGCTGCTAAAAAAGCATATCAGGCTGAATATATGCGGGTTAAAACGGCAGCAAAGCCTGAAGATTTGGAAAGTCTAAAAAGGTTAAGGGAGGAGTACACAAAACAAAAGAATAGGTACGATAGATTGTTGGATCGGGCCAAAAGCGCTGTTGAGACTACTTGGCAGGTGTTCAATATTTTTGGAGAATCAGCCCGTCTTGGTGCCCCTTCAATAATCATGCGTAACGGTGACCATATCAGCATTGAGGATGCAACTTATTTCTATAAATTCGTTCTATTGGATGCAATGAAGAAAAGCGGAGATACCCCGGCAATGATGAGGTGGAGAGCCTATCAATGGGTTAAGAACCACAGGCAAAGCGAAAAAAATCCAGTTATAAAAGACGGTGTGACTACTTATGAATTAGTTGCAGGACTTGAAGATACAGGGATAACAAAAGGGGAATACGATGAATTTTTGAAAGCAGTTAAGGAGTTGAGGCTAAACGGTTATAAAGCAGCATTTAGGGAATACAGTTTTGAAGAAATTATCAGCAGAAATGATGTCAGACCTGTTAGGAATAATTTTATCAGTAACTATAAATCATCCAGAGAGATATTTGCTAATCCAACAGCCATGAGAGAAGCCAAAAAAGGCAGACAGCCTTTCATAAAGAATATTCTGGAAAGGTTAGACCGTTCCGGCAGGGGTCAATTTACGGCCCTGGATAGGGCAAAGATAGATGGGAAGCCTTTAGATGGGAAGCCTTTAGATGGGAAGCCTTTAGATAAAGTACCGGACGAAAGATTAAAAGAGATTTTTGAAGATGCAATCACGGATTCTTTTGTATTCCATATTACTGCCAGGCAATTAGCTCTCTGGGAGGCAACCTTGGAATCTTCTGTGGATGCTCAAGATAATATTGTTTACACAGATAAATTTTCCACTGGCCGGATTTACTATGGTAGTCAGGATATCCCCTGGGGAGTTAAGAGACTGCAATATCTGCCGGAATACTGGATGACTAATAAAAGGGAAAGAATAGGCAGGGCATGGAAACTTTTGCCATTTGTCCCTCTTTTGAAATCCGGTCTTGCCCAGGAATGTGACGCAGAAAATCTGCCGGATCTGATTCTTAATGTTAATAAAGAACATATTGATGAGCCGGGACTTAAACAAATAGCAGCAGGTTATAAAGATGCGCAGGGTTGGAGACAGCGGGGGGAGACATCAGTGGATGAACAAAGAGGGGAAACAAATTGGGCCTGGTGGGATAAGCTGACAGTAGATGCAGCTCAGATTCTTAAAACTTTACCACAATTAGACTTTCCTCCACAATCTAAAAATGATGCTACAAAATTAGGCATATTTGATTATATTATTGATGTACCTAACCCAGAAGAATTTATGAAGAATCATCCAATCCCGTTTGCTTCTAGAAAGGTGCTTGTTGATACAGCTAGGGAAATACTTAAAAGAGAAGCACCATTAAATGTTTTCCTGGAGGCTCAACTGGGTTATAACCGGAGCGCAGGAGGTTCCGGAATAGGCCTTGAAATGGGTGAGAGATGGCATTACAGGATATTAAACTGGTGGTTATCAGAAGTACCAGGTGATATAGATAATAAAAGAGGCACGGAAGGAGGATTAGAAGTTAACAGTGATGCTGCAATATTCCTAAAGTTTATTACTATCAAAAATAGCTGGTCAGCAGGTGTATCTATTTTAGACGAGGCATGGAGGCAGGCGCGGGGTACTCGTGATGCCGGTGCTTCTGATAAATTGCCGCAGGAAATTATTACTTAATTAATCCTGGTCTTCTTGGCCACGAAAAACCACCTTTCCATCCAACGAAATTGCCCGCTTTATCAAGTACTTGAGTATGTTGAGGGTTCCAAATAGGTCCTGATGTTTCTCCAAAAAGCGCTTTATTCCATCCGCCTAATTGTCCGCCTACGGCGCCTCGTCCTTGAGCAAAATATCCCTGACCGCTTCTGATACCTCCGGAAATTTCCTGACCAAGCAACTGTCCTGCCTGGCCCATTTTCCCAATAGCGCTAACAACGATATCCGGAATTTTAGGTAATGCCACCAATGCCCCGAAAGCCAAAAGAATTTTAATAAACTCCAAATCCATGCCACCCAAAAGAGGAAAGGTTGTGTTGCCTACAATTTGTATTGGTTCCGCAGCCAAAGCAACAGGCATAAAATTGTTGCCTGCAGGACTTACTGCATCAGTAACAACTTTAAGCGGTCCAAAATCCTTCCCCAAAATAAATGCTATAAAATAAAAGACAGCCAAGACTGCGGGAAAGATTAAAATATTACCCAGCATATTTAATACCCAGTTAGTGGCAATTCCTTGTCTGCCGGGCAGGGAAGCAGCCAGAAATTGAAAGGGAGCGCTGATTGTTAGGAAAATAATGGTCAGATAAGCGGTGATTAAACGCAGGAGCAGTTTGAGCATAGCGTATATTAGCGCAATCATAGCAATGAAACTTAATATAAATCCTAACCAAAATTGAGTAGTGGCAGCTACGATACCTCCGGCTACTGCGGTTATTAGCGGACCCAGCCACAGCCCCAAAGGGGGAGGAATAGCCGATGTTAAGGGACTGACAAATTGAGCGGCGATAAAGCCTGTAAAAAGCCTTAGCCATCCCTGGACCTCTCCGCTTAGTTTATCAAATATAGCTATCACTGCATTTTCTGCTTTTTCTTGGGTAACTATGCTCACAAATTCACTAAAAATACTTAAAACACTATCGCCTGATATTTGCTGTACCAAGTTTGTTCTTTGCGGGTCATCTAATTTTCCTTGAGCTGCTGCAAAATAATAGCCGACTGCGTTAGTACCAATAAAAGCAGTATCAGAAATAAATCCTGCCAAAAAGTAGGAAAAAGTAATTAAAATTAAACCAATAACTAACCCAGGTAGTGCTGCCTGGGCTGTGATGACTGTCTGTGGGTTAATCCTTTGCCGAAACATCACCATCAGCCCGATTATGACAAAAATTATTATCATCACCAGATAAGAAATATTTCTGGAAACCTGCCAGAGGGATAAAATTGGACTTAAGACACTGGCCCCTGATCCACCTACTTGAGCCCGGGCCTCTTTTACAACTCCCAGGCCTTCTCCCAAAGATGCCAGGTAATCTGCTGTTCTGATAGGAGGGTTTGCATAAAGTCCTGCTATAAGGCCTGTGGTGGTCCCTAAAAGCCCTCCTGAAAGATTAGCTGAGGAAAGCACCGGAATGGACTGAATTGCTCCCTGGGCATTCTGGGTCAGCTGATAAGTTAGACAGGGTTGGCCGATTACTGATGAACCAATAGAAAGACAGGAAAAGGTATGGAATATGTTATGCACCAGAAGGTCTGTGTATAAAGGGGAGGTGGGGGGGATGGTAGGTGGTAGTGAGTAGGTTGTAGGTTGTAGGGAAGAAGGAGAAGGAGTAGAAGTTTGGGCAAAAACAGGAGTGGTGAATAATGTCAAAATCAAAATGACAAATAACAAATGAATGACAAAGCCAAAATGACAAATAACAAATTTTTTGAAATTTAGATTTGATTTGACATTTGACATTTGAGCTTTGAGTTTTCCAACCATACTTTAACATTAAAACAAAGTGGCTATCTTTGCAACTCTCTTGTTATACAAATTCCAAATCTTTAATTCCCTGAAAATCTTTTTTATTTAAAGTGGCAAAAGAGGCTTTGTTAATGATGGCTGTGGCGGCAATAGCCGCATCTGCAAGATCTAACCTAGAGATACTGTCTCTGGCAATTTCGCCTGCAAGTTTGGCTACTTCATATGTATAGGATAGAATCTTAAACAAGGAAATTGTATTTATCAGTTTTTTGTGACGTACTTCATCTTTAATGCTTTTCCCTTCATAAAGTTCTTGGATAGTGATTATAGAAATTGTCAGGTTTTTTTGTGGGTACTTATTGGCAAGCTTTCTTAAATGTGTTAGTTTATCATCCGGCTGACGTAAATGATCAATAATAATGCTGGTATCTACGATTACCATGCCTTTTTTCTTTCTCTGGATGCTTTAAGCTCAATTTTCCTTCTTCTTTTTTCTGTTTCAGGCCAGTCATCTCCTGCCCAGGCTCCTTGTGTGCTTTTCAGAATTTCAAGGAAAACTTCTCTCTTATTGCTTTTTTCTTCCTCAGTCACCACCTCATTTACCGGGTACATATGTATTCCGCCATTGCTGACGATCACATTTAAAAGTTGACCTGCAGAAATATTTAAATCATCCCTGATTTTTTTAGGAATGACAATCTGACCTTTTATGTTTGGGGTGACTATTGTGCCAATATTCATAAGTCATTATGAATACAAGATTTTCTTATATTCATACTGGTAATATTTTACTACTTTCGTTAGAAAATAGCAAGCTTTGCTTATTACTTTTACCACAATTTGTCAACCTATTGCGGCAAAATTTTAATGTTAAAGGTAGTTACATCTATTCCGGTAAAGGCTTTTATAAGTTGTAAAATCAGCCAGGCCAGGGCCATAAAGACCATAGGCGGTTAGCGGCGGAATGGGTTGGGGGCGTTTCGACTTTGCTCAGATCCTATAAACTCACAGCCCTGTATGGGAAAAGGTTTTGTAGTTTTGAGTGCACCATCTGTAAGCGTCACTACCGCTTCGGTAAAGTCTAGTACCTCTCCTTCTACGAGATTGTAGCCCCCACGGCCTACTCCGATATCCCCCCTACCCTGTGATCCTAGAGACTGAATGAAAACCCATGTGGCTAGTGGAGGGAAAATGCTCTCTCGTGGCTCTCTCGTACGTCCTACGATACCTTTTCCTGGAACGAGTTCGCCGGTGTATGACCATGATATTCTTGATGATCTTTCGTCTCCACGATCGACTCTTTTGTATATTCCATTAAACTCTGCAGTGAACCTTAGGTAGTCGCCTCCCGTATATTGCGTTGATACCTCACATATCATTATGCCTTTCTCGAACGACGCTTTGCCAGTGGTAGCAATCATGATAGTTTTCCACCAGATTTCTGGATTTTTAATACTCTGTCCGTCGACTGTGTATATCTCAACACCGGTTTTTTGGACAAAGTCGATATTTACTTCCCCTGTTTGATACCGGCCTCGGAAAATGGTATCTGGTGGGAATCGCCGTAGGTTTTCAGCTGATGAGCGGGTGCACCATTCTGTATTGTCCGCTGTCGGGTCGCAGTACTTACTAAGGCCAATCTTGACTACTGTATCTTCAAAAGGTGAAACTGTAAATTCCTCAGGACGATATTGGAAGGTAGGTTGAGGTTTTAGGCGCACTGCTACCTTGTGGGGTTGTGGAGTGTTATTTTCTAATGTAATAGGCCACCAATATTCTGCCTGATCCTCTCCCCGTATACCTACCTGTTTAATAGCTACTGCAAGTTTGGCTTCTACCCCCAAAACAGCCCCCTTATCCAAATCATTCCTTATTCCCCCACAAGCCTTTATAGAATCTTCATTAGGCCCGCATCTTCTTTTATCAGCAGTTCTGACTAAATTATCAGGGCCGATTAATGTACCATCTTTATTTGTTGGGCTGGCTTTGATCTGTCCCTGGGGAAACTTTATTCCATCAGCAGGCAGAAATTTCCCATCCTTTTTGGCATACCAATGAAGATGAATACCAGAGGTATCTCCTCCAGATGGTTTTTCACAAGAAGGATTGCCCAACCTTTCCCCCTGTTTCACTTCTTGACCAACGTTTACTAACATGTTGGCAAGATGCATATAACCGGTTCTTAAGCCTTGGCCGTGATCTATCTCCACAAGGCTGTGATTTTTATCAGTGGGATCTTTTTCATTTCCCACAACAGCTATCTTTCCAGAGGCTGATGCTTCCACAAACCTATTTTCCACAGGTTTACCACCAGGACAAGCCACCACCTCTGGTTGAGCAAAATCCAAAGCAGCGCGTACCCCGTTGGTTGAACCATCCGAGTGAGGACCAGCACTTAAATACCACAAGCCACTGAAAGGATAATCAAAACTGATTTCGCTTCTTGATTCAGCTGACTGGGCAGATACATTTGGCTGTGAGGGGGGCTTGGCTTCAGGGCCACAGGCAGCAGCTAGCAGACTCAAAGATGTTACACCTACAGCGTAAAGTGTTTTGACAGGTCTTGGTAAGATTTTTAACCAAGCTCTATGTCCTGGTTTAGGATCAGCAAGAGGGAGATCAACAATTCTTGCAACAGAGGCTATTCTTGCTTGTTCAAGTAACATTTTTCTTGCTTGACTACCTTGTTCAAGTCTTTGGAAGATATTAGGCCCAAATTCTTTCATAGTTAATCTTTAAGGTTGGCATATATTTTTTCCATTAGGAAGGACACACAAAGTTTTTATATCAAAAAAAGTTACATCTATTCCGGTAAAGGCTTTTATAAGTTGCAGTATCAGCCAGGCCAGGGCCATAAAAACCATTCCCAGAAGGGCCCAGGTGACTGTCTGGTGGGCTGCTGATACTGCCTTGGGTTCCCCTCCGGACATTAAATACTTAAAACCCGCCCAAATAAGCATAACCAAAAGGACAATAAATCCTAAGCCAACTATTACAGAAACCACGCTACTAAACACTTGTTCGATTTGTTCTAAGCCGGCTGGAGGTGGACCCATACTTTTAACTTAGCATGAAGAAGGACTAAAGATCAAATAGTGCTAGGGGGTCGGGGTCTTGAATTCCGCTGGGGTCGGGATAGGTAACGTGGTGAGGTCGGTAAATCCTAAAATTTGTGCTCCCACTCTCGCCAAAGCAAAGGCCACAGCCAAAACAGCCAGGCCGATTAAGGCGTTAATAATCCTGTTTCGCGCCTTTCCAACAGCTTCCTTATCCCCGCCTGAGACAATCCACTCAAACGCCCCCCAAATCAGCATCACCAAAACTACCAGCAGGGCAACAGCAAAAGAAATAGAAACAATGTTGGTCACAAAGTCGCCAATCTGTTTATAGCCTTGGGGAGGAGGACTGATGGTGATGTCTGCTGCTGCCAGAGCTTGAACAGGCTGAAGTAAAGAGGCAATTGATGCACCGATAAAGGTAATTTTTTTCATTACTGACTTAACTATATCCAAATAATAACTGATTTGTCAAGAGGGGCAAAAATGTTACTGCTGCTGGTCGACAAAAAATGTGAATCCAGTAAATTGTCCCAAAACTTGGATTACCGCAAAAGCCACGGCAAAAAGCAGTATGCCGATGATGGCATTAATTATTTTTCTTTTGGCAGACTCCAGCTTTTCCTTATCCCCCTCAGATGTCAGCCAGTCCCATGCCCCCCAAAGCAGCATCAAGATTAAAACCACAGCTGCCAGAGAATAAATTAAGGCAATCAGGTTGTTTAAAAATTTAGAAATCCCCTCAGCCCCAAAACCAAATCTTTGAATTTCGGGAGGAGGACTAATAGTGCCAAAAGTATCTTTTATATCAGCAATAAGTTTCATCCGATTATTTTTAAATCACTAATATTAAGTAGTCTTGCCAATAAAAACTGTAATATTAAAAATGCAAACATCAGTATTATAAACCCTACTATAGCATGGGTGATCATCTGTCTTGCCGAATCCATATCTTCTTTATTCCCTCCGGCCTTTAAAAACCTGAATGCTCCCAGCAGGAAATAAAGTATTACCAAAAATGCGGCTACTTGAAATAAAGGCTTGACTAGCCTGGAGGTTCCACAACCTAAAGAGGTTATATCTCCAAAACCAAATTTAGAACCAATATCAACCCCCTTTGCAGTTGTAGAGGCTGTATTTACCTCACTCTTGCATGGATCTTGTTCTTGGTCCGCGGCAAAGACAGGAGTAACAAGCAGTAGATAACTTGTAAGCAAAACTGTAAACTGTAAACTGTAAACTGTAACCTTTCTCAAAATGGCGAGCCTCCTTTTGGTGGTAATATTTGAGCAGCAAAGGTGGCAATCAGGTAGGCTGTCAGTATCACCATCAGTCCGATTATGGCCCATTTAATTCTTTCTCTGGCTTTGGCCAGCTCTTCTTTTTTGCCTGAGGCTAAAATGTACTGGAACGCCCCCCAAAGCAGCCAGTAAAAAGCCATAAAGATGGCAATATAAAAAGCAATATTTAAAAGACCGGATAAAACATCAGCCAGTTTAGCATTTTCGAATTTAAAATTAAGGGCTTTTAAGCCGGAATCTTTTAGTAAATCGTTTAACATAAGTTTAGTAATGCCAAAGCTCAAAGTCCAAATGTCAAATGAATTTCAAAGCCTAAATGACAAATTTTTTGTCTTTGGCATTTAGATTTGATTTGTCATTTGTAATTTGGATTTTGACATTTTACTTTACTTTCTGATAATTGCCGAAAAAATTAAAGTCAATTCCTGAGCTTCTTGCCAATGCTTCCTTGCTTCCGGTGCAAGGTTTGGTACAGCTTTTGCCACCATCCTGAGCCAATGTTTGGTTTCCTTGGCTTCTTTTTTACAAATGCCTATTTTATGTTTGAAGTCTTTTTTGCTTTCCGCCCCGTCTGCTTCGCAATAGTTAGCTCCTATACTGGTGCCTGATCGGACTAGTTGGCTGATAACAGGCAGTGTTACGGGATTTTGCGGTATTTTTTTAGCAAACTCCAGAGTCTTTTCCCCAAACTTGGCAGTCCTTTCCTCAAGATCATATTTCTTTTTAGTATTTGGATTTTGACCTTCATTTGTAATTTGAAATTTGTAATTTGACATTGTCATCATGGTTCTCCAAACTGTTCCCCCAGTCCCAGTATACCAACTCCAATAATCTGAAGCAGCAAAACTGCAAAAATAACAAACAACAGTCCAATTATGGCAGATTGGAACCTGTCTCTTCCTGTCTGTAAAGTTTCCGGGTTTCCGGCAGAAGTGACCATCTGGAATGCTCCCAAAAGCATCATTAAAAAAGCCAACCCTCCGGAAATTCCCAGAATAAACTTTAAAAAGTCCTTAATGAATCCCACCGGTGAGGTATGTATACAGCCAATGGCTGTTTGGATGCCTGGATTTTTTGGATCTGCTGTATCACATGGCGTCCCTCCTGCTGTGGTTGGCGGACCTTGTGGTGTGGTTGTGGTTGGGGTTTGTTGCCCTGATCCTGGTTGAGTTATAACTCCTGTTGGAGCTGGTTGATCAGACACAACTGTTAGTTGAGCTCCTCCCTGAATGCTTGAGTTACTTAAACTTGTGACAATGATAGAATAAGAACCACCGCTTAACCCGTCTCCGAGTTGTAAATTATAAGTACATCCTGGCCCTGAACAACTAAAAGTATTAGCCAGTAGCTTGCTGCTTATTTCAACTTTATAGGTTTCATTTGTTGAGCCGTCAACTAGCTTGATCTGTATTGTTCTATTTTTAGAAGCACTTGCTTGTATAGTAGAAGGGTTAATTTCTACTTTTAAAGCAGTTGGAACAGGACCTTTGACTGTGAATGTTTTTTGAATTTTATCTGATATTTCTTTTGGTATTGAGAGCGAAGTTACACCAACAACGTATGATTGATTTTCAATAAGGTTACTGCCACTAAGCTCGAATGTAACTAATTTAGTTCCGGATACGTAGTCTAAATTTTCATCACCCTTTGTCTCACCTTTTAAAATAGTGCAAGTTTCTTTGTTAGGATCACAAAACAACTTAATATACACAATTGCAGCAGACCCGCCAGCCATTGTTATTCTAATTTCATAATTTGAAGCCAGAGGTTTTGTGAGTGCTACTACTACAATTACTTTTTCTGCTTTAGTAATTTCTGTTGAGGATAGTTGTATTGTTGGTATACCGATTAGTTTCTCCCAAGCGTAAGAAACCCAACCCGTTTGACCTCCTGCCCTCAGGTCCCAAGTGTCTTTGTACCCATCTCTTAAAAAAACCCTTGCGGATGTATCAGGTTGTCCATTAATCCACCTGACTACGTTCTTGATCAGAATGTTAGTATTGCCTGTTGTGCTAGCGTCAAGTTCCCTGACTCCTATACAAGGTCCGTAAGTAAATGGTCCTCTTCTTGGACAATCTCCGTCATGGGGAGTTTCAAATGTATATTTTTTATCAGGATTTTTTGTTTCAACAGTAATTTGCATATCACTATTGCTCCCGAAACTTGCATTCTCCAAGAGCTCTACTGGTCCGAACAGAATTTTGTCAGCAGCCATGACAGTGGTAGGTCTAAAAGAAACGAGAGTTAAAAAAATAGCAATTGCAGAAATAAGTATTTTGGACATTAGTTTCAGCTTACCACAATTATGTAACTAATTGTGGCTTAGCACATTTTGGCTGGAAATGGTAAAATTTTAAGATTATGCCCCGTTTTCTTGCTGTATTTTTACTTGTTACTTTTGCCTTGTTACTTGTTACTTTTCCTGTCCATGCTGATGAAATAGAGGATTTACAAAAGCAAATAAATTCTCTGAATGAGGAATATCAAAGAGTAGAGAAAGCCAAAGCTCCTTTGGAAGGACAGCTGGATTCCTTAAAAAGGCAGCTGGCCCAAATTCAAGCCACCTTAGACAATTTATCAGCCAATATAACAATAAAACAGCAGGAGCTGGATTTAAGAGAAGATAAATTGGCTTTCCAGCAGGCCCTTTTGGAGGAAAGAGTCAGGGCATATTATATCCGCTCATACCTGACAGATCCCCTTTTGGTGATTCTTTCCTCCTTTAAGGCCGGTGATTTATTCCGCGAGCTATCCTACAGACAAACCGTGACCAGGGAAGACAAACAGGTGATCACCTCCATTACCAACCAGGTCTTAGATCTTTTAACTGAAAAAGAAAAACTGGAAAAAGATAAAGCCAGGCTCGCTCTTTTACAAGCTGATGTTGATAAAAATGCCAAGTTTTTGGGAGGGGAAATCACCAAGGCAAAGGTGTATCAGCAAGAATTATCCACAAAAATTGCTCAACTGACTGCCCGCCAGCAGGCAATCATTGCCCAAAGGCAGGCTGCTTTGGGTCTGCCTACCTCATTAGGTGCAGGTCCACTTTTCTGCACTGATGATAGAAAACTTGACCCGGGCTTTAGACCGGCCTTTGCCTTTTTCACTTACGGTATTCCTCACAGAGTGGGTATGAACCAATACGGAGCATACGGCAGATCCCAGGCAGGCCAAAATCATGAAGATATCTTAAGAGCCTACTTTCAGGATTTTTCTTTTGAGCAAAGACCTAACATCAATATTTCTGTTTCCGGCTACGGTTCAATGCCTTTGGAAACATATCTTTTGGGGATCTATGAAATGCCGGACTCCTGGCCGGCTGAATCCCTCAAAGCTCAAGCTATTGCTGCCCGCTCTTATGCCTTATCCTATACCAACAACGGTTCCAAGGAAATTTGTACCACTCAACAGTGTCAGGTTTACAAGGGTGGCAATAAAGGAGGCAATTGGGAACAGGCAGTAAAAGCAACTGAAGGCAAAACTATGATCTCAGGTGGCTCGCCTGTTACTGCCTGGTATTCTTCAACAGACGGCGGGTACACATACACAGCCTCGGATATTGGCTGGGGAGGACGCTCTTTTACCAAAAGGTTAAGGGATACAAGCGGGGATATAGGTAGTTTTGGGGATCTTTCTTCCAAAGCTTATGACCGTGATTCCCCTTGTTTTTATGCGGCCCAGGGCTTTAGGCCTGAGTATGCAAAGTCTGCCTGGCTAAAATCAGAAGAGGTAGCGGATATTGCCAATGTGGTAATGCTTGTCAAAAGAGATAGCGGGGTTTCTGCGCATATTTACCAGACAGATAAACCTAATCCCGAGGGAGGGGAAACATGGAATGCGGATAGGGTCAAGGAGGAGTTAAGAAATAAAGGGGGCACTCCCTTTAACAGCGTATCAGGGGTATCTGTGGGGGTGGATTTCGGATCCGGCATGGTCACATCTGTCACAGTTTCAGGGGACAGGGGCTCTGAAACATTTAACGGGTCAGAATTTAAAAACTTCTTTAATCTTCGTGCCCCTGCCAATATCCAAATAGTAGGACCGCTCTTCAACGTTGAGACAAAATAAATTTCAAATATCAAATGTCAAATGAAATCTAAATGCCAAATTTTTAAAATATTTGGATTTTAACATTGATTTGTCATTTGGATTTTGTCATTTGGATTTTTATGGAGTATACTCCAATCATCATGTTCTCATCCTATGTTGAAAATCCCTCAAACTGCCGTTTTGAGGGCCAGGACACTGATGAAAAGATTCTTTTGCTTTTAAGGGCCCACCCCATCACCAATTTAAGATGGATAATGCCTGCGATTTTACTTTTCTTTGCCCCATTTTTTATACAGGAAATTTTTTTACTTCTGAATTTAGATTTATCAAAAGTACCGGAAACTTTTGCCATAGTTTTTTTAATCATTAACTATCTTCTGGTTTTAACTATTGTATTTGAAGGATTTTTATACTGGTACTTTAATGTCTACATTGTCACTGATAAAAATATTGTGGATGTGGATTTTCACTCCATTCTATTTAAAAATATTGATGTGGCCCCCTTAAGAAACATTGAGGATACCTCATCATCAATGGGTGGAATTTTGCATGCCGTCTTTCACTATGGTGATGTTTTTATTCAAACAGCCGGAGCATCCAGAAATATTGATTTCATATCTGTGCCAAGACCGCACCATGTGGCTGATTTTATCTTGGATGAAGCACACAAAATTTATGGAAGGGGGACGTGATGCCTACTACCACCCCGATTAATTTTTTTGATTCAGAGGCAGTTTTGATATTTTTAAAGATCGCCATTTTGATAATTTTGCTTTTTTACGCTATATTTGCTCTGATGGTTGTCAGACAAGTGGATTTGATGAATCAGACTTTGATTACTAAAATATCAGCTATCCTTAAAGTCTTTTCTATAGTTCATGCCGGAGTTGCCATCGGGCTAATTATTTTAGCCTGGGGAATACTATGAACTTAAAGATAGCTCAAGTTATTGGGCTCAACACTGACCAGAAAGCTGCCCAGGTGCTTTCTTCGCAACAGGAAGAAAAGGGCACTTTTTTGGCAGTTTGCGAACTGGTCTGTGATGATGCTTTTACCCGCGGCAGGCAGATTCTGTCCGATCTTTTGGATTTCTATTTTGAATTTGAAGGTTCAATACCGGAAAAACTGAATGCTGCTTTCAAGGAGGCTGAAGCGAAACTTTTAGAAATTGACGGTGTTAATTTGGTGCTTTCGGCAATTTCAGGTAAAGCTTTATACTTAATAGCCCGCGGGCAGGTTGAGGTTTACCTGAAAAGAGAGGACAAACTCTCGTCACTGTTGTCTGTCGGAAGGCAGGCTCAGTTAATCTCGGGTTTTCTCAAGGAAGGCGACAGGCTGCTTTTTGCCACAAAAAACCTAATCACTTTTTTAGGTGCGGATTTAGCCAAATCTTTGGATCTGCCGATAGAAACGTTTGAGGAAGAGATTTCGGATAGGGTGGGGGCTTCTGATTTGGAGAATCAGGGACTGGCAGCTCTGGCTTTGGAGGTTGAAGCGGATCAAGAGGCGGCCATTGAAAATTTGGAAGAGAAGGAAACTGCCGGTATTCAGAAATCTTCTAAAATTTCAATAGTTAAAAATATCGGCTTCAATCTTGTCGGTTTTATCTTAAAATCCGGAAAATATTTCCCCAAAGGGGGCAGGGAAAGGCTGATTTTGGCGGTAGTTTTGATCATGATATTAGTGGCTGGTTTGGGCTTTAAATATATCAGTTCCAAAAATGAGCAAAAACAGGCTCAATTTCAAAAAATTTTACAAGAGGCACAAGATGATTTTAATGGGGCCAAGGGTTTAACCACACTTTCTCCTGCCGAGGCCAAAGCAAGATTGGATGCTGCCAAAGAAAAAATTAACAAAGCGCTCAATCTGGATGCCAAGAACAAAAATGCCCTGGATTTAAAACAGCAAATAGAAGAACAGTCAAGCTCAATTTTACAGCAGGTTTCCGTTGCCCAGTTCCCGGAATTTTTAGATATGGATTTGGTTAAAAAAAACTTCAGGGCTAAGAGTTTGAGTTTGTCGGCAGGCAAACTGCTGCTTTTAGATCCTGCGGTTAAAACCTTAGGTTTAGTGGATACTGCCAAAAAAAGCAACCAGATTCTGGCAGGAGAAAGCCAGCTTGGGGATGGGCTTTTTGCTTCTTTGAATGGTGAAATGGCCTTTGTCTACTCCCAGGATAAGGGTTTACTCAGGATTGATTCTACCAATCAAAAAGTGACAACTGTTTCCCAAAATGATGAAGGCTGGGGGGATATCTTGGATATGTATGGTTTTGCCGGCAATATTTACTTGTTAGACTCTCTCAAAAACCAAATATGGAAATACTTGCCAACTGCTGAGGGATATTCGGATAAGAGAGAATACTTGACGAAAGATACGAAGGTAGATTTGGCAAATGCCCTCAGAATGCAGATTGAATCTTCTGTCTATATTTTGAAGCAAGGTGGAGAAATTTTAAGATTTACCAGGGGGGCAAAAGACAACTTTGGTTTAGAGGGTTTACCTTCAGGAGTAAAAGACCCAAAAAGTTTCTTTGTTTCATCAGACACAGATAATTTATATGTCTTGGATTCGGGTAATTCCAGGCTGCTGATCTTGACCAAAATTGGAGCTTACAAAGGGCAGATGGCAGGAGAAAAATTTGGTTCAGCTTCTGATTTGGTGGTGGATGAGAAGGGGAAGAAAGTGTATCTTTTAGAAGGAAGCAAGATATTTCAAGTGGACTTGAAATAGTGATTAGCGTTTAGGGTACAGCGTATAGTTGAATTTGAATAACTAAACGCTATACGCTATTCTCTATACGCTTATGAAGATAATTAACAAAAAAGCCCTTCATAATTATCATATCCTGGAATCTCTGGAAGCAGGTATAGTTCTATCCGGAGGAGAAGTGAAATCTATCAGGGGTGGAAGGTTGGATTTAGGGGAATCTCATGTCAGAGTTTTAGGGTCTGAAGCTTTTTTAATAAATGCCCACATTCCTCCATATCAGGGATCATATGAAGGTTACGATCCGCAAAGATCAAGAAAACTGCTTTTGCATAAAACTCAAATAAACTCACTTATTGGTAAGGTATCAAAAGGGGGAATAACTTTAGTTCCAGTCTCAATTTATGAAAAAAACAACAGGTTTAAGGTGGAAATAGGTTTAGCAAAGAGCAAAAAAGAGTTTGACAAGCGCCGGGGGATTAAAGAAAAAGATCAGATAAGACGTGTGGAGCAGGAGCTTCGCGGTAAAGAATAAATTTAGTATAAAAGTAAGTTGTACTTGATGCAATTATTATATTACTCTATAATATAGAAAGTTAGAAAGGAGGAAATTCTTATGCAGCAATTTTATCAGGAGGAAATTGTCAAAATTCAACCAAAGGGTTTAGTAACTATCCCCAAAAAATTCCGTAATGAATTAGGTTTTGCAGAAAATAGTTTGGTGAGAATTAAAGAAGAGAAAGGAAGATTAGTGATGGAGGCTGTGCGTACTCTCTCCTATCCTGTTAGAAGTTATACAGATTCGGAGATTGATCAGTTTTTTGAGCTTGATGAAAAAGAATCAAAGGATTTGAGAAAAAAGGGGTTGTTGTAGTGGCGAAGAGAACCCCGTCTGTCTTATTTAATGCCTCAGTTATTTTAGCAGGTTTTAAATCTCCAACAGGTGGTTCAGCTAAGGTGATCTCATGGGTTGAAGAAGGAAAAATCAAAGGGGTAATCTCCGAAGTAATCTTAGATGAAATTTTAAGAAATGCTCAAAAAATTAGCTTTGATAGAATGAAATTGAATAAAAAAATTGAGAAAAATTTTAAGATAAGGACAGCACCAAAACAAGAAACTGTAGATCAATTTAAAAGTATTGTTTTGAATTTTGGAGATGCTCATGTATTGGCATCATGTCAAGAATCCAAAGCAGATTTTCTGGTGACACTAGATCGAAAACATCTGTTAGTTTTAAAAAATCAAATAAAAAAATTTAAGATATTTACTCCCGGGCAGTTAATTGAGATTTTAAGTTAGGTAATAACACTGACTTAGAATAATGGGTGGAGATGGGCGGTTTGAACCGCCGTCCAAAATTGTGACTTTTAAAACTTCTACAAGCTTATCTTTACTATATTTTTGAGTGTTAATTTGTAACCGTAAAGAAGGAAGATTAACACTTAATCCAAATTTCTTGGTTCTGATTATGGATTAGATATCAGAAGCTGCATCCTGACTGGGTACATTACTTTAGGTTCTAGCCAGAAAAAGAATTCTAAAATAGATGCTTTAAGTTCTAGCGTATGCAACAGGAGTAAATACTCCAGTTACACCTGCAAAAAGTTTTGCAACTTCTTGCTCTGCCATTGCTTTGGCATCACGGACAAGTTTATTGCCGTTTGTTGTTTGAAACAGTATTTTACGTTTAATGTTTCCTTAACAGCTTGCAGTTTTTAAAGAGCAATCCTGTCGAGACTATACATCCCCAGGTCATTATATTACCATATGATCAGATCAGAAGCAAATTTTAATGAACTTTTTATTAGATATTTTATTTTCCAAAAAATGCGTAGGCTGTAAAAAAGAGGGTAGCTATTTTTGTCAGGGTTGTGTCTTAAATATTTTGCAAACAGATTTGGTTTGTCCAAGATGCGAAAAATTGGCAGTCGGAGGCCAGACCCACCCTATTTGCCAAAGAAAATATGGTTTAGACGGGCTTTGGAGTTTAGGGATTTATAAGGATCCTCTGCGATCCGCCATCCAGCAGCTTAAATATAAAGGGGTTAAAGAGCTGGCAGAAATTCTGGTCAATATAACCTTGGAGTATTGGGCAAAATACCAGCCTTTTATTTTAGACCAAATAAAAAGGGACAGAGGAAAAGGCTGGGTGGTGATACCTGTTCCTTTGCATTGGTGGAGAGCTAACAGCAGGGGATTTAACCAGGCATCTCTTATAGGACAAATTTTATCCAAAAAATTAGGTTTGGACTATTGTGATGGGTTAAAACGTATTCGTTACACCAGGTCTCAGGTAAAACTAAAAGGCAAACAGAGAAAGAAAAATATTTCTGGTGCTTTTGGGGTGACTTCTAACTATACCCTATACCCTAAACCCTACACCCTACTCATTGACGATGTCTGGACTACTGGTTCAACTTTAAAAGAATGCTGCTATGTTTTAAAAAGAAACGGTGCCAAAAAGGTTTGGGCCCTAACTTTGGCTAGATAGTGAATCCCCGTTCTGGTAAAATGAGGCAATTGGAGGAGTCGCATAGTGGCCGAGTGCCGCGCAGTGCTAATGCGCTATACCTGTAAGGGTATCGTGGGTTCGAATCCCACCTCCTCCGCCAGGTTATAACCCTGAGTGTAATCGAAGGGGAGAGGTCGCCTAGCGGTTTTATGGCGGAAGTCTTGAAAACTTCTAGGGGCGCAAGTCCCTCGTGGGTTCGAATCCCACCCTCTCCGCAGATTCAGATACTTGACTGGTTATCCGCCAGGGCGTACAGTAAAATCATGAGGCAAACGTCTGTCCTGGTGCCGATCAGTTTGTCGGCTGTAGTCGTTGCAACCTATGTTCTTCGCAGAACACTTCAAGAAACCGGCTTTCCAATTGACCCTTATTACGCCATTCTTTTTGCCTTACCAATTTTCCTTATTCTTTTCAAAAAATTCTCTTTCGCTGATTTAGGGTTTAGAGTAGGTAAACCCCTTGTTGGAATATTTTTTATATTCTTAATTCCGGTAATTTTATATTTAAGATGGTATTTTATGGGACGTCAATTCATTTTGCCTGTGGATTTACCATTAATGCTTTTGATTGGTTCTTTTGCCGAAGAATTTTTCTTCCGGGGGTACCTGCAGGAAGATTTTAAAAAAAGATTTGGCGGGAATATCTGGATCAGTTTGGTTATTACCAATATTATTTTTGCCTCGGTTCACTTGGTTAAAGGTTATTCTTTGCCGGCTGCTGGTATAACTGGGCTGATAGGTACTTATTTTGGGATTACCAAAGATGAGCAAGGAGGAAATTCTTTGTTTTACTCCATGGCTGCTCATGGTTTATATAACTTAATTGCTATTTCTGTAATGCCATTATAGTATGAAAATAAGCGAAGCTTTTCTACGAATAAACAAATTCTCTCCTTTAGTAATTATTGTTGCTTTACTGGGTATAGTTTGGCCTTCAACTATTAAGGCTAACTTGTCGCAATGGCCGGCGTTTCATGGAGATTCGGCCCGAACCGGTTTTTCCGATTCCAAAATTCCCTCCTCCCCAAATGTGTTATGGGAAATAACCACCGGCCAGCTGAAAGAATATGGCGTTGATAATTTTGAAATTCACTCGCCTATAATTGATCAGAATAAGGTTTTTTTCTCCTCTGTCCAGGTATTTGCCGCTGATTTATCTTCCGGGAAAATTCTTTGGAATTATAAGGGAGACAGGCCGGATTTTTTTGCTGATACAGTCGCTGCAGGAGACGGCAAAATTTTTGTCAGGGTGACTAATAGCAGCCTGCTTAAAAATATGTTTTCCGGCTTTATTTACGCTTTTGATGAGGAAACAGGCAAACTTCTTTGGAAATATCAAACTAAAAAACAAATTTCTCACTCCAATCCGCTCTTTGCTGAAGGTAAGGTGTTTGTTGGTGACGAGTCAGGCACTGTGTATGCCATTGAGGCTAACAGCGGTAAGTTAGTCTGGCAAAAGCAACTAGAGGCGTTGTGGATTCATTCTTCCCCGGCTTATGAGCAAGGAGTAATTTATGTGGGAACTGAAACATCAGATATAGGAGACGGAAAGACAGGCAGAGGATCTTTCCTTTATGCTCTGGGTGCCAAAGACGGCAGGGTGCTTTGGCGTTTTGAGAGTGACTGGAGGGGTTATGACATGGCTAATTTTATTCATGGCACACCGGCGGTTTTAGATGATGCAGTTTATTTTGGGTCGGAAAACGGCTATTTTTATGCCTTGAACAAAGATAGCGGACAACTCATCTGGAAAAAGATTATTACCAAAGGGACAAGGACTTTTGCTCGGGAAGCAGAAGGGTCAGGTCTGGTCGGAGTCTCAACCGCGCCTGCTTTGGGATATGGGAAGATTTTTGTCGGAACCTGGGAGGGAAATTTTCTGGCACTCTCACAAAAAGACGGGGCAACTGTTTGGGAATACCCATATGGTACAGAAGGGACTGATTCTTCAGCAGTGGTAGCTGATAAAAAAGTTTGCTTGGGTTCACACTATGAATACTTTTACTGTTTTAATGAAGGTAACGGTAAAGTCTTATGGAAAGAAAAATTAGGCGGGCCTTCAGCAGCTCTGTCAGGTGGAATCTTGGTTGTCCCCAATGCTTTGGCTGGTGAGAGTCCGGGAAGCATTCTTGTTGCCTTTTCTGATAGGGGCATACCGGGAGCTTCTAATCCAATTGTATCAATATTCTCTTTTGATAACCCGAATTTTCAAAAAGCAGTTGCCGCTATTTTGGGTTTAGTTTTAGTAGTAATTTTTTACAAGCTGTTACAATCCAGAAAAATTACCGTTAAACAGTTGTTAATTTATGGGGGAATACCTCTGGTACTTGTTGTTGCAGGATATGTCATTTATTCAAATTACATGGGGTCAAAAAAGACCGAGCAACAAGATGCTTTGATCAAAGAAGGTAAAATTGATCCAGCAACAGGTAGTTTTATTGCAAATGACGGTTCACCCAAACATATAGAATACCAAGGCAGAAAATACTTTTTGGATGGAGGTTTCTGCTCCAGGTCAGGCCTAGAGCGTTTTAGTATTCAAGTCAAAAGGGTCAATGGAGCAGCAGGGGCAGAGGGAGGAGATGGTAATACCATGTATGCTATAGGCAGTAAAAATAACCCCGAGTATATCGGCAGCTCTAAGGCGAGCGATACCAAAAAAGATTGCTGGAAGGGAGAACCTCAATGATGCGAAAGGAAAAAGGGGTTACTCCGGTTGTGATAGTACTTAGCATAGCTTTGGTGGTAGCTTTAGCCGGAGTCGGTTATTTTTATCTCCAAACACAAAAATCCGGGTCTTCGAAAGATAATATCAAAACAGCCAAAGATGTACCTCCTCCCAAAAGGGAAGCGCCTACTCCTTTAGTAGCCCAACCTCCGGCAGACCAGATGGTTTATAAAACATTCAAAAGTGCTGATAGTCAATTCTCTTTTGACTATCCCGTGAGTTGGACACAAATTGATATTAAAAATTTGGAAAGTATTGTTCCAAAGGAAATGATTGACAAAAATGAACTGAAAATGCCGCTTCTTTTAACAGACCCAACAGGGGGGAGACTGGTTTTTAGTACATACCGTTTTGATTCCAAGATGGATCTGGACCAGGTGATGGATTCACTAAAGGCAGATTCAGAGAGGATGGGAGCACCATATGAGGAAATCAGCCGTAAGACAGAAGAAGAAAGTCTAGTGGTAGACGCAAAAATAAGAGCAGGCGGAGTTATCGTGATGAATAGAGATATTGTTTTTATGGTTGCAGACAGTCCTACAAACAGTGTTTATGTTATTAGCTTAGCATCACCTGAAAATGTTTGGACAAAATTTGAAACGATTTTTGCCAAAGTTCAGTCATCTGCAAAACTAACTGTTTCGCAATAGTATGAAACTGAAAAAACTCATTGTTTTGAGTCTCCTCTTATTTAGCTTTTTCTATTCCCCCGAATCAATTTTTGCTGAAGCCAAAATTGATTCATCTTTAGGCCCTCCGGCAGGCATAATACCTAAACTGCCACAAACTGCCAATGATCCTGAACTTCTGAATGGCCGTGTTTATCCTAATTGGGGCCCTCCTTGCCAAAGATACACTTACTCGGTTGTTTACCGCGACAAAGAGGGAAGAAAGCCGGAGTATATGAAGATTTACTTTAACGGCAAAATGATTGACATGCAAAAGGAAAACCAAAGCGACAATGATTACAAAAAAGGGGTGAAATATATTTATAAATATGTGCCCAATAAAATCGATTCCAACTTTTACTATTTTGAGGCCTCAAATGGGCTGGGGAAAGCTCGCGCCTCAATTATTGATTCACCTGACAATGGCCCGGTACTATTTGAGAGTGCTTTTGATAAAAACGAAATTGCCGTTGTTGATAAGCAAACAGGTAAAAAAGTGTTAAGTTTTCCTACAGGAAAAGAGTGGATTGGAGGGGTAGCTTTATCTGATGATGGAAAGTTATTGGCAGTTAAAACTTCACAGCATGTTTATCTTTTTGATACTTCAAAACCAAATAAGCCTTTATGGCAGTTTAACTGCGAACAATGCAGAATTGGTGAAGATGTCAAGGGCGGGGTTGATATTTCCGGCGATGGGTCAAAAATCATTGCCGCTTTTGGGGAAAAGGTGGCGCTTTTTTATAAATCAAGCAGTAAACCCATCTGGATATATTCCGGCGGAAATTCTTATAATGTGGCCATCTCCAAAGATGGAAAATACATGGCCGCAGCCACAGCTGGAGATGAAGCAGACCTTAATGCAAACCTGATTATTTTATGGAATGGCAAAAGCGAAAAACCGCTTTGGCAATACCATGCTGCCGGCAATTTCCATGATGTTTCACTGTCTGATGATGGCAGTTTTATCACCGGATCAACCGGTTGTCCGGACAGACGTTTTTACCTTTTTTCTAAAGACTCCAATAAGCCGATAATAAGAACAGAACCATTAACCCGCGACTCGCCTGTTCATCGGGCAAAAATATCAGCTGATGGAATGCTGACGGCAGTTGGCAGTGAGGCAGATGACGGCGCGGTGTTTCTTTTTTCCAAAGATTCCAAAAATCCGGTTTGGAAATTCTCAACACCCCAGCGGAGTTCTGTCAGAGCCTTAAACTTTACTCCCAATGGTAAATATATCGGGGCGGCCACTTTTGGCGGAGATGCCTATATTTTTGACAAAGATAAAAATAGCCCGATTGCTTCTTGGAAAGTAAATGCATCTTTGGGGGGTATAGATATTGCCGATGATGGCAGTTTCATTGCAACAGGCGGAACCGACAGCAAGCTTCACATTTTTGATAAAAATTCAAAAAAAGAGATAACAATTCCTTTTAGCGAATACATTGAAGAAATAGATATTTCGGCAAACGGCAAATATATTGCGGCAGGAACAGGTGGATCTGTTTACTTTTTTGAGACCTACATATCCCAAGACCGGGAACAGGTTTTTGACTGCTCAAAAGTAATTGAGCCCACTTCGGAAAGCCAAATGATAGGTGGAGGGAGTTTCGGTGAACCAGGCCAATTAAGTTTTTGGGGAAGAATTGTCAGGTTTGTTAAAAATTTATTTGTAAAGAGTGAGAACTCCCCACCAGAACAGGCATTTCCCAAAGGCGAAGAAAGTGTCTGCGGCAATGATCTGTGTGAACCTTCCTTGGGTGAGACGAGGGAAAATTGTCCTAAGGATTGTACAGGTGAAGATTAAACTTTTCCTTTGCGCCTCAAATATTCAAACCAAAGGTTATAGATAACTATCGGTACTGCCAACACCAACAGTATGCTGTAGTGGCTACGAGAACCTAAATATCCAAAATACGGCAACAGAAAGGTGATATATAAATCATAAGTGGCAAAAGCGATAACCAAATTAGTCAGAACTATCTCTTCCCCTTTTGGCAGGTGCTCAAACCTTTCTGTTATCCAACCAAAGATTCTGACTGCCAAATAAAAAATAGCCAAAGCTATTGGCGCCAGAACCCATAAAGCATTAATACCGAACGTTTCCACCACAGGTCTCCATAAAGGATTACCCTCTGCTCCTTTTTGATAAGTCAGAAAAGCATCCCAGAAGACAAGGAGTGTTAGCAGTAGCCAGCCGATACTTTTGGGCAGTACCATAATATTCTTTTATTATATCCTATTTTGCTATAATTTAGAGTAAACAAGTGCCGGTTTGACCTGTCGTACGTCGCCAAAGGCTATGCCGACGGCGCGAGAGAGAGGAGCAACAAGTTGTTCTAATTGCTCCTTGAAATAATTTCCAACATAGTCAACCAGGCACCGCCACTTTACACATTTAATTTTTAGAGTTACACTTTAAAAAGATTATGCCCCAAGCAACTAAAAAAGTTCAGGCAAAAAAACAGCCGGCTGATACAGGTCCTCTCCACCCCAAAATCATGGAGGCAGGAGAGGTCAGAACCTTACTTTCCTGGGAAGCGCCATCCAGGCCTTTCAGAAAAAAAGACCGTTCCTACTATACCACCATTGCCATTATTGTCATGTTACTAATCCTGATAGCCTTTCTTTTTAGGGAATTTCTGCTGATCGGTGCCATTTTGGCTTTAATGTTTGTAGCATATGTTTTGGCCTTTGTTCCCCCGCACAATATCAAATATAGAATCTCCACCCAAGGAGTAACTATTGGTAATGATTTTTACTTCTGGCATTTTTTAGATGCTTTTTGGTTTAAGGAAAAAGAAGGTGCAAAAATTTTAATTATTCAGACCAGGTTTAGATTTCCCGGTCAGCTGATGCTGGTACTGGCGGATCAGGACGAAGAGAAGGTGAAAAAGATTGTGGCTCGCTTTTTGCCATTTGTGGAAGTGCCGTATAAATCCTGGATGGAAAAATGGTCAGAATCTTTGCAGAAAAACTTCCCGCTGGAAAATATTCACCGTTGACTTTATTAAGATCTTTTGCTAGACTAATTATTAGACCAATAACTAGACTAATAATAGACTGATTCTATGAATAACATAGCTACACAAAAACCATTTGTACACACCTTTTTATCCCAACTGGTATTTACACCCAGTTTATTGCCATTTACCGATGAGGAAATTAAAAAAGTAGATAGTCAGTTAGGGGAGTATGAGCAGGTGTTTTTAAACCCGGATATTGAAAGAAACCTGATTAGCAGAAATGAATTATTAGCCTCATTTGCCATCTCTAAAGCAGAGAATTCCTCCTTAACCTTACAAGAAGCTAAAGATGTCTATAATGTGATCTTGGCTAACAAAGAATACACTTTTATCAGTGATAAACTCAAAGCAAATCAAAAACTAACAAGGAAAGATTATGAGAAACTGGAGTTTTTCAATATCGCTAAAACCTTCCGCAGTTTAAACCAATCGACGCTAAAAATTGATGATGTCGCACCGGATACATTGCGGGATATTCATCACAGTTTAAGTAAAGGGTTAGATATTTTTGCCAAGTATCTACCCGAGTTTACTGTCTATAAAGCTGGTAGATATAGGGATAATGATTTAATCAGGGTAGGCACATATATTCCAGCCCCGTACAAAGAAATTGAAAAAGGCGTAGAGGAATTACTAAGCTGGTTTAAAGAACATAAAACAATTACTGGTGTGGCGCTGTTTCATACTGCGCTTTATGCACTCCATGCCTTTAATAATGGGAATAAAAGGGTTTGTAGGGTTTTAGAGCACCTTTTTTTCCGTGATCTGGGTATTAATCAAAAAAACCTTTATAGCACCTCATACTATTACCATAAGCAGAAAGAGAGGTATTATAAATACCTGTTATATTCCCTTGAGAGGAAGAACCTAAACCACTTTGTTTCTTTTGTCCAGGAAGCACTGGTACTGTCTATGATTGATGTGGTGAAACTGAGTCTTGAAGCAAAACGGAATGAGTTTCTTGAAAGACAAGATGCTGAAACCCAAATTAAATCAATTCTTAAGCCATTAATAAAACGGTCTGAGCTGCAGTTTAAGAATCTCTTCAAACACAGTAAAGGCAAAATTGCCAGACAAACATTTGTTAATTACCTACAAAGGGTAACTAATGAGGGAATAATTACAAAACGGGAAGCAGGTAGAACTACATATTATGGTTTTAATCTCAAGACTCCACAGCCAGAGGAAGAAACATTGAAAGAATGGCTTACGTTTGCCAAAGAAAGACTCCCCTTTATACCTGATGATATAAAATTAATGTGATTTCACGGAAAAAATTTAGTCCGGAAAATTGTTTAAAGTTTCCAGCTACAGTATAATCTACAGCGTATAAGCCCTCGTAGGCTAACGGATAAACCTCGAGCTTGCGGAGTTCGTAATGTGGGTTCGATTCCCGCCGAGGGCGCTTAAGGAGGGTGGACTGGACGGTAAAGTAATGGTTTCGAAAACCATCGGGCGTAAGCCCTAGCAGGTTCGACTCCTGCACCCTCCGCTACATCAGCTAAGTGATTAAAATGTGGTGGTTTGCGAATATATGGGATTTAACAATAAAATTAGTATGAGAGAAATAACCATTAAAACTAATGGTAGAGAAATAACAATTTTAACCCATGTTGGCCATCTTATCTTCCAAAACCACATCACGATTATCCCAATAGGATAAAGAAATACCAACAGTAATACTGTCACTAGCATTCTGGTATCTGTAGATACTTCATTTTGTGGCTGTGTCATTTAAGTTTAATTATCGATTAAGCGTAACCTAATGTCAAACATGATTTTGTCCAGTAATCTGTAATCAGAATCCTTGACAAGCTGTAATAATCCTGTAATTATTATATATGAAACAACTGATTGCTGATGAAGAATTTGTTAGTATCCAGCAAGCTCAAGCTCGTTTAACTAGAATAATTAAAGAGGCAGAGAGAAAAGGTAAAATACTTAGGATTATGAGAAATAATGAATCTTTAGGGGTACTTATTCCAAATAAAATCTTCTTAAAATTTGTTAAACTTCTGGAGACTTTATCCGTATAAAATGAAAAGAGAATTTTCTGCCAGTGGGTTTATTTTTCCAGTCTTTCAATTTGGGGAAATTTATCAAAATCCTCATCAAAAGAATAAATTTGCTTGACTTTTTTCTTCTGCATAAAGACTGCATTATAGGCATCAGTTAAACTAATATTTTTCTCAACATAGTATTCAAAGATGATATCTAAAAGACCTTTTTGCTCTACAAGCACATTTTCCAAATGAAAAATAGGCAGCAATTTCTCGGCAATTTCTTTTTTGGGTAATTTAATGGAATTTTGCAATACAAATACTACCTCAAGAATAGTGGGCCAGGAAATATAAACTTTGACCTCGCCCCTGTCAATTTTTTCAATAATCTCTTCTGCTTTAGGAGAATAAATAGGGTGATCTTTGAGAATAAACCTAAGAATGATGTTTGTGTCTAAAAATATCATCTATTTTTACTTTTTAAATCTCTCTCCACAGCAGCTTCAGGCCAAACCTGTTCTTCCTTTTTGATAATTTTATAAATGTCATCTGTTTTCTTATATTTAATCCTTGGTTTTAAAGAGCCATAAAGCGACATGATGGAGAATTTTTTAGCCGGTTTTAATTGAGCTGCTTTCTTGCCTGTTAGACTGAATTTAACCTGATCGCCTCTTTTTAAGCCTAAGGTTCTTCTAATGAGAGAGGGAATTGTGACTTGCCCTTTTTGAGTAACGGTGGTAAGTTGTATCTGCATAGTAATACCTATTTTATAGTAATACTAAATGTTTGTCAATCCTTCAACCCTTCAATAAAATTCAGGGTTGTCCTGAGGGATTCGAAGGACAACAAGTTCAGGATTGACCCTGAGTGGAATCGAATGGGTCAATGGTATAATGCTTGGATGCTTGACAAACTGTAAGGATTCTGTAATAATTATTACATATGAGACAATTAATCGCTGATGAAGAATTTATCAGTATACAGCAAGCTCAAGCTGGTTTAACAAAAATAATTAAAGAAGCAGAGAGAAAAGGTAAGATATTGAGGATTATGAGAAATAATGAATCTTTAGGGGTACTTATTCCAAATAAAATCTTCTTAAAATTTGTAAAACTTCTGGAATCTTTATCTTAATATGAAACGGGAATTTTCTGCTGGTGGAATAGTTTTTAATGAGGCTGGTCAAGTGCTTTTGACCAAGCATTCTCAAAATCACCACTGGAGTTTTCCCAAGGGTTTAATTGACCCCGGACAAACTTCCGAGCAGGCAGCCTTAAGAGAGGTCAAAGAAGAAGGTGGGGTGGAAGCGCAAATTTTAGGCAAAGTTGGTTATTCAAAGTATGTTTATAGCCATAAAGGTGAGAAGATCTTTAAAGTGGTGACTTATTTTTTAATGAAATATTTATCCGGTGATCCCAAGGATCATGACTGGGAAGTTGAGGAAGCTGGTTGGTTTGAGGTTGATGAAGCGTTAAAGCAACTAACTTTTTCTCAAGACAAAGCATTATTTAAAAAAGCTCTTCAAATATATGGCAAGTGACCAATTTGTATCTCGTGGTGGGGAGAAGCTTCAGGCAGCAATTGAAAATTGGAAGCTAAATTTGGAAAATTTGACTTGTTTGGATGTGGGTTCCTCTACTGGCGGATTTGTGGATTGCCTTTTGCAAAATGGGGCCAAAAAAGTTTATGCCCTGGATACTGCATATGGGGAATTAGCCTGGAAACTTCGCAATGATGAAAGAGTGGTAGTAATGGAGCGAGTCAATATCCTGCATCTTGAAAGCCTTCCTTCTTCCGTCATGGCGAGGAGTATAGCGACGAAGCAATCTAGAAAAGAGATTACCACGCTTCCTGTGGTCGCTCGCAATGACAATGTGAGAGTGGACTTAATTACTATAGATGCTGGCTGGACAAAATTAGAGTTGGTTTTACCTGTTGTAAAAAAGTTTTTAAAGCCAGGTGGCACAATTATTGCATTAGTTAAACCGCACTATGAAGCTGATAAGAAGTTGCTGGTAAAAGGGGTTTTGACTCCAGAAATTGCAGAACAAGTTAAAAATGAGGTTTTGAAATGGTTACAGGTTTTAGGTTTTAGGTTACAGGGTGAAATGGAATCTCCGATTTTAGGTGGGGGAGGGAATAAGGAATATTTACTTCTAATTAGCTAGCGGAGAGGGAGGGATTTGAACCCTCGATACCCTTGCGGATATGCGATCTTTCCAAGATCGTGCACTAGGCCACTATGCGACCTCTCCAGGTTTCCATATTATACCAATCCAAGGCTTGACAAGCTAGAATGCATATATTAGTATGTACATACCAAAGATGTACTAGATATGCCAAAAAAGAAACAGCGTTTTGAATGGGACTTTGGAAATGTAGCGCATTTATGGGAGCGGCATCAGGTTCGACCGTTTGAGGCGGAAGAAGCAATGAAAGACCCTAATGCCATCAAAGGCCCGGATGAACCTCATTCCCAAATTGAAGCCCGTTTTTCAGTAATTGGTAAAACGCGAAAATCAAGAATACTCTTTTTGGTATTTACTACCAGATTCGGCCGTATAAGGATACTTCATGCACGGGACGTAAAACGAAAGGAGGTAAAAATTTATAAGCAAAGCTTGTAAATAAGATTTATGAAGAAAAAATTAATAGTACCTAAATTTAAAACTGAAGAAAAGGAGCATCAATTCTGGATGGAGATCGACCTGTCTGATTATTTTGCTTCATCCGATTTTAAACATTTTGATTTGGAACAATTTCTAAAAGTTCATGGTGAGCAAAAAACAACCAGGGTAACGATGCGCATACCAACAAAGATTGTTAAACGCTATAAAGAGAGAGCTTCTGAACTTGATGTGCCATATCAAAGTTTGATGAAGCAACAACTGGCAAAAGGTATATAAAAAGTTTTCAACCAGCAGGATTTTGGTCTGGAGTTGTTTTCGGGATCTTTTTGGTGTATTATTTGCCCAGCAATCTCTAGTGGTAACCATTAGCTTGGAACGACTGGATGAATTACTGATAAAGAATGGATGACAAAGATTTAATCAAAGAGAAAATTAATATTGTAGATCTGATCTCCGAGTATTTAACCTTAAAAAAATCAGGTATTAACTTTAAGGCTAATTGCCCATTCCATAACGAGAAGACCCCGTCATTTGTAGTTTCACCGGAACGTCAAATCTGGCATTGTTTTGGATGTTCCAAGGGCGGCGACATTTATACCTTTTTAATGGAAAAAGAGGGGATGGAGTTTAAAGAAGCATTAGAGATTTTAGCAAAGAAAGCAGGAATTACCTTAACAAGAATTGAGGGCAAAAAAGATTTTCGGGATAGGCTATTTGAGATTAACCTGAAAGCCCAGGAATTTTTTCACTACATTTTAACCAAACACCCTTTAGGTAAAAGAGCCTTAAAATATTTGCAAGATAGGGGAGTGTCAGATTCTGCTGTTGAAGAATTCTGTCTAGGTTATGCCCCCAATTCCTGGGAGTCTTTGACAAAATTTTTACTCAAAAGACACTTTACCTTGAAGGAGATTATCGATTCTGGTTTAGGGGTGCCTGCAAAATCAGGCTGTTATGACAGATTCAGAGGCAGGATAACATACCCTTTAATTGATGGAAAAGAAAAATTAAGGGGTTTTTCCGGCAGGGTTTTGACCCACCAAGAGCCAAAATATATCAATACTCCCCAAACCCCCATTTTCGACAAAGGCAGTTTCCTTTTTGGCATGAATTTGGCAAGAGGAGAAATCAGGAATAAAAAGGAAGCTGTTTTGGTGGAGGGTGAGATGGATGTAATTTTATCCCATCAGGCGGGCTTTAAAAACGTGGTTGCCTCAAAAGGTACTGCTCTAACAGAGGGTCAAATAGAACTGATTAAAAAATACACTCCAACTATCACCTTGGGATTTGATATGGATTTGGCAGGAGATAGTGCCTGCCGGAGGGGTATTGAGATGGCAGATAAAGCAGGGTTGGATATAAAAGTTATTCAACTGATGGGCGGAAAAGATGCGGCTGATGCGGTACTGGAGGATGTGCAGGTTTGGCAAAAAGCCATAGAGGGGGCTGTACCGATTTATGATTATTATCTGGTATCCGTATCCAAAAGATTGGACAGCAAAAATCCGCAAGATCTGAAAAAAATCGGAGAAGAACTGATACCTGTTTGGGCAAAAATTACCAATGATTTGGTTCGTGAGCACTATATTCAAAAGTTATCGGCATTTTTAAAAACCGATGAAAAAATAATCAGGGAAAATATTGATCAGACAAGAAAGGCGGGAATAAGCACTTTTACTCAGGTATTAAAACAGCATCCTGCTCAGGATAATGTGGTAGCTGTCAAAAACAGACGGGAGCTTTTGGAAGATTATCTAATAGCCCTCCTGCTTCATCCGCCTGCCGGACTTAACTTTGTACCTAACTTTCCTGAAACGCTCTTTTTAAGAGAATACTTCAGACAGATTTATGTGCTGCTGTTTTTATATTTGGACTCAATATCGTTCAAAAGCCAGTCTTTTAATATTAATGAGTTTATTAAGGAATTGCCGAAAGAGTTACTTTCAGAAGTTGACAGGTTGTATTTAACGGAAATTGACAGTAAACTTCTCGATGGTAAACTTTGGCAGCAAGAGATAGAAAGTGTGGTTTCCGAACTTAAGAAAGCTTTAATCAAAGCTTCTTTGGAAAAACTCTCTTTGGAGATTAAAAATGCCCAGGAGTTTGGTAAGATGGAAGTGGTGGAGTCTTTGAACAAAAGATTTAGGGATTTATCAGTGAAGCTCAAGAATTTATAAGGTAACAGGTAACTAGTGACAAGTAACAAGTTATAAATACTTGTGCCTGGTTACCTTTACTGTACTTGTTACTAACCATTATGGCTAAACACAAGAAAGAAGTACAACTGGATGCTAAAAAATTATTAAAACTCGGTCAGGAACGGGGTTTCATTACCCAGGAGGAAATTTTGCAAATTTTCCCCAAGCCTGAAGAGGAAATTGAGAGTTTAGATGAATTCTATATTAAATTGATCAATGAAAACATTGATGTTTTTGAAACAACAGCAGAGGAGCTGGATGCCGATTCTAAAACCGCCACAGAGCTGGAGAAAGAATTGGAGCTGTTGTCCACTTTGGAAGAAGGCTCAGTGACAGATCCGGTCAGGCAATATTTGCGGGATATTGGCAAAATTCCTCTGCTAACAGCTACTGATGAGATAGAATTGGCCAAAAAAGCGGAAAAAGGGGAGAAAAAAGCCAGAGACAGATTAACCTCTGCCAATTTGAGGCTGGTTGTCTCCATTGCCAAAAAATATGTCGGACGCGGCATGAGTCTTTTGGATTTGATTGAGGAGGGGAATATCGGGTTGATGAGGGCGGTTGATAAATACGACTGGAGAAGAGGCTATAAATTCTCCACCTATGCCACCTGGTGGATTAGACAGGCTATCACCAGGGCCATTGCAGACCAGGCCAGGACCATCAGGATTCCGGTTCACATGGTGGAAACCATCAACCGTTTTAATAGGACGCAAAGGAGGCTGATGCAGGAATTGGGTAGGGAACCGGCCCCTGAGGAGGTTGCCAAAGCTTTGGAAATTGACCCCAGCAAAGCCCGTGAGATTATCAAAGTTTCCCAAGAACCTACTTCTTTGGAAACGCCAGTGGGGGATGAGGAGGATTCTCATTTAGGGGATTTTATTGCTGACCAGGGTTTACAGCCGGATGAGCAGGCCACTCGTGAGCTTTTAAAAATTCATTTAGATGAGGTGTTGGATTCGCTTTCCCCCAGGGAAAAAAGAGTGCTGCAGCTAAGATTTGGTTTGGAGGATGGGAAACAAAGGACATTGGAGGAGGTGGGGAAAGAGTTTGGGGTTACCAGGGAAAGAATCAGACAAATTGAGGCCAAAGCCATCAGGAAATTAAAGCACCCCACCAGGGCCAAAAAACTGCGGGACTACTTAGAATAATGTAAAATGTACAATGTAGAATGTACAAAGAAGCTCCAATTTATCACATCCGAGAGCGAAGCCTAAAATTCAGTATTCGAATAGTTCAACTAGTACGAACTTTCCCAAAAGACACTTCAGGATTCGCTATTGGCAATCAAATTATCAGGTCTGGAACAAGCGTGGGTGCAAATATAGAAGAGGCTCAAAACTGTGGATCTAAAAAGGAATTTATCCATACCATGACGATTGCTTTAAAAGAAGCTAGGGAAACAGAATATTGGCTTAAAATTACAAATGAGGTAAAATTAACCGATAAAGATTTGGTAAGTAACTTACTTTTAGAAGTAAACGAACTTATCAAAATCTTAACTTCGATTATTAAGAAGTCAAAACTTAATAGTTGATCGCACCTTAAATTTTATTTCTTTGTACAGTTTATATATTGTATTTTTATACATTTTACATTGTAAATTGTACATTGACCTATATTCCCCTGTAGCTCAACGGTAGAGCGGGATCCTGTAAAATATTGCAGCTTCTTCGAAAAATCGGAGTTGAAAAATTGGGTTAATTGTCGGGAAACCTTTAAAATGGTAATCCGCAGCCAAGGTCCGATGTAATATCGGACAAGGTTCAGAGACTATACGCCTGAAGCCTAAAGCGAAAGCAATGGTTATGAGATAGTCCAAGTCCTGATGAAAATCGGGAGCACTTGTAAGATCAAGGTTCGTGGTTCGAATCCACGCGGGGGAGCTGAGTGGCACTTAATATACCCAAAATTAGGCAATAGCGGGAATAAGGGAGGGTCTGACTTTCTCTATGTCTTCTCTTATCTGTTGTACTAGTCTAAAATCCTCAAATGTTTTGATAGTACATGCTAATTGTGCAGTTGTATTAAAGTTATGATTCTCGGCACTTGTTACACCAAGGTGAGCCTCATTAAGAACCTGAAGTGCCGGTGTATATTCAACTTCCACGATTTTCTTGTCTTTTGCCCATATCTTTTGAAAGAAGAAGTGCAGGTAGGCCCTTTTATGGTCTATATCAGCTTTAGCATAGCTTCTAGCGATATTTCTAGTTAATTCCAATACGTCATTTACTACCGATATATCAACTGTTCTTATCTTCTCTACCTCTGCTAATTCCTTTTGAATAGCAAGCATTTCTGCATCTAATTTAGCATTAAGCCTTAGCAGTAATTCAGCAGGTATCTTGTTATTACCATAATCGGTTTCTATCTTTTCTTTTCTCATTTCAATAGCATCGCGCCTGTTACAGATACCCTTTCTGAAAACTTTTACTCTCTCAATACTGTCTGTATAAACCTCATTTATGTATTTATTAACTGCATCAATGAAATCTTGCTTAAATTCCAGTTTTTCAACTTGATCCTGTACTTGCTGTTCGAGATCAGTTAGCAATACATACCTTGAGGGACACTTGCCACGTTTCCCAGTTTGACTGCAGTGGTACATTCCAATTCGGCCATTACCTGTTTTATATTTTTCGTGATAGTGCCATTCAGCCACATACCTGCGACCACAGTCTTTACAAAATACAATTCCCCTAAGCAGAAAGTTGTGTTTTCTTTTTCTCAATCCAAAAGCACCCTTTTCATCCAGGATTTTCTGTACTAAATCAAAAGTTTCTTTATCAATTATTGGCTCATGCTTACCCATACCCTCCAAACCTCCATGATGCATCCAACCCCAATGAAATTTGTTTCTTAACATTGTGTGAGTAACTGAAAATTGTAATGGTCTTCCTTTCTTGCCCAAAACACCATGCTTATTTAGATACTGCCGAATATCGTAAATTGAATAGTTACGAGTTGCATACATTTTAAATGCTTGAGTAATAAACGGAGCAGAGTTAGGGTCAGGGACTACAATTTTTTTATCATAAGAACCACTTGGGTTAGGATTAAGTATGTTTTTATAGCCTAAAGGAGCAACGGAAGGATAATAACCTGCTTTGAATTTCTCTGCGGCTGTTTGTTTGACTTTGAAGCTGGTCATTCGTGGATGCAGGGCATTTACGACCGCCATCATTTCATCCATTGTCTGGCTTATTGGATCGTCATCAACTATTCCTGTGAGGGGAATGACTTTAACTCCGAATTTTTTCAACTCACTTTTGATATATAGGTATTCGAAAGTATTGCGGGAGATACGGGAGCTATCTTGAACGATTAAATAGTCAATGTCTTTTTTAGAACACCTAGCTAAAAGAGCTTGGAGTCCTGGCCTATTCATCGAAGTTCCCGATATGCCATTATCAATGTAACAATCTTCGGCAAGATAACCACCTAAATCTTCTATCTTTTCGAGTATCTTTATCTGCTGGGTTTCAATGCTTAGATTATCCTTTTGTTCCAACGTAGATACCCGGCAATATGAAAGACAGGCAGGTTTTTTATTGTTTTCGCTGATTGTTTGGTTATCTGATGATCGCATAGTTTAATGATTTATTAGTGATCTATATCTATATTTTCAATGGTTTTAGGTTCAATGGCACCGATCAATTCCTGTTAATTGTGCTTCTTGCATCTGGTTGAGCAATAGCTCACACCAAGCCTTAGCCAACTTTTCTACTTCTTTATTAGCTTGACCGGGGGTAGTATCTTTCCTTTGAACCAACTTTCTATCTAGCCCATTTCCTTTTATGGAATTATTAGTTCTTGATGATATCTCTCCTTTTGATATTGAGGCACCCGACAAAAGAGCCAGCCGATCCATCTGATTTTTTAAGATTGATTTGTTTGGCTGGCTCCTTCGGGTATTCATAGTTATTGAAGGACTAATACTTTCCCTTCGAATTCACTTGAATCCAGAAAGTTATCTCCCTGTGATCTAACGATGCTATTGTCTGCAAGATAAAAGACATCACCAATAAACCACGTTTTCCCGCCATCCTCAGTGTATAAAGAACACTTTAGTTTCATATCGTCGGGTAAATTTTTATTCACTTTTGTCCACCTCCCTTCTTTGGGGATTTGAAATCATAAGGGCGGTATTCAATTCATTCCCATTACTATTAACTTTTAAATTAGAGTCTTGAACTTCGAAGCTAAATGAGTCTTTAATACTCTTTATTTGATTATTTGTATTCCTAGTAAAAATGGTTAAAAACTGATACTTTTCTTTTAATTTTCTAGTTAATCTTAAATAATCATTACTAATACCTAATTCCCTATGTGTACTTATGTATACATAAGTTAAGTAAACATCTAGTCCATATAAGTCAAAGTTAATATAAGTGTTGTTCATATTGGTAATTCATCAATGTTTAATTCTTCTTCTTTTTCTTTATTTACGGCGGCTTCAATTTTTTTAAATTCGTCAGGATAGTAGTGTTCTTTAGCGGCTTGAATGAATTCTTGTATTACTTTTTCTTGAAGCTCTTTGTAATCGTTTTCGTTTAAAATGACGACACAGTTCTGAAAACCATTGGATTTAAGAGATGGCATCGTGAAGAAAAGACCAGTATGACTTTGTTTCCAGAGTATAGGGCAAAATCTAAGCTCGATTTCGTCATTTAAGTTCAGAGTAACTATAGCCAAGGGATTTTCGTCAATTCCTTTGAGCTTTATTTTAATTTTTACGGTATCTAGTATTTTCATATTCATATTTGATTGGTTACTACTATTTTTGATAAATGATCTGTTTTAGCCTTTTTTGGGCCGCAAAGAAAGCCATAGGTTCAACCATGGCTTGCATCTGAAAATATTTATCGATAAGTAAACTCAATTCGTTGGAGGTTTGGTAAACAAAGGTAACTCTGTTATTCTCTTCTCTTACTGTTCCTGTTAAGGGGATATTTTTTGCCAGCAGGTATGCTGCTAAGCAGAAATCTGATGTTTTATAATTCTTATCGTTCATTTCCATATTCATTGAGTTTTTGAATAACTAGCTATATTTTCGCTCAATGCACAGGAAAGATTAATGAAAGTTACAGGCCTGTAAAATGCACCTTACAGCTCAAGAAGTCTTTTGTAGGTTTGTATCCCTTTTAAAACAACATTTTCGTCTGCTCCAGAGTCAGATTCTTCCGCTAAAGGATTGACCATCCATTCGTCAGCAATAGTGGTATATTTTTTTCCTGATAAATGTTCCCAATGCCAATGGCGATATTTTCTGATATTCGGTGCAGTATCAGTCCGTGGTTTATAGTACGATAACCTTTCTTCGGTTTTCATCAATTCTTTCGCTTTCCTAAACTCTTCTTTAACATCTTCGTAGGTTGAAGTCGGAGAAACAAATATAGCTATTTGCTCTAATGCTGGCCATGCAGTAACCACGGAAAAATTGACAGTTCTAACCTGAGTTGGTTCAAAGAAGGAAGCATCAGTAGCTCCGCAATAAATGGCTTGCTTTATGGGTTCAAGAAAGTACGGGGGTCTGTTAAACTCGTAACATATCAAATCGCACTCTGCATCCATAGTTTCAGGTAAGACATGAGAAGTTTTAATATGGTCATAAAATTCAGAAAAAGATTCTTTGACTTCCTCAATCTTGGTATACTTTGATAGGTCGATTTTTACTTTTGTATCTTCCATATAATAGCCTCTTTCGTAATAATTAAGTTCTTCATCATAATCGCTGAGAGGGAGAAGAGTGGTAACATGGTATGTTTTACGTAGGACTGGTAGTAAATTCAGAAATTCAGGTTTATCAAATAATAAAGCAAGCTCTTGATAGTAAATGTCGTTATCGGTTTGAATATCAATTTTTAATTCTAATAAATCTTCATTTTGATTTTTCATCTTCATATTTATTTATATTTGATTCTACGAAAAATGTCCCTAAATAGCGAGTTTAGTCAGTGTGTCATGATGATATACTTGACGGTAAGAGCATTATGAGAATGAAATATCATGTATATGAGAATTGGCTCCATGACAAGGCAATAATTCATAAATCAGATTGTGTTTACTGTAAAGACGGCAAAGGAATGTTCCCAGATAGACCATATAACAAGAAAAATGGTCAGTGGTGGGGACCATTTACTTATACTCAAGCAGCAGTTAAAGCAATTAAGACAGGAAAATTTAGAGTCAACGAGTGTTCTATTTGTTTGAAGGGGAAATGATCTTTATTGCTTATAAATTAGTTGTTAATTCTCAATAGATCACTATCAGGAGGATTAGAGATACTTATTCCAGGTGAAGTTGCTCCTATGCCGATTGTTCCTGTTCCTTGTATGCTCAATCCATTACTGGTCGGACTAAAAAGTGAACCCCATGTTGGAAATGGTCGGTCAGGAACTAAGATACTCTGTTTTGCATGCTTTTCCGTACCTTGCCAAAAAACATAAATATCCGTTTCAAATGTACTTCCGCTTGGTGGAATATTGCTTGTTCTAAATGTAATTCCATGGCAATTACCAGCACCGTAGATGTCTCCGGTACTTAAATGAGCGATTGCTCTTGCAGAAGTGCCTAAATCAATTACTGCATTGTTCCATGAGCAGTTGTAATCAGATGGAACATTAGGTAATGAAATAGAGCCTGAGGGATCATTATTAGGGGTATTCATAATAAATCTATCCTCGTAAAAAGAAACATTCCATTGATTAGGTAAATCAAAATCAACTTTCTTTTCCAATTCAGCAATTCTCGCTTCGTGGTGATCTATTTTCTGAATTAGAGAGTTTATGGAATCTTGTATTGGCTTTATTGCATCAATAAACCATGGGGGGAGTAGAGAGCTTTCTTTTGCATATATTGGGGAAGCTACAGTTGTAAACAATACTAAAATAACAAATGACAGACTAATTATCTTCTTCATAATTTTCTCTATAAATATATCTTAGTATTTCCAAAGGTAAAAAACAAGGGTTATTTGAGGCTAAATCTATAATTCTAGTTTATCAAAATTTTAGTTAGGACACTTCACAATATAATGGTATGCCAAAAACTAGTCGCCAAACCCTACAAGCATTAGGTAAGAAACTTAAAAAATTGAGAAAGGAACATAATTTAACACAGGAAAAACTAGCTGAACAACTAAGGATTTCTACAGTTTACGTGGGATTCCTTGAAGCAGGAAAAGGAAGCCCATCATTAAAGCTCCTGATGAAAATATCACGAAAGTTTAATGTAAAAGTTGAAGAATTATTTCACAGATAACTAAATGACTTCTAACCAGGAAAATCTTATTAAGGATTGATATAATACTCCCATGTTAGCAAACAAAGATTATTTGGATTTACCAAAACATTTTTGGGCACATGTAAAATTTTTATCTGGTGTTTTAGGATATTCCGAAAGGGGAACTAACAAACTTAAAACATACAACAAAGATGAAATTCTTGAGGCCATGAATAAAAAGGGGCTAGACACCTCTCATCTATTGGAAAAATTAAATGATGGGAGAGTTTATATTGAGGTTTTAGTAGGTTATTTGAATTTTAGATCAAGGGTTATAGAGAAAGACGTTGAATCAAATTTAATGACAAGAGAAGATGCGAAAAAGATATTTGATGAATTATTAGTTCAAATAAAACCTAAGTGTAAACTTCCAATGAATAAACAAAAAGGCAAAAAAAGACACAATGCTTATTTGACAGGCATTGTAAATATGCTAACTGAACAAACGTTGGGTAGTTGTAACTTTGAAGACGATCCTCAAACTCTAACGGTAGCAACATTTAATAAAAGGCCACTGAGAACATTTACTAGAAGGTTTGATGGTGTATATCCAAACAGTTCAAATCCCGTAGCTGTTTGGGAGATTAAAGAATACTATGGTACAACCACGTTTGGAAGTCGTGTAGCTGATGGTATTTATGAAACCATGCTAGATGGAAAAGAACTACTGGAATTAAAAGAGTCAGAAAACATACATATAAAACACTACTTAATGGTTGATGATCGTTATACTTGGTGGAATCTTGGAAGATCTTATATTTGTCGTATTGTTGACATGTTACATGAGGAATATGTTGATGAAGTCCTCTTTGGGAAAGAAGTAGTGAATCGGTGGCCAGATATTGTGAAATCTTGGGGTGATGTTACCAAGTAAGTAGTAATCTATCCTTTACGTCCTCTCCCTCCATTGTTTCTCCAGATTTTTGGAACCTGCGAAGCATGGAACTACCATTATTTATCAAATATTCTTGTTTGAACAAACCATTTGGAAAGTCGATGTCTAATATTTTTTTACCTGATTTTTTATGGCCATCAATAGATAACACAACTTTTGCACCCTTGCTTACTGCTTTTTCAATTTCCTTGAACAATTCCCTCAATTTGAATGTCTGTGCACCATATAAGATAGCTTGGCTATCAACGTAGGGCGGATCACAATAGATAATATCGTCTTTTTCTGCCATTCCCATAGTTTCTCTATAGTCGGCATTAAAAAATTTTGTATTAGCAACTCTTTCCCTCCATAAAAAAACTCTTTTTGCGAATGATTCAGGAGGAATCGGTTTATGGGGCCCGATTGGAGTACTCATTTTTCCTTCTTTTGTAAATCTAACAACTCCTCCATAACAAGTTCTTGATAGAAAAAGTAGATCTAATGCATTGGGAGATGTGTTAAAAGATTTCAAAACACTTATGTAATGTCCTTTTGGATCGTTTTGATACTTATTCCAATTATCAGCATAGCTTTTTATTAACGTGTCAGGGGAATCTTGAAGCAATTTCATAATTTCAATTAGTGGTGCTAGCATATCTCCAGCTATGCCATTATGCGGATTTAAGGCTGCTAAAACTGCTCCAGTGCCTACAAAAGGTTCAATATATTTGTTGTATCGTTTGGGAAAGTTATCAATTATTTTCAATGCGAAGCGATGTTTGTTTCCTACCCATTTAAGTAATTGTGGTGGCTGTGTTTTAATGTCTGAAAACAGACTTGTTTGAGAAATAACATTATTATGATAGTCAAAAACAGTTGGCATATTAGTCTTGTCTAATTAATCCTACAAATTTACCTCTAATTTCAAGACTTTTGGGATAAATATTCTCAAGCCTGGAATTTCTTGGTTCCAGAAATATTTTTCCATTTTGGTTTTTATATCGTTTAAGAGTAACTCCGTCTTCAGTTATAGCTACTACTGTATCCCCATTGTCTGCGGTGGGTTGGCTTTTGATGACAACAATATCATTATCCCAAATTCCATCCTCAATCATACTGTTACCTTTAACCTTTAAAGCATAATAATCACCATGCTTAGATACTAAATTCTTAGGCACTTTTATCGGTTCTGGATTTTCAATAGGCTCTATTGGTGTTCCAGCAGCTATATTTCCCAAAAGAGGAATTTCTACAGCATCAGGTGTTTGCTCAAACAAAGATACTCCTCGTGGCTGATTATTCTCTTTTTTCAGATAACCTTTGGTTTCCAAAGCTTTAACATGCTGATGTACTGTTGAGATAACAAGCTCAAATTTCTTACCTATCTCCTCCAAAGAGGGGGCATACCCCTTATTAGTAGAAAAAGAGGTAATAAAATCAAGTATGCTCTTCTGTTTAGGGGTCAATGTCCTCTTGAGTTTTCCATTCATATGGTATATATTAATAATACCGAAACTGTTACGAAAGTCAACGGGGAAAAATTGACTTTAGGGTTAAATAGGAGAATTTAGAAAATATATGAGCATTTATGATGGTTCCTATAGGGCTAATGGTGATCCGAAAATTAGCTTAAATTTTTTTGAGCTAATACTCTCAGCACAGAGTATCGATCTAGCTGTTGGTAGGTATATAGATAGAGACAATCTTAAAAGTCTAAGAGAGCTAAATCCTGACTACTTTTTTTATCGTGATGGAGAGGAAGTGTTTGTTTGGCAAACTAGAGAAGATACCTCAACTATTAATTTCCCCGATAATTCAATACAAACAATTAGTTTTTTATATAAACCCCGCTTATTTGCAAAAATCATTCAAGTAAGTGTTGACAGTTTTTTGAAAAGTATTGGGCTTAAATTTGTTGGAAAGAAACTTTTTATACCTGAGTTTGTAAATCTCGAAAATAATCTATGTCCTAATATTTCAGGACTGGCTCTTTACAGCAAAGTATCTATTGAAACAGAAATAATGAACTTTGCGGGTCAACCCAAGTTGGGTTTTCTAATAAATTATAGTTTCCATACCGAATTTACAGATGCAGTAAGTAAACTAATGGAACGAGGAGTTGATCCAAGAGGGATGCTTATAAAAAAAGCTACCGGAGAGATATCAAAAGTTGTTCAGGTAGATAAAGACGTTCTTATTTTGGATGATAAGACATCTATAAATGCTTCTGATGTAGTTCCTTTGGCAGACCGAAAAAACCAACTTCAATATTTAAGCTCAATTGGTAAAACAGAAGAGTTCTCAAACGTTCTCGATATGGAAAATAAACCTAATAAAATATATTCCAAAATCCATAAAACGTATGAATTTATAAAAAAGAATAAAGATAAATTGTTTTTAGGTGGGATTTTTGATATTAAAGATATACTCAATTTTGCTATTTCCAGTAATTCCAACGGATTAAAAAAAGACATACTTTTCCGCCCCACACACTTTTATAGAGATAATCAACCCCAAAAAGCAAAATATCCAAGTGATGCACTTAGTGAACAAGGACCGTTTATCGATCCCCAAAAAGAATTAAAAATTTTAGTGTTATCGCCGGTTGAACATAAGGGTAATGTTGAATTATTCCTCAAGAAGCTGACAGGAACGTTAAAAAGCCTATTCCATTTTGAGAATATCGTAATCAAAGACTTGTATTTTTCGAAAGCGGAGTCTGTTCTAAAAGGATATGAGAACCTACTCTATAGTAGCGATTTAAAAACTAGCGATTATGATGTAGCTTTGATTATTATTTCCGAGGAGTATAGATACTTACCAACTGAACAAAATCCTTACTATGTTATTAAATCTCTTCTGATGGGTGATCGTGTCCCCAGCCAAGAGGTAGAGATTGAAACAATTAAGCAGATGAGGGGTATAGAAAGCTATGTGTTAAATAATATTGCATTAGCAATATACGGAAAAATAGGAGGCACACCATGGGCAATAGAAAGACTCGATCCTTTAAGAAAAGAGTTTATTATTGGAATAGGAAGCTCTATATTGAAGGATGGTAATGATGCAGCAAGAAAAATTATTGGTCTTGCAACAGTATTCGATTTTACTGGTAGATACATTGTTGGGGAATGTTCAACACTCGCAACTGCTGACAATTACAGGGAAGTATTAAAAGATTCACTTATTACGTTAATATCAGGTTTGATAGAAAGAGAGAATATTCAGCCTGAAAATGAAGTAAGACTTATTTTCCATCTGTTCAAACCAGCTGGCAAACATAATGAATTTTGGGCAATCGAAAAAGCATTAGAAAACTTTAAAAAATATTCTATTGAATATGCCGTATTACATCTTAACGAGGGACACAATTTTAGGATTTTTGCCAACGATGGTGTAGAACTGCCACAAAGAGGATTACTAGTAGAAACTTCCGATAATAAGAAACTATTATCCTTCGTATCTTCCTCACTCCACCGAAATATTAGAGGAAATCCAGCGCCACTATTAGTAGTACTAGATACGAGATCAACATTTAAAGACATTGATTATCTTATAAAGCAGGTCTTTTACTTTTCTTTCCTATCTTGTAGGAGTTTCATCCCCTCTAAAACCCCAATAACCATTCTTTATCCCTCTCTTTTGGCATTTTTAAGCGGAAAATTAAAAGAGATTCCAGGTTGGGATTACAGAAAACTTGCCACAGTTAAAGACAAGTTGTGGTTTATATGATGAATCAACTAAATATTTATTTGAGGCAAAAGGAGCATGAAATATTATCCTCCGATAGTTTGCATAGGGCTGTTTTGGTTTGTTTATATAGTAAGTTCTTTAACCTTAATATTGAGGGATTTAATGATTCTCCATATCAAGAAGAAGAAAAAGCGGCTTATTGGGGGTATGTTGGCTTGCCGGACGAGAAGAAGACAGAAGCAAAACAACTATTGCAAACAATCATAGGCAAAAGTCCGATTAAGCCGGGAGTGCATTATTCCAATAAGCCAATATTGCTTGCTGGAATTTACTTGCTGGCAGAAAGACTAGGAGATTCGGAGGCACTAGGCAAGATTAAAAATGAAATTAGTAGCAATATAAAGAATTTCTGTCTTTTTGATCAGCTGTTGCTTTCTGTAAGCAGTGGAATTACACCACCCAAAGCTGAAGAAATAAATATTGCAAAAGAGAGTACAAATAACTTGCTGGCTCTTTATGCTCTAGATGTCTTGTTTCCTGAAACAGGAAAGCAAGCTGCGGAAATAAAAGAAACGATAGTAAATAGGCTGGGACAGTTTGTTGCTACAATAGATATTAGCTTTAGAGAGATTTTTCTCATTAAGTTTTTCCTCCACAGCGAGCTTAAAAACAGGTTTAAGTTCAAAGAGCACGATGGTAAATCCATAGTAAAGTCGATTCTTAGCAACTTTCAGGATTCTGTTATCAAAATTACCGGGCAACGGCGAGAAAACCGAGAAGCATTTAAGATTAATGATGAATATGATGTGCAAGATTTGCTTTATGCTGTTCTTAAACCAATATTCCCAACAATTCAAACAGAAGATTACACACCAAAATATGGAGGATTGAGCAAGAGAATTGACCTTGTTCTTCCATCGGAAGATATTGTTATCGAGGTAAAAATTATTAGGGAAGGAGATGGTGAAAAAAAGTTTATAGAGGAGTTAAATACAGATATAAGCACTTACCATAAACACCCTAACACTAAAACCCTCTTTGGTTTTGTATATGATCCGCTTCATAAGATTACTAACCATAATTGGTTTGATGAACTTAATGGAAAAAGGAGTCATGAGGATATTTCTTATGAAGTAGAAATTATAGTCAATCCACGTTAAATTTATATGGCAATATTTCAAATTCATAAAAACAAAGTAATTAAATGTTCTATAAAGGATGATGGATTTGGAGATGAGTTTTCTTTGCGGGATTTTTTTGCTGAAAACCTCGAAGACATGCTCGGAGTAAGATTTATAGAGAAAGAATATCCTATTCAGGAGGGGAGAATAGATACTCTTGGTTTGGATGAAAACAACTCTCCTGTGATTATTGAATATAAATGGAAGGAAAATGAAGAAGTACTGGCTCAAGGACTTTTTTACTATAACTGGCTTATTAAGAACAAAAAACACTTTGAGTTGTTGGTGGAAAATCGGTTAGGCAAAAATATTAAAGTTAACTGGGAACAGCCAAGAGTTATTCTAGTTGCTCAAGGATTTGGTCGGTATATCCAAGGAGCAGTTGAGCAAGAAAAACATATTGAGCTTTTGTCTTATCATTATTACGAGCCCGATATTCTTCATCTTGAAAGTATTTATACTCCTGCGACACTCAAGTCATTAAAAAAGACAACGATGAGGGAAGAGGGTGCTGAATATAACCTCGATTATCATCTCAATATTACCTCTCAAGAAATGCAAAAGAAATTTAAAATACTGAGAGAAAAGATTCTACAGTTTCCAGATGCAGAGGAGAAAGAGAATCAAAAAAGTGGGATTACTTATAAAACTACTAAAAGTTTTGTCCGCTTTGAATTCAGGCCAACTTGGATAATGGTTTTGTTACGTGATCCAAAATACACAGCTGATATTAAGAATTTAGTTAAAGATGTAACCAGTAATGAATGGGGCTATAAAGGAATGATTAAACTCCAATCAGAAATAGACATTGATTATGTTTTTGAATTGATTAAGCAATCCTACGAAGCAACCCTTTAATGAGGCAAAAAGAAGACCAGCGATAAAACTGGTCTTCTCTAGAAAGGATTGCTTACGATCTTACTTTTGATTAGCAGCTTCCTTCTCAATTTTACTCGTTTCTTCTTCCTTTTCCACTGGGGGAATTGTTTCTATTTGTTCTTTTCCTGCTAGTTTTGCTTTTCGTCTTGCCATATAGGCAGCCCTGCTTGCTTTTCCCTTTTCTGACAATTGGTATTTCTGCCTACTGGCTCTCCCTTTCGAACTATTTGAGTACTTTCGTTGTGCATTTGTCCAACTCATGTTTATCACCCCCTAATTCACTTTTTATAGTATTAATTCAATTATCACGGCCAATATGCTTAACGTAACTGGGGTATAACTACGGTAAACCCGACCCTAACGGTGGCAGGTTCTATAGATGGGACTTTTAAAATACGGGCAGATGGAGTAAAATAAATAGTAGTGTCAGATAAAGTTCATAGTTACCCCTAGAAAATTTCCAGAAAATTTAGAAAAGAAAATTTAACATAGCAGGATATATCTTTATGTTTATTAAAGGAGGAAAAATTTATGAAAAATATAACTATTTTATGCCCGAAGTCAGAGTTTACTTTAAACCAACTTCAAAAACTTGAGCATGCAGGACAAGTCTCATTTATTGAAAGTGGTAAAGAGAGTTCATTAAAAGATTTAATCAAGCTCTCAAAAGAGGCAGACATACTTGCATTTTCAATCGACAAACTTGGTAAGCATGCTTCAGAGTGGTTGTCTGAGATACTGGAAAAGTCACCAAATGTTAAAGGTTTAGCATTAAATACAATCCATGCAGACTATGTTAACGAGGTATATTGCAGAGAACGTGGCATTAGAGTTTTTACAGTTCTCGATTACAAAACTGAGGCTGTAGCCGAGCACGTAATCTTACTTTTGCTTGATTGTGCTAAAAGATTTTCTATTAACGATAGAAGAACTTATCGACGGAAATATCAGCCAGAGTTAGGTTTTGAAACTAGAGGTAAAAGGCTAGGTATTGTTGGTTCAGATCAAACGGCAGAAAGGGTTTGCCACCTAGCAAAAGCATTCGGAATGGCAGTATATGCTACAGAACGTTTTGAAGGTGCATATAGGGAATCCTTAGGTGGGTTGCTTTGTAGTTCGGAAATACTTACGATTCACCTGCCCGATACAGAGGAAAATAAAAAGTTTCTTTCTAAAGAAAGAATTGCACATCTTAAACAAGGAGCAATCGTTATAAATCTTTCAGGCAGAGATTTAGTCGATGAAAGAGCAATAGCAGAGGCATTAAAGACCGGAAAAGTGGATCAATACGTTTTTGAAGCAGAAAGCATGGGGAAATCACCGCTTGCAGATGTAGAAACTGCAATTATGTTTAAGCCATTTAGCGGCTTAACTCACGAGGCATTTAAAAGAAGAGGGGACTCTTGGGTTATAAATATTGCTAATTTGGCAGGGAAATCGAGTTCCTTTCGGAGCTTGTAAGCGAGAAATCAATTTTAAGCTCTTGTAGATTGAGGTGAATCAATACGAGATACAAAACAGGTATCTTTCGCTGTGTTTGAGCTTATCGCTCGTTTTAAGCACGTTTAAAGAGCTTCTACGAGATGATTTGAGCTTCGGAATAAAGAAACTTTACTAATCAATTAGGGAACTCTAAGGGCTTCGGTTTGAATCTTCTCAATTTTTACCGAAGATGAATATTTTTACCATCCAACATAGATTTATACCAATCCACTTCAAACGGCATGCCACCCCATACCGATAAAGTATTATTGTAGTGTTTTGTAAGTTCTAAGAATCCTTCCGGTTTACTCTTAACTAAGTTTTTTGAATATTTTCTTAAAAAATCATTAGCTGGTCTATTAAATGTATTTAAGAAATGCAACACGTTATTGTTGTCTTTAATAAGAATAATTTGGAAAGGGTGGTCCTCAGAAGCTTTAAGGAAAAGATATCCGACTTGATTATTGTTCTGCAGCCAATTATTGAAATTATTGTCCAAGTCTTTGGCAGTATTATAAATCACTACGTCAGGTCTTCTTGAATTGGGGAAGCATAACAATTCTTTTTCATTAGGTCTATATAGACCCCATTTAACAATCAAAGTACAGCCCGAAAATTCATTTACCAATAATTTCGTTATGGTTGGTATATCAGAGCCAAACATATATTTTTCACCTGTTTTGAGAAATGCGACTAGCGCTGCTTCTAACTTCTTTCCTATTAACTGTTCGATGGAATCTTTGTATTCCAAGTCGTCACCCATTCGGTTGACCATGACTGCTTCAATGATATCTTTATAATGCAGTAAATCCTCAACTTTCCATAAGACCGTAGCATTATCTTGGAGGTTTAAATTCATGTTGCCTATGATTATTTGTTCATTGGCTTCGGATAAAACATCAACATCCCTATAGTCTCTTATCTGATCTGCACTAATGTTTGTTTTGTTTCCGGTAAGGTTATGCATATAGTTGAGGAAATCAGCAGCATCTTGTTTTGTCACATCGTTAAAATATGCAATTTCAGTTAAACTGCATATTTCCTGGGGTGGCCTGGTTGGAATATATGTTTGATAACGAATAATATCTATCATCTTTTGAATCCTTGCATCCGGATTATTATTTTTATCTTGCAAGTAGTTCACAAATTTTTCAGCACTGGATAATAAGTCTTGCTGTACAATGACTTTTCTTATTCCAGTGTGCATTGCTGAATGAGGAATCTGCATAGTAAAGCAATCCCTATAACGTTGACCAAGTTTGAGAACAAAGAAAAACTTTTCAACTATTTGATAATATTCATCGGTGAAGTGTTCTTTTGCCCAATCTATGGCCGCTTGTCTTCCGATTTCACCCCGTAACCTTAACAGTTCCATTAGACAAGCAGAACCTTCTTGAGTAAAAATCTGAGCACTTCTCAATGATTGCCTTATCAAATCTTTGTCTTCCGGTTTCAGGTGTTTAATTTTCGGCAAGAGTTGATAGATTACCTCAGTTGCTTGTCCAAAATCGGTACTTCTTGATAAGACACTATGAGTCAATTCGTGGATATGAGTAAGTTTAGTTGCTAGGGGATTGAGGAATAAGTTGCGAAAGTCTAAACCAACCCATCTATCTTCAGGGCTGTATTTCCCTAAAATAGTACTGTGCCAATAACTGCTCATGTTAATAATTATACGACTAGTTTATATAGTTACCGCCTTGGTTAGTTGTGAATTTGTTTTTTTATCTTTCTCAAGCTTGTTTAGCCCATATCGGATTCTGAAAAGCTGTTATAATTGAATTCAAACTGTCAGTTCGATTAAGACTAGGAATACGGAGCCAGATAGTTCTTACCCGAACTAAATAAATTTCTACTGGGAGATCAATATGAGTAAAAATGTTAAAAATTTTAGTGATCTAATGGGAGCTTTGGACCAAACACGCAAGGCGTTCTATGTTATAGCCAAACCAGAGTGGGGAATTCTAGAGGAAGCAATAAATCTGTTTTTTGATCAAATGGTTTTAATCGGAGCTGTAGCTCAGAAAACAGATGATGAAAAATATATAGTTGAGACTCTAATTACGGCATTTCGCCGCGTATTTGCCTCTGCAGTTCTTTTAGAAAGTGGTTTAATGCAAGAAGCGCAAATGCAACTAAGAAATGCTATTGATCTCATGCTTATTTCTATAGATATTACATATAGTAAAAGTAGTTTGGACGAGTGGAAAAAAACTGAAAAAGATAATCTGAGAGAGGAATTTTCAAAAGATTGGTATTTTAGCAAGCAGAAAATCTGTAAAAGAATTAAACTAAATGAGGAAAATATTTATCCCGATTTGGAGAGAGATTTAGCTGTAGATCCCAATGGAGAATTCAATTGGAGTCTTGCTAAAGAATGGGTTAAGATATCCAATGAAGTCCTGCATACTTACTCGCAGGCACAATTGCGTTCACTATTTGATGACTTCGGCAGTTTTCAACTACTAGGTTTAAAAGACAAAAGTGGTTATAAAGAAAGTTTTAAGACTTACAGTAAAATTATCCTTACGATAATTTCTTTATTAATTGGAGTCCCCAGATATAGAAAGATGATCGGAAAAAGTATTCAACTCACATCTCAAGCTAATAATTTTGCGGAAAGATATAAAAAATTAATGACCTCACTGGGGCCACCCCTAGCGGTAGAGGTTAAAGATGAAGAGAAAGTCAGTTTAGTAACTGAAAGTAAAATTATCAAAAAGGGAAACATAAAGTTTACTAAGAGTGAGATGGCAGAAGAGCTGAAGAAGCTAAATTTGAATTTTGACATTAGTTCATTTCCTGATAATGCAGTTATTTATGGATATGAAATAGATTTGACGGACCCTAAAGATCCAGTTTTCAAAGGAACTTTTACACCTAGATGACAGTTAATTGTGTTTGAGTACCTTCCTACAAAGGGAGCAAAATGAATACTTTATTCCAATATCGAGCTAATGGAAATTGTTTTTCTAACTGTTTTATTAAGGGGTGTCAGCTATTCAGAGATTCAAATCTTATAGATATAGAGAAGCCAGAGCTAATAGTTTTTAACGAGGAAACACTTAGAACTAAAGGTAAAACTGAATATGAGCCAGCTCTAAATTACCTGATTAGAAATAAATATCAAATGAAAATTATGGATCCGAATCCTGAGAACGATTATGGTATTAATGTGTCAAAAGTTAGTTTGTCTAAAAAGAGATTTAAAATAGCAGATGTTCATAGATTACTTGATGATGGATGGTGTGTAATTCCTTCTGCCATAGGGAAGGATGGAATACATGCAACGCACGCCATACTTATATTCCAAGATCAGATTTGGGATCCGATGAATGAAGATCTTTGGGTATCACCTAAGGATTTGACAGGCTTTAATGCTTATTTTCCTGCTAACGAACTTAACAGACACATATTTGCATTCAAGAAATAACATAGTGGCATATATTTATTTAAATGAGAATACCTATAACAGAAAAAGAGCTATTTCAGGAGATTGCTGAAAGTATTGATAATTTGAAGAGTTTCTTAAAAGATATTTTAAAGGATCAAAAATTAGCAAGAATAAAACCACTTTCCGTTGAACTGAGAAAATTGCTAAATCCCAAAATCGAAGGAGATGGTCTCCTAGCAAGAGCAGAACAAGTATTTGGTATAGAGCTTCATTTTCCTGAGAAATCCAAAACTCTTCCCCGCACTGAAGTAATAGTAACGCTTGATGAGTATATAAATAGACTGGCTTTTAGTTTAGGAGGTAGAGCTGTAACAAGAATTCAACTTGTGAAAGTAGTTGCTGATCAGAAAGGAGCGCATGTTGACCCGCGTCCAGATGTTTTACATATTCAATCGAAAGGGGTAATTTTACCCTTGGGTAACCCTGCAAGAAATAAACTTTTCTTTGAGCAAAATTATCAATATCTAATCTCTTTTACTATTACTGTTATGAGTGTGGTAGAAGAACAAATTATTAAAAGGTTTGAAAATAGTTTCTAACATTAGACACTAAGCGGAGTCAATAGGGCTTATTAGAACAAGCTAAATAAACACTTTTGAACAACTAAAAACCAGTTTGTTTAAGAAGCCGGGGAGTCTATTTCTTCAAGCAGTGCCTTTATCTCATCAAAGTTAAGCTTTTTTGGTAAGTAACCCCCCAGGCAGGGGAGCAAAATTGACCCATGAAGATTCTTACTACAACCACTTCCAGCTTTGATATAATCTACCATATGACCGATCAAGGTAAAGAACAGCAAGTTAATATAGAGCCTGATGTGGCTGTAACAAGAAACTTTCTTGAAGCGCATAAAGTTCCTTTAGCGCAAGGTTTAATAGATATTTTACGTTCTTCAAAGATTATTCTAATAGGAGATGCACACACGCCTGCAGGAGAAAGATTGAGAACTGATATAGCTTCGACTTTACCTCAACTGAGCGCTGAGGGAGGGATTACGAGTGTAGCAGTGGAACTAGACAGTATCCATCAGCAGAGAGTTGATGATTTGGAAGCAGACAATCCAGATTTAGAAAGTGCAATTTCCGATATTGCGCCTGCGGGTTGGTATCCTGGCAATATAGCATTTCTAGTTGCAGCTAAAAGATTAGGGCTTAAAATCATTTGTATAGATTTAACAAATAGACAAAAAAATAGTTTATCCAAAAACAATACAATGTGGCAAAATATGCGAAATAGTCATATGTTTCAAAGTCTTGAAAAAACTATTACAGAAGATGATAAAATCTTGGTTTTAGTAGGAGCAGATCACATTCATAGGCAAATAGTTGAAAGAGGTGTAGGGCTAGAGAGCATAAGACCATTAGGAATGCGTCTGACTGAAAAATATGGAGACTCTCTAATTAGGTCTGTTAGACCAGCATATAGAGAGGGAGGCGGGCATTTTGATAATTTGTTACCTTTTATGTCAAAAACCCCAACAATAGCAGAGGTTATTAATAAAGATGATCCTATTACAATAGTTCCAGATCAAGGTCCAGTTAAAGGAGATTCTCGTGTTTCAGCTACTGATTATGTAGTGATTGCATAAGAACTGTTGCTTTGTAGCCTCTTAATTTCTTCCCATCTGGCTTTAAGTATTCCCATTTCAATAACATCATCAAAAGTCTTTAATATGCTTGATACTCCCTCTATAATAACTTCAGAGCTGGGGAGCATAAATATATCAAAATACATCAAAACATAGCTTGACAGATGGAGGTAAATGGAGTATATTTACATCATAAACGCCTCAGCTAGTACCGCAAGGTCCGCTGAGGTTTTTTATGATAAAATCTCCCTATGGTAAAATCTATTCTATTCATTGATGGTGAGAATTTTCTGCACAAAATCGAGGAAGTTTTAAAAGAAGAGGGAATCGATAAGGATAAATTAGATCTAGCCTCAATTGATTTAGATAATCTATTTAAAGAACCGCTCAAAGCTTTTAGTATTTTCAGGAAGATATTCTATGTTTCCAGATTACATTTTCACCCTGAGACTAAAAAGAAGTCACTAGAGTTAATCAGATTCCAAAGAAAGTTAAGAAATAATCTGGTTAAGCAAGGTTTTGAATTTGTTATTGCCGGTAATGTTAGAGCTCAAAAGGTAGGGAATAAAATAGTTTTCAGGGAAAAGGGCGTAGATGTAAAAATAGGGGTTGATCTTGTTGCTTTTGCTTGTGATAAAAAACTGGAAACAGCCATTCTGTGTAGCTCAGATTCTGATTTACAACCTGCTGTAGCAGAATTAAAACAAAGGCGTGTAGAAATAGTTTATGTTGGTTTTGAAACTAACCCAAACAAAGGGTTATCTTATACAACTAATAGGACAATTCTTCTAAGGAATTCTGAAGTTATTGAAGGTTGCCCAAAGGTAAGTTAAATTTGTATCGCGAGTAATTTTTGGGTCTGTTGCAGATTAAGCTCCGGGTACTCAATCTCCTCTATCCAACCAGTCTTCCCAAACTCATCCCACTTTGATAAAATATCTAAAATCGTCCTGTCGGCCGAGCCAAATCTTCACGCGACTTTTTGTGCTAAAATGATAGTTGCTCAAAGCTACACTATGAAAACAATCTTTTGCGAGTTTCTTGATAATCAAAACAAAAATGGTTTGATTACCATCAAACCGCTGGGAAAAGCAAAAAATAGCGTTTCTAAACCAACACTACCAGGCTGGAAGGATGTTATTACAGAGATTGTGATTGATAAAAGATATACCGAAGGTTTAGATGGGATTGAGGGTTACTCTCATGTAATCATCGTTTACTGGATGGACCAAGAGCGTGAGTGCCATCTCAAGCATCATCCCCAAGGAAGAGAAGATATCCCATATGTGGGAATTTTTGCCTGCCGTTGCCCACAGCGGCCAAATAGAATTGCCATATCTACAGTAGAGTTAGTTAGAAGAAGGGGTAACCTTATAACAGTTAAGGGTCTGGATATTGTCAGTGGTACGCCTATATTGGATATTAAGCCCTATACCTTCCAATATGACCAAGTTGAGAAAGCCAAAGTTCCCAAATGGGTAAGCAAGCTTGTTTTCTAATAAGCTATGAAGAGGATAATAATTATTGCCATTTTTATCATTACCTTAGTTATCACACCGTCTGTGGTTTTCGCCCAAGGAATGATGGGTTCGGCAAGCCCTTCGGTAGGTCACCACTGGATATTCTAAAAGAGAGGTATGCTCGAGGGGGAATAGGTAAAAAAGAATTTGAAGAGATGAAAAAGGATTTAAGATAGGGTTTAGGCGATAGCAGGTTGTGTTGGTAGTCTTTTAATCTCTTCCCGTCTGGCTCTTATCAACTCTATCTAAATAACCCTCCAAAGGCGGGCAGGCATTCTCAAATGCCCTTAATATCTTTTCAATTGTTGGTATAAGAATGTCAGGGTTAGGGAGCATATTGACAAATGATATGTTTTGTCATAAACTTAATAAGTGAAGTATTATGATTGGGATGAAGAGAAGAATGCTAGGTTAACAGAAGAACGTGAGGTTAGTTTTGAAGAGGTAGTAGATGCGATCGAGGATAATCGGATTTTAGATAGGATTGACCATCCTAATAAAAAACGTTATCCAAACCAGAAAATAATGATTATTAGAATAAATAATTATGCTTTTATGGCTCCATTTGTAGAAGAAAAGGAAAAGATTTTTTTTAAAACAATCATTCCTAGTAGGGAGATGACTAAAAAATACTTGATTAAGGAGGATAAATAAATGCAATATTATGAGTTAGATAAAGAGGAAAAGGAAATTTTAGCAGAAGTTGAAAGAGGAGAATGGCTGCCTGTTAAAAATCTGGCAAAGGAAAAAAGACGTCTCAAGCAGATTGCCAGGAATACTCTTAATAAAACCAGGAATATCAATTTGAGGCTTTCCGAGAGGGATTTACAAAAATTAAAAGCTAAAGCTGTTAGAGAAGGTATTCCTTATCAGACCTTGGCTTCTTCTATTCTTCATAAAGTGGCAAGCGGGAATCTATACCAATAATTATTTGTATGCGGGCCGTGTCAAGCACGGAATGACAAAGTGCGAAACTCGTATATTGGCTCAAAGTTATCTGCTGACTCTAACAAAGCTAGTCCTAACTGCTCCAACTCAGTGGAGCCAGGAATACCTGATCCGAATTAAATTCATGTTTCTGAATGTCCAGAGTGATTTGGATTAAATTAAAATCGATCAAAATACTCTTTGATTAGTCTCTCTGCCGGTCGATTCTTAATGTCCATCCCCGGCATGATCCAGGCAATGAAAATATACCCCACCGGTTTATCCTCAGTGATTCTTAGATACTCGTCAAGGGAAACTTTGAAATAATCATCCTGAAGCTCGTCCAAAGATTCTCCTGCTTTGTTTTGGGTTTGTTGGAAAAATGGCCCGCCATATGCAAACCAGGCTTCGGAAATAAGCCACTCGCTTCTGCTTTTTTCCGCCACCTCTTGAAGGATTTGATATTGCTGCCTGATACGCTTTCTAAATTCTGCCAACTCATCATTTCCATGAAAGATGGTAATTCCCACCAGATCATAGCCGATTGCATCTGTGCCTTTTTGTACTGTTGATAGTTTCATCATGGTTTTGCCAGAGTAGACTGCCTTGATCTTGGGCAGAACTTCACGATGCCAGTCTGAAGTGATTTGGGCAATTTCTTCATCACTTTGGGCAAAATTACCCCCTATCATTCCGTTGAACTCATTTTGTGGAGCAAAAAATTCCACCTGATATTTTTCCGAAATAGCCGCCCATTTTAAAGCCACTTCTTCGGAAATTTGCAAATATTTTTCTTTAGTAATATCAATTCCTTCTTCATTAAAATCATGCCCGCCCGGGCCCACAAAATTTGGGGCAACCAAAACTGCTAAACCTTTTTCTTTGGCTTTGACAATATTAGATACCATTTGATTTTCGTCTCTTAAAAAAGGCGTACCGTCTTTGTTAAGGCTGTATTCTACGGAAACAGAAACCGTATTAACTCCTAAGTCTTTAATTCTGTAGATATCCTCACTTAGCATCCTGGTCATATGGAAAGATGAAGGCTCCCAATTTCCTTTAATCACTTCCGGATAACTTCTTTGAAAACTATTTGCGCGTTTTTCCAGTTGCTTGGCGGAAAGTGGTTGATTGGTAATTAAATCCCACGGCCAGAGCCCCAAACGATTATGGATCAGAAAGCTTCCGAGAGTAGCAATGATGGAGATAATAATAAAGACAATTAGAGTCAAAACTGCGAGATTCCCCTTTTGCCCCATAATTTAGTTTAGCATACTTCCTCATTCGCTGATTCTAATAGAGCTAGTCCTAAGCGCTCCAACTGAGGGGAGCCAAGTCCTTTAGGGGAGCCAAAAAACGTGAATTTAATACCATTTTCGGTATAAATTCACGTCAAATTGACAAAATAACGTGAATATTGTATAATAACTTTATTATGTCAACCTCCCTTTCCCTGCAAAAAAGAATAGAAATTCTTAAAAAGGAGTATGATCGTTTAAAAATAGGCAAGCAGTCTCTACTGAAAATTATTGATGAAGCTGAAATACCGGAAAGCGTCTATAACTCCAATGCTATAGAAAACTCCACACTTACTTTAAAAGAAACAGAGAAGATCCTTTTGGAGATGGAAGTATCTAAAAATGTCAGCCTGCGTGAAGTTTTTGAAGCTAAAAACCTGGCTCGGATTATGGAATATATCCAGGGTAAGACTTCTCAAGGACTTGCCAAAGAAACAATATTATTGTTTCATCAAATGTTAATCGGAAATATTGATGAAAGTATTGCCGGAAGATTACGTAAAAAAGGGGAATACGTGCGGGTGGGCAGTTTTATTGCTCCACCTCCTGAGCATATAGAACGGATGTTTGAGGAAGCTTTAATTGAGTACTCAAGCGATCAAACTTCTTATTTTCTGGATAAAATTTCTAAATTTCACCTGCAATTTGAAACAATTCATCCATTTAATGATGGAAATGGCAGGATTGGCAGAGTAATTATAAACTATCAACTTTATCAATTAGACTTTCCTGGAATAATTATTCGTGATAAGGAAAAACAAATTTATTATCGTTCTTTTGCGGAGTTCCATGATGACAAAAAAACCAAGATAGCAGAAAAGATCATTTCACTGGCACTGATGGAGGCTTTGCATAAAAGAATAACTTATCTTAAAGGTGAGAAAGTTATTGAGGCAACTGAATATGCAGCAAAACTGAATAAACCAGCTCCTGTGGTTTTAAATGCGGCCAAACGTCAGACAATTCCTGCTTTTAGGGAAAAAGGAGTCTGGAAAATAGGAATTAGATAAATATTGGTTCAAAATTCTCCTCTGATTCTAATGAGATTAATATTCCCTATCAGTCACTGATAAAACAATATATAAAAAAAGGAGTATTATCCTCCTAAAAAAGAATTTGAAGCAATGAAAAAGGATTTAGGATAAAGTTTGGAGCAGGTTTTCAAAAATTTGTTATACTAAATTTAAGGTGAAAAAAGCCTTGTTCGCTCGGACAGTTCAGAGTAATAAAGGGTTCTCAATAATCCTTGTCATACTAATCGTTGCTGGGTTATTGTTTGCTGGCAAGGTTGCTTATGAATTCTACAAAGGGTTCAAAAGTCAGGTTGGGCAAGGAGAGGTGTCTTTGCCTGTTGGTGGGTTTGGCAGCCAGGAGGTAGCGGTCAAGAATATAAATTCCAAATACAAAATTGTTACTTCTAAGCCTTCGGGATGGTTTATTTCAGGCCAGGAAGCAGACATCCTGCTTTCCGGTATTGATTTTAACAACAGTGGCGGCCCTCTTCTTTTTAATCACCCTGGAACAGTGGCCACAGATAGTATCCACCTTCTTCTGGCTGACAGATTTAACAATAGAGTCTTAATTTGGAATAAGCTTCCAGCTGGTAATACCCCGCCTGATTTGGTTTTGGGCCAAAAAGATTTTACCTCCAACAACCCGGGTACAGGAGCAGACCAGATGAACTGGCCGGTTCAGGTATCTGTTGGAGGAGGAAAGCTGGTGGTGGCTGATACCAACAATGACAGAGTCCTAATCTGGAATAGTTTCCCCACAAGGAATGGGCAACCTGCTGATTTGGTGATTACTGCCAGAAATCTGATTTGGCCATGGGGTGTTTGGACTGATGGAACAAGACTGGTTACCTCATCTACCCGGGGAGGAGTGGTTTTAATCTGGAATAACTTTCCCATCCGCAATGACCAGCCGGCGAATCTTTATTTAACTGCTGCCGGTAAGTTTGGCACTCCCAGGACTATCACTTCTGATGGCAGGTATCTGCTCATTGGCGACCACAACGCCAAAACCATACCCGGAGGCCCATTTTTTGGGGGTCAGGGCATAGGCAATTTTGTTTGGAAAACGTTTCCCACAAAAAATGATGTACCTTATGATTACTATCTTTCAGTGCCCAAAGAGACAGGCGGGACTTGGTACCAGGGAGATTTTACACAGGATGGAAAACTGGTAATGTTGGGTGGAACTTTGGATATTTGGGATGGTTTCCCTCAAAACCAAGATACACAGCCTAACTTAAAGGTTGGTCATATGGGTTTCCCTCAAGATTTTGGTGGAGACGGTTTCGGATTTTTTGGAGGTGATGCCTCAGGCGTGGCTGTTTCGGGCCATCGCCTCTACGTTTCTTTGTATAATGACAATAAAATTGTGGGCTTCAATTCCATCCCCACCAATTCTTCCCAACAGCCTGATTTTGTCATTGGCAGCCCTGATATTAAAACTAATACTCTGGATACAAATTTTATTATGAGTAATCCGGTGGTTGCAACAGACGGCAAGAGCCTGTTTATCTCCTCTGATTTTGATAGCAGGCTTTATGTTTTTCAGAATTTGCCGGATGAGAGTGGGGCAAAACCTGACTTTGTATATTATTTCCCGCCTCCAGGACCCTGGGACAATGAGCTGTTCGGTAATACTTTAGCACTGAGTGGAGGCCAGAACGTTTGGATATGGAATAACCTCCCTCGCAATGGAGAAAAGCCGGATAAAATTTTCCAAAACACAATCGGTGAAGTTTTGTTTCAAGACCTAAAAGGAGTAGCACTTGACGCCAAGTATTTCTATTTGTCAGATGAGAAAGCCAATAAAGTCTATGTCTTCCGAGGGATACCTCACGATAACTCAAACCCCATTTTCACTCTTTCAATTGATTCTCCAGCCAGACTTTCAAGTGACGGAAATTATTTGGCAGTAGTTTCAACTTTCAAAAGCACTGTTTCAATCTTTAAAATAGCTGATCTTTCTGCTAATACCAAGCCGGCAGTGTTGGGTGGCCCTGCTAGATTTAATCTGCCGCAAAATGTTTTAGTTTCAAGTGGCCATTTATTCATTGCTGATACGAACAACAATAAAGTTTTAATCTGGAAGCATATAGAAGATGCAATAGCAGGCAAAGAGGCAGCAGTGGTTTTAGGAGGCAATAAAACTCCCCGGATTGGCAAAAACACCCTCTTTTGGCCGGGCAGCTTAACCTTTGACGGCAGCTTTCTTTGGGTGGGAGAATACAAGTTTTCCGAAAGGTTACTGCGTTTCTCGGTCTTTTGATTTGACAAAGTCCGGTAATTTATGACCATAATTAGTTAATGCGCCAAAAGGGAAATATTGATCTAATTCCTCTGATAATGATTATCTTGGTTGTAGCAGGAGTGGTATTTTTTCTCATCTTCAAAGGTGTGATTAAAAATCCATTTCAAGGCAGTTCTGCTAATGTAAATTTGGGCAGCCAAATTTTTCAAAAAACGCAGAACCAAAGCCAGGATACGATTCCCCAAACTAATCCATTTGCCAAAGTCAATCCTTTTAAGGGGGTATATAAAAACCCATTTGACTAATTATGAAACTTAAGACTGCTATTTTTCTGCTTACAACATTCATGTTGTTTCTGTTAGTGTCTCCAGCCCAGGGGTTATCCGAAGACGAAGTTTCTAAAAAGTATGGGTTTACATTCCCAATAGGGGATCTTGGCAACTGCCAAACTGTGGCAGAATGCGGGAACTACTGTGAGAAAGACGGTAATCTGCCGCAGTGCATGGCATTTGTAAAAAAATATCAGATCACCAAAGACGATGTATTAACCTTTACTATTGATGAACTGGGTAACTGCCAGATGGGTACTGATTGCCGAAATTTTTGTAACCGGGATGAAAACATTACCCAATGTATTGATTTTGCCGATAAGTATGACCTGCTTTCTACCAGCAATCTGGAACTGGCACAGAAATTTAATAAAGCTATTGGTTTAGGAGGAGGGCCAGGGGGTTGCAGGAGCCTGGAGCAGTGTGATCGCTACTGTGACGTGAGTTCCCATACCAACGAGTGCCTTGACTATGTAGGCAAAAAGGACTTATTACCCCGTAAGGAGTTAGATCAAGTTCGTAAGGTGGCAGAGGGTTTTAGACAGGGATTGGAAACCCCGGGGAAATGCCGTGATTACACGGAGTGCAATGTTTACTGCACTGATCTTGGTCACTCTAATGAGTGTCGGGAGTATGCTGTAAAGGTTGGTTTTATCACAGCCGGGGAGGCAGAAGCAGCCAAAAAATATGGTGGAGTAGGCCCGGGAGGTTGCAAGTCAGAAAAAGAATGTCAGGATTTTTGCCAGCAAACTTATAATCAAAGGGTCTGTTTAAGCTATGCCAATGAACATAACATAAAAGTGGATTTCCAGGGACCTGGGGGCTGTAGTGATATTTCATCGTGCACATCTTACTGCACCAAAAACCAATCTGATCCGGAATGCAAAAAGTACACTAGTAAATACCAGGGTTTTAAAGGGCCTGGCGGGTGTGAGGACGAAGCCTCTTGTAAATCTTACTGCCAGGCCAATCCATCTGATGCAGAATGTAAACAATATAGCGGTCAATATGGCTCATTTCAGGGCCCGGGAGGGTGTAGTGATGTTGGCTCATGTACTGCTTATTGTAAAGACCACTATCAAGACCAAGAATGTCAAAAATACTCCAGCCAGTATGGAGGTGGGTTTTCCGGTCCAGGTGGTTGTAGTTCAGAAAGCTCATGTAAAGCCTACTGTAGTGCCAATTCCCAAGATGAGTCTTGTAAACAGATGGCCGGTCAGTATGGTGGGTTTTCCGGGCCTGGTGGTTGTACATCGGTAGATGAGTGCAAAGCAAAATGTCAATCAAACCCCCAAGATCCGGAGTGTCAAAAGTATGCCGGACAATATGGCGGATTTTCCGGGCCTGGAGGGTGTAATTCCATGGAATCCTGTATGTCGTATTGCAAATCAAATCCAAAGGATTCAGCTTGCGCCCAATATGCCAGTCAATATGGCGGAGGTGGTGGTGGACAAAATCAACAGCAAGGTCAACAGGGTCAACAGCAACCACAACAGTCAAGCCAACCAACACAGTAAAATTTTATTCTGGTAATTTTTTTCCATGGTTCGATTACTTCGACTGGGCTCAGTACTATAGTTGACTCACCACAAGGAAAGTCCTAAAATTTGCCTGTTCTGTTAGAATGAAGATGAAACAGCCAATAATCCTGATGAAACTCTACCTGTAAAAGAAGGATTGAAAGCATATATTAAAGATTTTGGTAAAAATTATTTAATGCTTGTAGTTGCTGAAGAAGAAGGAGATAAAATAATAGTTACTCTGCATTGGCTTGATAAAAAAAGAGTAAAAAAGGTATAATCAAGTTATGAAAATATCTTATGACCCTAAAGCAGATGCTGCTTATATTTATTTTGTAAAGAACAAAAGAAGCACCCGTACAGAAGAAGTGGGGGAAGGACTACTTGTGGATTATAATGGAAAGGATTTAATCGGAATTGAAATCTTGGATGTTTCTGATAAATTTCCTAAAGAAGAAATTAAATCTCTTACTAAGCTGGAGAGAATTGATTATCCTACTGCAGTTGCCCACAGAATTTCTAAGTAGACAATATTTCCCAAAAGTCCTAAAATTTGCCCTCGAGTTTTTTGTTATTTATGTTATTCTTAGTTTGTGGATATTGTCTCTACTATTTCCCAAAATGGAACTATAATTAGACTTACTGATGAAAGATGGAAGCATATTGTTTTGATGCATCCAAGCCTGATTAATAAAGAAAAACAAGTTCTTAGAATCGTTAAAAATCCTGACTATATTTTTAAGGGTAAGGGAAAAGAGCTTTTGGCTGTTTCTGCAATTGAGTAGGCTGAGATACATCGGTAACACTTCTAGGTTAGAATAACTAACTTAAGG
>CAYNFQ010000003.1:0-66552 GCA_964396715.1 uncultured Gammaproteobacteria bacterium
CGTAATATCAAGAAGAAACATTAGTTATACCAACACTAAATGCTATTTAGCCCAAAAAGGAAAGCTTTGCTGACTAGCTTCCTCGACATTAAACTTTTCTTTCCTCAATTATCTCAGCTACTATAATCTGCCCAACAACAGCCAGCGGTACAGCCAGCAGTGCTCCGGCAAAACCCAACAGTTTTGATCCGATAGCAATTGCCAAAATCACCACCAAGGGATTAAGCCCAACCGCCCGTTTCATAACCTGAGGTACGATTAAATGATTCTCCAATTGTTGAATCACAAAGTATATCGCTGCCACTCCCAGCCCTAAAAAGGGAGAAATGGCAACAGCAATCAATATTGCAGGAATAGCAGCAATAATCGGCCCCATCACAGGTATAACCTCCAGTACTCCTGCTATCAGTGATAACGGTAGCGCATAGGGAATATTTAAAACAGTTAAGCCCATATAAGATAACAACCCAATAATTACACTTAACACTAATTGTCCTCTTAGCCAACCGCCCAATTTATCCTCAATCTTCATTATCAGCCCCTTAACTCTCCCTTCTCTTCCTATAAAAAGTGCGGACAACCGATGTTCTAAATTATCACGTTCCAATAAAAGATAAAATGTCATAACCAAAAGAAATATAATGGCAAGCAGGTTATCAAATACAGCCAAGGTGATGGCAAAAATATTTTTAGAAAGATTGGTCAGTTCTGACTGAAAAACAGATTTTTCAATATTGGCAGCATTCAAAATTTGCCCTGAAAGTTGAGGCAGGGTTACCACAAGCCTGCTGCTTTCTTCAATCAGTGGCTGTAAAATCGCGGTAATTGCTCCGGCACTAATCCCTATAATAATAATATAGGTTAGGGCAATGCTTAAGGCTTTAGGTATTTTTAATCCAACAAAAAAATTAACCAAAGGAGTTAAAGCGGACATTAAAATTATGGCCACAAATAAAATGACCAGCAAATCGCGAATCAGGTAGGTTACCCAAAGAGCTAGTATAAATACTACAATAAAAATGACAGTTTTATGAGAAATATCAATCTTTTGTGACATCTTATGATTAATGATACCATCTAGTGACTAAATTTTCCAATTTTTTGGGATAGTTTTTACTGATAATATCAAACCAAACTACATTTTTCTCTTTGTTAAACCAGGTTAACTGCCTCCTCACAAAACCATGAATTTTGTTTTGCACAATCTTTATTAATCCCCAATCTCCCTCAATCTCCCTAATTGCCCCTGAAAGATAATCAGCCAAAACCCCATATTCCAATCCCAGCTGTTTCATTCTTGCGTAAGTTAATCCACTTTCGTGCAATCTTTTTGCCTCCTCAATCATACCTTGATTAATTCTGCTTACTACTCTCTCATCCACTCTCTCGTAAAGTATATCCCTGGGTGCAGTTAAGCCAATCCTAAGTACGTCATTGCAAGAAACGAAGTGACGTGGCAATCTTGATCTTGGATCAATGTGATCTAGTGAGAGTTCTATTGCCCTCACTAACCTTCTTGAGTTTTGTCTATCAGAATCATTCATTTTTTGCCATCTTTCAAAAGATAGATTTTTTAGCTTTTCTTGTAACTGATCAACAGTTAATTTATTAAGTTGTTTTCTTAATTTTTTATCAACTGGAATTGCTAAATTAGGTAAACCCTCGAGTAAAGCTTTAAGATATAATCCAGTCCCTCCAACTACTATTGGCAACTTCCCTCTCTCCTTAATATCCCCAATTACCCTATCTGCATCTTTGACATAATCATAAACTGTATATTGCTTATTTGGATCTGCCACATCATACATCCAGATTTTTACCCCATCTACCTCCCAGTAATTTTTGTGTTTTGAAAAATTTGAAATTTGAAATTTGAAATTTGAAATTTTCCCTGTGCCAATATCCAAACCCGCATAAACCTGCCTTGAATCTACCGAAACAAGTTCACCCGCAAACTGCCTTGCCAGTTGAAGGGCCAAATCAGTCTTCCCAGTTGCAGTCGGACCTAAAATAACTAATACTTTATTCATACTGTTGTTTATAATAAAACTTATTCATGAAAAAAGTTATTATATTGTTCTTTTACATTTTAGGGGTCTCCTTACTTTTTTACTATGATTTCTTTACACCTCCCCAACAAGAACAATTTGTTAAACTTGCTGCTTCTTTCTTACAGGGCAAACTTTATTTTCTATCACCCACTTTTGATGCTGCCATAAATAGCGGTCATTACTACTGGCCATTGGGTCCCTTTCCTGCCATTCTTCTTATGCCCTTTGTTTATATATTTGGCGATCATATGAGGCAGGGGTATTTATTATTTTTTTTAAATATCCTAAATGCTTTTTTACTTTTTAGAATTGCCAAAAAGTTAAGTGGTAATTTTGTAAATTCACTTATAGTAAGCTTTGCTGTTTCATTTTCTACTGCATATTTAGGAATAGCCTTAATACCATGGTCCTGGTATTATGCACAAACTGTTGGTTTTACATTAACCCTTTTAGCTCTAGAGGCTTATTTTTTTAACAGGTCATATCTTTTGATAGGCAGTTATATTGCCCTGGCTTTTTCAACCAGAGTATCCTTAATTTTTACAGCAGTATTTTTCATACTTAATTTATTCTATTCAGAATCATCTATGAAGCTGAAATTTAGAAAACTATCAATACTAATTATACCAATAATAATTTCTATTATGGTGTTAGGATTTTATAACTATGCAAGATTTGGAAATCCTTGGGAAACTGGTTATTCCAAACAGTCGCTGGATGGACCTGTTGGAGCCGGTAGAATTTTTGGGCTCTGGAACATTAAACATATCCCTACAAATCTTTACTCTATGTTTTTGAAAATGCCCGATCCCCTCTTTATCCCTAGAACAAATATAATGCAATTTCCATATTTAAAAGCGGACGGCTCAGGAATAAGTATTTTATTTACATCTCCTATCTTTTTTTGGATTTTATTTAGTAACTGGAAAGACAAAAAAGTTAAATTCGCCGGCATTACAGCTTTGATTATGATGTTTGCTCTTTGGGGTAGTTTTAGCAATGGATCCTGGCAATATGGTTATCGGTATGCTATCGATTCTTATCCTTTTGCTTCTATAATATTAATATATTCATTTAAAAAGGATGTTTCATATAAATTCCTGACCATAGCTATAGTGGCATTTCTGATTAATCTATATTTCATCAACACTATTTTCTATCCATCAATAATGCCCATTTTAGATTATTTTAAATGAAAACTCTTAGAGATCGTTTGTTAATTTTATCTCTGGTTTTACTTGCGGTTAGATTAACAATATCACAACTGCCATCATTTGAGTTTGATGAAAGTGCTTATCGTTTTTGGACCCAGCGATTAGTAGAAAATGGCCTTTCTCGCTTTTATTCAAATGATGTTTTTACAAATAATCCGCTTGGGATTTTTTATTTCTTTTGGTTAATTGGTTGGGTTAAAGAAATCATCTTTCCTCAAATTAATTACCTATCTTCTAATTTTGACTTTTTCTTAAAAATTCCTGCAAACATAGCTGATATTCTTTCTGGAGTTATAATTTATTTATTAATCAGAAAACAGGTAACTCAGAAATGGGCATTATTAGGGATACTTGCATATGTTTTAAATCCTGCCATATTTTTCAACTCTTCTATCTGGGGGCAATATGATGGATTATCTACTTTATTTTTACTACTTGCTACATATGCCATTCTGATAAAAAAAATGCCTGAATTATCAACCTGTTTTATGGCAGTTGCTTGGATCATTAAACCCCAAGCAATTGCTTTCATACCAGTATTGGCTTTAACAATTTTTACACATTCAAAACCTTTCAGGTATTTAACTTCGGTTATTTCTTTTTTTATCATATCTATACTTCTATATTTTCCTTTCTTTCCCCAAAATCCTATATTTGGATTATTTTATGTCAATACAAATTCAGCCTCTCTTTTTAACTGCACAACCTGTTTTGCTTTCAACTTCTGGCAATTATTCGGAAACTGGAAAAACGATCTGGGAACTTTTTTAAATATTCCATTTATAGTATGGGGGATTATTCTTTATGCAGCCAGCTTAATGATTATTCTGTTAAGAAAGCCTTTGTTTATAAAATTTCAACCTCCTGATTTCTACTTAACTTCAACCATTTCTATTTTAGCCTTTTTTACTTTCCTAACCCGTATGCACGAGCGTTATCTTTTTCCTGTTTTTGCTTTTTTACTTATAGCAGCTTTAATAAAAAATTCAGTAAAACTTAAGATTATCTATCTAATACTTTCTATAATTCACTTTGTTAATCTTTGGTACGTTTATTATTACTATAATTATGTCTATCCAGATCCTCAATTTTCATCTTTTATAATTTACAAATTCTTAAATGCAAATTATAATTTGTTTACTTTATTTAATTTAATAATTTTTGCGATTCTAATCTTGATCTATTTCAAATCTAGTTATACAAAGGAAAGTCGTGTATAGAAAATTTCTTAAACCAAGAACTATTTTCATTGTTATTATTATTTTCGCTGCTTTCTTTAGACTTTACAGGCTTGATTACCCTAATAAATATATCTTTGATGAGGTTTATCATGCATATACTGCCAAAGAGTATTTAAAAGGCAATAAAGAGGCCTGGAGTCCATGGGGAAAATCTACTGAAGAGGGAACTGCTTTTGAATGGCTGCATCCTCCTGTCTCCAAAGAGATCATGACAGCTTCTATGTTTATACTGAAAAATACGGATGCCTGGGCTTGGCGGTTACCCGGCGCACTGCTGGGCATTTTATCGGTAATTTTGGTTTATAAACTGGCGTCACTGCTTTTTAAAAATGCAGCAGCAGCGATTTTTTCGGCGCTAATTTTTTCGATTGACGGGCTTAACTTTGTCCAATCCAGAATTGGCATGAATGATATATATCTTGTCACTTTCATTTTAGCAAGTGTTATTTTTTTCGTCCGAAAAAATTATCTGCTGTCAGCCATTTTTACGGGAATTGCCATATCTACTAAATGGCCCGGGGTTTTTCTGATGCTTATATATTTTCCAATCCTTATTGATCAACGCCAATTCAAAAATCTTATTTTTTTTGTCTTAATTCTTCCGGCTATTTATCTTTTAAGCTATACTCCATACTTTTTAATTGGCTATACATGGAGTGATTTTATCCAGTTGCATAAACAAATATGGTGGTACCAGACTCATCTTAAGGCAACTCATGATTATGCTTCTCCCTGGTGGTCATGGCCGCTGAATTTATACCCTATCTGGTATTTTGTTGACTATATCGGGGAGTCTGTTGCCAATATTTTTGCCTCGGGAAATCCGGCAGTTTTTTTAATCGGCATCGGATCATTACTGCTAACACTTATTGAGGGCTTAAGAAAAAAATTAAAACATCTTTTACTAATAGTTGCACTATTTCTCGTTTTTTGGCTTCCCTGGGCCATATCCCCCAGGATTATGTTTTTATACCACTTTTCCCCATCAGTTCCTTTTCTTTGCCTGGCAATCGGATACCAGCTTAATACCTTGATAAATAAAGGTAGGAGAAAAACAGCAATTTTGCTTTTGGCTCTTATGATTTTTTCATTCGCATTGCTGTTTCCTTTTTTAACAGGTATCCCTTTGTCCAAAAATTTAACCAACCTTTTCTTTTTTACAAATTTGGCAAAAAATCCTTTTTAACTGCTATTCACTTTTCCCGAAAATCCAGGGAGTTAACGATTTAATCTTCTTTGCTTTGGGGTATTTTTCCACCATCCTGGCAACTCTTACAACTGTATCTGTACCCACTTTAATCCTCTCTGCAATTTTGCGGATAGATAATCCCTCTTCCAGAAGATTCATAATTTGATACCGATTTTTTAACATCCGCCATTCAGAAGGAGTTAATAACTCTCTTAAAGTATCATTTGGTATTTGGATGTTTTTATCTTGCCTGCCGGCCTGCCTGACGGCAGTCAGGGCAGGCAGGTCTTTTTTAGGTTTACTCATGTATCCATACAATCATATAATAATACCAGTGTTATAATCAATGTCTAATGAGTAATCTTAAGGCATTCCAAATTAAGGTGGGTAGTAAAGTATTGGATTACCGATTGGGTAAAGAATTAGATTTAGATAATATAAAATCCTTCTTCGACAAGCATTACTCTGTAAAGAAGCTCTGGTCAGGGGGAAGACATATCCTTGGCATATTAGGAAAAGAGGACAAAACATTATTCTTAAAACTTGCCACCACAGAAGGAATAAGTGCTGTCACAGAAAATGAGTATAGATGGAATGAACAGTTTAATAAATTAATATCAAGGAAAACATCAAATTTTTGGGTTCCTCAAAATAAAGATTGCGGATTATATCAGGACAAACTTTTCTATTTGATTACTGATAGATTTAATGGGGAATTGCTTGTTAAGGAACCGGCAAAAATGAAAATACCCGGGACAATTATTAAAAATATCCTATCCATTATTGGGTTTTCAGAACTAATTCAGAAACTTAAAATTAATTTACCCAACCGGGAAGATCCAGATTACCAAAAAGTTTTCTTGAAAAAAACTGAATCATGGTATGAAGATATTCCGGATGATATTAAAGTAAAATACAAAGTTGTAGACCTTCTAAAAATTGTTGCAGCACATGTAATCAATCTTCCACAAAAACCGCGCCACGGTGATTTTACTCCCTGGCATCTTATTAAATTACAAGGCGGACAACTGGGGCTTATTGACGGAGAACACGCAAAGAAAAATGGGGTTGAGTATTATGATATTGGGTATTTTATCCAGAGAGTATTTAGTGTCCTTCAAAATCCAACCTTAGCTGAGAAGATATTATCTCAATTAGCAAAAAGAAATTATAGTTTAGAAAAATTAGCAGTTATCTTATCTGCCAGAGCAATTGGTGGATACCTTGATGAATCATTAAAACCTACGCCAAATTATGTGTTTAGCAATAGATTTAAGGATTGGGTTATTAAATTAGTAACCTAATAGAGAACCTTAGTAAATCACTATTGAAGTATCTGATCAATTGTTAATAACTCACCGAGCGAGTTAATTGTGTAATCCGGTTTTTCCAACTCACTCTCCGGCGTTTCATCAAGAAATTCCCCCTGAAGCACCCAAACCGTCCTAGCTCCGATTTTATTTCCTTCCAGAATCTCACTTTTTACCCGATCTCCAACAATTAAACATTCTTCTGCCTTTACATTTAGTCCTTTTAAAAGATGAGTAAATTCCTTTTTATTCTCAACTGGTACAGCTTCTAGAATTCGAAAATACTTCCTTAAATTTAAATCTCTAAACTCCTCTAATCTTGCTTCTAAATTAGAAGACCTGCTTATTAGTGCAAGTTTTAACCCTTTTTGTGCTAAAAAATTTAATACATCCATCACTTCAGGATAAAGTTTGCTACTGTAAGGGTTATAGATGGTGCCAGCGTAATCAAAGATGACAGCCTTGATCATTTAATAAGTCTTTTTAAAGTTTTCCCTGCTGTAAAGCCCGGGGTTTTTTTATTGGGGATTTGGATTGTTTCACCTGTTTGAGGATTTCTGCCGCGCCTTGCCGCCCTTGCTCTGATAAGAAAAGTTCCAAATCCGGTGATCACCACTTTTTCTCCGCGAACCAAACCGTCTCTGATTAAATTAAAAGTAGAATTAACCGCGTCTTGAGCGGCGCTTTTTGTTAAATTTGCTTTCTTGGCAACTTTTACAATTAACTCGTTCTTAGTCATGAGAGTAAATTACCAGAGGTTTATCCTTTTGTAAAGAGCCAAAATCACTGTAAAGCAGTGGTGGTAGTTTCTGTTACTCTTATTTCTCTGATTGCTGTAATCCTAACAGATCCCGGCACCATCACTTCCTTGGAGATCCTCTGGGCAATATCGTGTGTCAATTTTGGCAGCTCCTCATCTGAGATCTTCTCAGGCATCACTATCACCCTGACTTCTCTGCCTGCTTGCAGGGCAAAAGCTTTTTCTATCCCTTCAAAAGAGGTGGCAATTTTTTCAATATCGGAAAGCCTCTTGATATAATCTTCAACATTTTCGTGTCTGGCTCCTGGTCTCCCGCCAGAAATAGCATCTGCTATATAAACTAAAACAGACTCTATAGACGAGAAAGGCTTATCTTCATGATGCTCTGCAATACAATTAACAACATTTTCTGGCATGCCGAATTTTTTGGCAACTTGAACACCTTTTTCAACATGGGTTCCTTCATCACCTTCTGTGACAACTTTTCCAATATCATGCAACAAACAACCCAGGCGTACTACATTAGCATCCGCGCCTATTTCTTTAGCCAAAGCCACACCAATGCGCAACTCCTCCAGTGTATGTTGAATCAAGTTTTGACCAAATGAAAATCTATATTTAAAACGGCCTAAAATTTTAACTAAATCAACAGGTAAGTTATATACTCCGCCATCTGCACAAAGTTTCTCTCCTGCTTGTAACATAATCTTTTCAAAATCCTCTTTTGTTTTTGTAACAATTTCCTCAATTCTTTGCGGTTGAATCCTGCCATCTGCAATCAGTCGCTCCAGTGCAGCTTTGGCAATCTCCCTTCTGACAGAATCAAAAGATGACAGTATCAAGGTATTGGGAATTTCATCATCCATAATTACATCAACACCGGTTGCCTGTTCAAATGTCCTGATATTTCTTCCTTCTTTGCCGATAATTCTGCCCTTAACTTCTTCATCAGGTAGATTAATCCTGGAGGTGGTAAATTCGGAAATCACATCGGTGAAACCATGAAGCATGGCATCTGCCAAAATCTCTTTGGCTTTTTCATCAGCGGAAAGTTTTAGTTCCTCTTCTGCTGCTTTGATTTTTTTGGAAATCTCTGGAGCCAAATCTTTTTCAACCTGATCAAGTAAAATTTTCTTTGCATCCTCGGCTGGCATTTTTGAAGCTTTTTCTAATTTTTCTACCAGATCTTTTCGGATTTGATCAAGTTGTTCTAACTTGTCGTCAATTAGTTTAGTTTTTTGGGCAATCTGCCTTTCTCTTTCTTCCAAAACACCTTCTCTTTTGGCAAGTTCCGCTTCGCGTTGAGAAAAATTTCCCATAGTTGGAGTGGGTGTTTGCATACCAAAATTTTTAGGACCAAATGTACGTTGCATTTTATAGGAGAACCAGGAAATAACTCCAAGTTAAATAGAGTTGTGAGAGGTTAAAATTGTAAGAACAGATTTCTTCATATTTTGCTCACTCTTTATCTGATCCTCTGGAAAATATTTTACCTCTTTTTAATAAAATTTTCAACAACATTTTTGACAACTTCATATTCAAAGCCACGCCTTAACAAAAATTCATAAGACTTTTTTCTAAATTCTGCTTCTGATAAATTCAGCCACAACCTCATCTTTTTCTCTAATAACTGATAAGCAGTATCCTCACTGTAACCTGTACCCTGTCCACTAATCACTTCATCAATAATTTCCCTGTCAATTCCTTTTTGGTAAAGTTCATTTTTAATAACCAGCGGGCCTTTCTTCTTTCTTCTTGACTCTACCCAGGCTTTGGCAAACTCCAAATCATTGATCATTCCTTTTCTTTTCAAAAGTTTTACGGCCGTTTCAATAATGAAAGAACTAATCTCTTGCTGATCTTTGAGCTTTTTCTTAAAAGATAAATTTCTAAAATAATCACGGACCTCTTTTTCTGATCTTTGTCTTATGGAGAACAATCTATACATCCGCTCCATGAGCTTCCCAGTTTCCGTCTCTTTAATCAACTGTTCCACATCTTGTGTGCTAATTTCTTTCCCCACCACCAACCTTTTATCCACCACCAAATCCTCATCTGCCCCAAAAGCAAACTTGCCATCAAGATAGATGTTAAAACGATGCGGATTTTTCTTTTGAGACTGGACTGCAGTAATCTTCGGCATTAAACAGCTTCTTCCATGCCAGTTGTTTCCTCTTGCGGTCCAACTACAATTTTTTCCTTACCCTCTTTTTGCTTCCCCCATGCTTCTCTTATTTCTTTCTCCAATCTTTCCGCCTCTTTTTTATTGCTCTTTAAATAATCTATTGCTGCAGACCTACCCTGACCTAATATTTTCTCACCCCATTTTATAAAGGCTCCACTCTTTTCCAAAATTCCCAGTTCTATTCCCACATCCAAAAGTTCCCCTTCATGGGAAATGCCATTTTCATCCATATCAAATTCGGCAATTCTAAATGGGGGAGCAACTTTATTTTTAACAACCTTTACTCTATGTCTGGAACCAACAACTTGATCACCGACTTTTATATTCTCAATTTTTCTTACATCCAGTCTTATCGATGAATAAAATTTTAAGGCCAATCCACCGGTGGTTGTTTCAGGATTTCCAAACATTACTCCGATTTTTTGCCTGAGCTGGTTGGTAAAAATAATAATTGTATTGGTATTGGAAACAGCACCGGTTAATTTTCTTAATGCTTGTGACATTAAACGCGCCTGCATTCCCATCACCGCATCTCCCATTTCACCTTCAAGTTCTGCCCTGGGAACCAAAGCCGCAACAGAGTCAATAACTAAAACATCAATTCCGCCGGATCTGATGAGTGATTCTGCAATTTCTAAGGCCTGCTCACCTGTATCAGGTTGAGAAATTAATAAATCATCCAAATTTACCCCAATTTTTTGGGCTCTTTGCGGATCCAGGGCATGTTCTGCGTCAATAAAAGCAGCCACTCCACCCTTTTTTTGAGCCTCGGCTATAACATGCAAACACAGGGTAGTTTTTCCTCCTGCTTCCGGTCCGTAAATTTCTATAATTCGCCCCTTTGGTAAACCACCAACACCTAAGGCCAGATCAGTCGCAATAGAGCCTGTGGAGATCACCTGGGTAGTCAATTTTTCTGCTCTTTCACCAAGCCGCATGATAGAACCTGTGCCGTATTGTTTTTGGATTTGCGCTAAAGCTGCAGAGATGGCCGCTTTTTTGGCTTCGTCATTATTGGAAGTTTGTATCATGAATCCAAATTACCAAATAAATCCCTAAGGTGTCAATACCCAAAAATTATCTTATTTTGGTGTATGGATACATAGTCGAACAGGAGCGAAGTATCTTGAACCCCTGCTTGAGTCAATTTTAACACATTGGAAACCTCTTAATATTGATTACACAAGTGTGACTCTCAACCAAATAAATGTAACTAGAGCACAAACAAATGCGGGTGAACTTTATTATTAGTGATTAAGGTGATTGTGCTTGAACCTCTTATGTCTTTTTATAGTCTAACCCTGTTTTATCGCCGAATAGGAGTGTATAATTTAATGTATGAATACTGATAACCCTAATCCAACTCCACCGAGTGACAATAGTCAGCAACAGACATCTGATTCCAGTAATAATAACGATTCTGGTCAACCACTGGCAGATTTAGTAGATGCACTACAGTCAGTTGATACAGAGTCACCAGAAGCAGGACTAAACGCAACAAGCATAGATGACAATAATGGAGGCAGGATAGAATTAAACGAAGATCCCTCAGATCCGAATGTTATTAAGAAGTAGCACCTTGAACCCTATGGATATTGCTCAAACCGATCAAGAATTACTTGAAAAAGAATTAAATACCAGTAGGCTAGATATTGACGAACTTGTTGAAGGTGATAAGGAAGTACCAATATTTCTGTCGGAATGGTTAAAAAATGGGCTTAATGCCAGTGCAGCTTACAAAATCTTACACCCTAAAGTTAGTGATGCTTCAGCCAGAGTTTTAGGATCAAAAAAGTTAACAAAAATTAACATTTCCGCTATTTTGGCTGGATATGATCTCGGGTACAGTGATTATATCCTGGGTCTTAAAGAAGGTTTGATCGCCATGAAATTTAATGAACAAACAGGAGAAAAAGTACCAGATTACAAGGTAAGATTAGAATTTCACCGTATTTTAGGTAAATTATTAGGGTTTTAAATAATCAACCTCTCCTTTACGAATTAAGTACAAGTTTTGAAAACGTTGACAAAAAGATATGCATCTAGCTATACTAAAAATAGGTTAATAAATGGATTATCTAAAGTAATTTATAAACATAGTAAAAATATGGAACAAGGAATACCAGAAGATTTAAGTGCACTTGTTGCTCTCACAGGCGGTAGAAAGGATGATCAGCAAAGGGAGTCAGAAGGAATCAATGAATTCTTCAAAATGTCCAAAGAACGACGTCATTTTCTTAGAGGGCACCTCGAAAAATTGGTAATGCAATATGCCTCCTCAATAAGACCGACTAAAAAGTCAGGACCACCAATACCAGTTACAACACCTGAGGACGCACAACGAGTTATGTTTCTGCATGCTACTTACCAGTATTATCTTGATGTACTAACTGCAGCTGATATTATGGCTGACTATCCTGATTTAGCAACTCGACGATATCCAGAACATATGTACGTGAGTGGTGACATTAGACTGTTACCACTAGGAGCAAATCCTAGACAAGCTGTCGAACATTATCAAAATCAAGCAGCACTAAAGTTTGACCAGATTCGTGAGGCACAAGAGGAGGGGAATTGGCGTCCTCTCAAACGAGATTGGATGAGAAAAATTGAGAAACCAGAACCACTCAAATCCAGAAGAACAGGTCTAATTGGTAGTATTGAGGAAAAATGGCTAGCCGTGGCAAGGAGAGATTGGCTAAATGTTCGAATGTGGAATTTCGACAATAATTTTTATGATCTTCCATATGCTGCTCGTACTATTAATCTCATACCTGATAGAACAGAACCTGTATCTTACAGGCCAGACTTTAGACTGAAATAGAAATGTAAGGTTAAAGACTTTTTTCTCCTAAATCTATTTAAGTAAAAGCAAGCTCAAATACCCCAGCTTTTCCAAAACCAGATATTGTAGTATCATATTCAGGCGTAGGCTATTCAAATAACATCTCTATAATTTCTGTTACTTTAAATGGATAATGAAGAAATTGATTTTACTAAGTTTAAGTATGTTCTTTATGCCCGTAAGTCTACAGATGATCCTCAGCGGCAAGTAAGATCTATAGGAGATCAGATATTTGAGTGTAAACAACTTGCTGCAAGACTTGGATTAAATGTCATCAAGGTTTTAGAAGAAACAAAATCAGCTAAAAAGCCAAATAAGCGACCATTATTTAGACAAATGCTTAATGATCTCAAGAAAGGTCTCTATGATGGCATATTGGCATGGAACCCAGATAGATTGGCTAGGAATATGAAAGAAGGTGGGGAGATTATAGACATGATTGATGAGGAGGAAATAAAGGATCTTAAATTTGTTACGCATCATTTTACAAAAGATGCTAACGGAAAGATGCTACTTGGAATGTCATTTGTGCTTTCTAAACAATATAGTGACGATCTATCTCAAAAGGTAACAAGAGGAAATAAAAGAAAGCGTGCAGAGGGTAAATCATCTACACCCAAACATGGTTATATTATTACAGAGGAAGGTTATTATAAGCCTGACAAAAGAAATTTTGAATTGATTCAAACCGCATGGGAACTAAGAGCTAAAGGTGAATCCATAGAGCAAATAACAAAGTTTATGAATGATAATGATTACTCAAGAGTCATTAAAAGGACAGGCAGAAAGGTTGACATGGATATGAGGATATTAAGTAAAATATTTAAAGATCCATTTTATTACGGAATTTTAATCCAAGCTAAACAAACTGTTGATTTAAAAGATATATATAACTTTGTTTCAGCTACAACAGAGGATATTTATAATCAGGTTCAGCAACTTTCTTTTAGACGGCTCAGGCCTTTCAATATAAAACGAAGGTCTGTTTTCTATCCACTCAGAGGTATGATTATATGTTCTTTCTGCAACCATAATATGGTAGTAGGTCCATCAAAGGGCCAAGCTGGTAAAAGATTTCTCTATTACCGCTGTGATAATCCTTTTTGTACTAAAAACTCAGCAGAGAATCGTAAGAAGCATAGAAATGATCCCACAAAAATAAAGCCCTCTATTCGAGCAAGAGTAATATTTAATTTTATTTATGATCTATTAAAGGGTGGATTAGGTTTAACAGAGGAAGATTATAAGGGCTATTACGACAATTTAACCCAACTATCAGATACCACAAGAGAGAAAGTAGGGATTGAAATTCATAGTCTACAGGGAAGGCTAAAAAGACTAAATCAAGAAATAAAGGAACGCTCTTTGGAACTTGGTAAAGCTAATCAAATACCTACTGTTAAAAAAATCAATGAGGATAAGGTAATAGAACTTGAATCAGAGAAACTTGATTTAAGCAGCCAAATAGAAGAGTTTCAAGGAAAAATAACTAAACCAGAGGATGATAGGCTAAGTATAGAAGAATTCTTGAACCTCTCCAAAAATGCTGGTGCAATAATCCAATCGGCTGATGTAGTTATAAAAGATAAAATTTGTAGAGAAATTTTCTTGAACCTTACTGTTAATGAGGAGAAAGTATTGTCCTGTCAACTTCAACCTCACTTTGAGGAGATGATAAAACAACACCAACTACGTCATGGTCGAGATTTACGAAAAAGTTAGAACCGAATTTCAAAGCTGTTAGCTCGGCCGCCTGCGGCGGCCTCGCTTCCGTTATTTTTTGCGCGCGCGATTTGTCTTTTTGCTGTCGCAAAAAGACCTTATTTAAACCCCGTGAACAGAACAATCACGAGTCCAACCATTGCCAAAAGAAAAATCGCCCAAGGAATAAAATAAACCGTTAATATTAATTTTGCTGACTTTTGATAATTTTTGATGTAAGGATCTTCGGGCAAAGGATTACTATCTTTATACCAACCATACAATTTGAGGGCAAAAACAACACTGTTTACTGGTAGCCTGGTATTTTTCCAGAAATCAGAATGTTTTTCTTCCATATACTTCCTAAATTGTTGTGCTCGGATAGCTATAAACACAAACATGCCCGCTGTCCATACAACAACAAATAAAAAAGCTGGCATAAGCCACTGTCTGAAAAAAAATAATATATTTAAAGTTGTATCTTGAGACATTTATTTAAACACCTCCTCCCGTCTAATACTTAGAATTAACTGTAATAATTATACAATTTATTATGAGTAGGCTGAGATACATCGGTAACACTTTTCTTTTTGAACGACCCTTGCTTTTTGATTTTATCACGTCTATCTTATTCATATAGCCCAATTAGAACTTCTGACCCTTTTCACTAGCTCCTGAAGCTATTTTGGTCATTTCTTGCTCAGTTGCACTGCCAACAAAGTTTAATCGTGCGATAAATTTATCAATAAATTCTTCTTTTGCCATAGATTTAGAAGTGTTACCGATGTGCCCTGCTCGTTCATATTATTGAAAAAACAAAATCAATGGAGTATTATTTTAATTGAGCTCAAGAACTGCGGGGATTTTTAATGGCCGTATTGGACAAGTCCTCGCGGATTTGAGCGCACCAGTACGGCCATTAATTTTTTATAAAGCTCTTTAAAATTTTTGCGTTTTCTTTTGAGGATTTTACAAAAAAAATCCTTTTCGAGCCGATACGTTCGAAAGCGAGGCCGCCGCAGGCGGCCGAGCTAACAGCTTTGAAATTCGGTTCTAACTTTTTCGTAAATCTCGACCAAAAGAGAGAAAAAGTCCGGAAAGGTGGAGGCGCTCCGTGCGCCGCCGCCCGCACGGAGCGCCGAGAAGCCCTTTTTATATTCTGCCGAGAGCTGCCGGAAAAAAGAAGGAAAGAAAACGCAAAAATTTAGGAGAAACAAAATATGAACAAATACATCGCCTACTGCCGAAAATCCAGAGATGAAGCAGACAAACAAGTTTTGTCTATCGAAGCGCAAATTGCCGAACTAAAGGAATTTGCCAGGCGAGAACATTTAGAAATTGTCGAGTTTATTGAGGAAGCCAAAACTGCCAAAATGCCAGGACGCGAGAAATTTTCCGAAGTGATTAAAAAAATCGAAAAAGGCTACGCCAATGGTATTCTCGCTTGGCACCCAGATCGTTTAGCCAGAAATTCGATGGACGGTGGAAAGATTGTCTATTTATTGGATATCGGTAAATTGGTCGATCTGAAATTCCCGACTTTCTGGTTTGACAATACCCCGCAAGGAAAATTTATGCTCTCAATCGCCTTTGGTCAATCAAAGTATTATGTAGACAATCTTTCCGAAAACGTCAAACGGGGCTTACGCCAAAAACTCCGAAACGGAGTTTGGCCAGCAAAAGCCCCTTATGGCTATGTGAACAATCCCAAAACCAGAGGCATAGATGTTGATCCTGAAAAATCAAAAGCTATTAAGCGAGCTTTTGAAATGTTTGCAGAAGGAAACCACACTTTTACAGACATAGCCAAATATCTTCGCAAGTTTGATCTGAAGCGTAAAAACGAAAAATCACTTCATATCAACGAAATTCGGCAAATTCTCTCCAACAAGTTTTACATCGGGATTATGTTTTACAACGGCGAGTATCACGACGGAAACCATAAATGTTTTATCTCCAAAGAAATTTTTCAGGAGGCTCAAGAGGAAATAGCCAGAAGAAGCAAACATTTCAAAAAATCATACCGTTTTCCGTTTTTGGGACTTGCAAGGTGCAGCGAATGTGGTGCGGCCATCACCGCCGAACAACACATCAAGTTTTACAAAACCACTAACCGAAAAGTTAGTTATATTTACTATCGTTGTACCAAAAAACTCGGTCCGTGTTCCCAAGTTCCAATAACCAGTTTTGAGATGGAAGGACAGTTAAGAAAAGTTGTTTCTGATGTGGTGCTTCCCCAGAGTTGGGCTGACCACTGGCTGAAATTTTTGGAAAGAGATCAACAAGCTGAAAAAGAATCATCAGAAACAACTATCAAAAATCTCAAAATTGAAATTCAAGATGTAGATCGAAGGCAAAACACGCTTTTGGACAGTTATTTGGATAGTATCGTTGACCCCGAAACTTATAAATCCAAGAAAAACGAAATGTTCGAAACAAAACTTAAATTACAGGAAGAAATCGTCAAAGTTGAGGAGACGGGTTCGAGTTGGCTCGAACCTATGAGAGAGTTCATAAATTGCGCCTTACAGGCGCAAAAAATCGCGCGCGCAAAAAATAATTGCGAAGAATTAGCATTCTTCGCAAAACGTGTCGGCTCGAACTTCTTTTTATCTAATCGGCAGCTCTCGGCAGAATATAAAAAGGGCTTCTCGGCGCTCCGTGCGGGCGGCGGCGCACGGAGCGCCTCCACCTTTCCGGACTTTTTCTCTCTTTTGGTCGGGGTGACAGGAATTGAACCTGCTGCTTCACGCACCCCATGCGCGCGGTCTACCGATGACCTACACCCCGTATTCTAGTATTTTACCACTCGCCTGACTATAATTTAACTATGAAATTAATATCCTTAAATACCTGGGGCGGGAAATATTTTGAGCCTTTGGCAAACTTTATAAAACAACATTCTAAAGATTCCGATATTTTTTGTTTCCAGGAAATATACAATACCAGATCAAATATTAAACAATATAAAAATATAATCATGACCAATTTACTGAATGAATTAAAAGATATCTTAACTGATTTTCAGGTCTTTTATTTTCCAATTCTGTCCGGATTTGATGATCAGGCGGATCCCGTGACTTTTGACCTAACCTGTGGCCTTGCAATATTCATAAAGAAGAACATCCGGATAATTTCATATAAGGATTATTTTATATACCAGGATCCTAGCTTCACTGCTTTAAAAAAAGACTTTTCAAATCTTGCAACGCCACTTCAACAAATAAGCTTTAATTTAAAGGGTAAAACTATCTCTGTTTTTAACTTTCATGGAACACCCTTCCCTGCTGATAAATTGGACTCTCCAAACCGTTTGGAAGAAGCAGAAAAAGTTAAAGATATTGTTGCAAAATCAGCAGATGGGAAAATTTTGGTTGGTGATTTTAACCTACTTCCCCAAACAGAATGTATAAAAATTATTGGACAAAATATGCGGAATTTAATCGAGGAATTTAATATAGAAAGAACCAGAAGTAACTTAAGTCCTTACTTTAAAAAACCACATTTTCAACTCTTTGCAGATTATGTTTTCGTAACAAGTGATGTTGAGATAAAAGATTTTCAAGTTCAGGAAGTGGAAATTTCAGACCACTTACCAATGATTTTGGCATTTGATTAAAATGAAGCTGATGGTTCTGTTTATATAGAAGCAGAAGGAAATAAAGAAAAATTGGATCAATTTTTAGATTGGTGCAAAACTGGCCCTACTTTGGCTAAAGTTGAAAGAATTCAAATAAGCCAAGGGCAATTAAAAAATTTCACAGAGTTCTATATAAACTAGGAGATTATTTTGGATTGTTGGAAGCTATTTATCTCCTGGGGTTGGTTTACCATATTATTATACTCTTACTTTGGCACGATTAGAGAGACGTCTTGCTAGTGCATCTTTGACTTTTGCTGCAGCCCAGGGTGGGATATCTTGACCAGTTGCAGTTGCAAAACGTAAAGCTCCTATTAGGGTTGGTCTGCCTCCAAGACTTATAACCTCACTTATTGCATATCCTCCTTTTATAGCTTCCTGAGGACCCATGTTTTTTGGTATGTATGTTAGAGCTCTTAAAGGATTATCGTCATGAGTATCCGGATTAATAAGGGCTGTTGCATGTATTCTTCCAGCAAGATCCCTATCATATATCTTTCTTGTCCCGGAAAAGAAACCACCTAATCTACGTCCCCAAGTAGTATCATATTCAATACCGTCCAAACCTTCCCCGTCTGATTCTTCTAATTCAAGGATGGCTCTTGACGACAAAGAAAAAAATCTTGCACCAGGATGAGCTCCAATAAAGTAAACCTTTTCACCACCAATATCTCTACCCTCTTTTACTGTATCTATCAGTGATCTGCCTACTTTTACAAGTCTATCTAAACCAACTATGAGAAGATGGCGTTTCCCCCAGGTACTGGTTTCTGTTGCCGGAATATTATTAATTGGCAAACCAAACTCATCTATTAATCTCTGGGCTATAAAATATGCCTCAAGAGTATCATGTCCTGTAATAGCCAAATGCTCAACACCTGCAGCTACCGTTTTTATCACCAACCATCTGGGGTCATCCTGACCATCGTCTCCTCTCACCTTTGTGTGCTGATGCATACTAAGTTTCACCTCGCCAAGATGAGCGGCATCGTAAAATGCTAATCCAGCAATAACACTAGCAGGGAGAATAATATCACGGGCAACATTAATTAATTGACCAGGATTAAGCTCAGGAACATCACGCAATATTTCTAAAAATTTATTACGGACAGGTGGTGGAACTACACCCCGAATTTCTTCAAGAAAATGTTCAGTTAGTCTGGGCATTTTTTATATTATAACTATCGTCATAATGCATAAAATTATACATTATTAGGAGATAAATATCAAACTATAGGATTACTTTTAGATATAAAGTCAAAATTTAAACCACTTTCTCCCAGGGGAATTCTTCACGGCCAAAATGACCATAGCTGGCAGTTGGTAAATAGATTGGCCTTTGTAAATCCAAACCTTGTAAAATTCCTGAAACTGAAGTATCCAAAATTTTATCCATAAAGGAAAGCAATACTTTGTGAGATTTTTTGGCAGTGCCAAAAGTTTCCACATCTTCCATAGTGGGTTTTTTAGCCCCAATAAAATATGCCAGTCTCACTTCTGCTTTTTCAGCTAGCCCATTTGCCACAATATTTTTGGCTAAAAATCTGGCTGCATATGCCCCGCCTCTATCTACTTTTGAGGGCTCTTTACCGGAAAAACATCCTCCGCCAACTCTGGCATAACCGCCATATGTATCCACCACAATTTTTCTGCCGGTTAATCCGCAATCAGAGGCCGGTCCGCCATTGTGCCAGATTCCTGTACCATTAACAATTAAATCATTCTTTTTTATTTTAAACCCAAACATCTCCAATACCGGTATAACTATAAAATTATAAACATCATCTTTTACCTCATCTAAATTTACGGATTCTTTATGAGGTACAGCTATGACAACTTGAGTTACTCTGATAGGTTTTCCGTCATTGTATTCTATAGTTACTTGAGATTTTCCATCCGGCCTTAAATACTTAATAATATTCTCTTCTCTAACAGTATCCATTCTTTTGGTCAAAGAGTGTGCCATCATAATAGGCAGCGGCATTAAAGAGTTTGTCTCCTTACAAGCAAAACCAAACATCATCCCCTGATCTCCTGCCCCTTTTTTCTTAACCCCCACGGCAATTTCCGGGGATTGTTCATGAACAAATACTTCAATTGGAGACTGATCTGAAAAATTAAATTTAGGATCTGTATAGCCTAATCTTTTTATTTGCTCTCTGGCAATTTTTTTAAAATCTATTTTGGCTTTTGCTCCAATTTCCCCGGCAATAATTAATCTGTCATTTCCTGCCAGACATTCAATGGCAGTCCTGCCCTGTGGGTCTTGAGCTAAAACTGCATCCAAAATGGCATCGGAAATCTGGTCGCAAATTTTGTCCGGATGACCGCTACAGACTGATTCAGAAGTAAAAGTTGTAATGCCGTTTTTTGCCATAAGTTTTCCCTTTCGGGCACATCATTTTGGCACCGTTAACTTATCGGTTGTCGCTACGTTCATGTAAACTGAACGTAGACTCTTGATGCAATATTATTTAACCATACATCAGCTATTTTGGCAAGTGACGAATATAGTGAGTCATCCTGAGCGACCAAAGGGAGTCGAAGGATCTATTTCTCAAAAACCGCATGTTTTTTAATCAGACCAATCATTTTATTTTTAGTCCCTTCAATATCTCCACCTAACTCAACTTCTACATTAAGTCTTAGAAGAGGTTCTGTATTGGAAGAGCGAAGTGATAATCTCCAGTCAGCAAAAGAAATTGATACCCCGTCTAATTCTGACACTTCACCCTCCGGGAATTCTTTCTTTATTGCCTCCATCACTTCTTTGGCATTTTTTACTTCAAAATTATACTCCCCTGATTCATGAGACCTTCTTAAACTATCAACAATTTCTGAAAGTTTTTTACCCTCTTCTGTCATTACCTTAAGAATAATTAAAATCATGGGAATTTGAGATTCTGCATTACCTGTTTCCTTAAAAAAATAATGTGATGAAGACTCTCCTGCAAAAACTCCGCCTGTCTCATGCAGTTTTTCTGTAATAAATGAATGGCCTACCTTTGTGATAACAAAAGTTCCACCCAACTCCTCAACAATTTTTTTAGGAGTCATTATATATCTGATATCCCCTAAAACCGTTGCTCCTTTGTGTTTTTTTAAAACCTCTCTGGCTACAATTGCAGTAATAATAGACGGAGGAACAATTTCTCCTTTTTCATCAATAAAAAATAACCTGTCCCCATCCCCATCAGGAGCCAGTCCTAAATCAGCACCCTCTTTAACTACTCTTTTTTGCAAATCAACTAAAGTTTCTTTTTGCAAAGGATCTGCCTGATGTGCAGGAAAAGTTCCATCCAGTTCAAAATTCATCTTTATTAATTCACCGGGGATATGTTTAAATAACTCCTCAATATATAAAGCCCCCAAAGCATTAGCAGCATCAGCCACAACTTTATAGGAATTTAAGATTGGGTTTCCGGCAATCCTTAAAGCATTTTCTACTTCCTCCACAACTACTCCCATCTTTTTGGTAATAGATCCACCATCTACTTTTGGTAGATCTATTCCTTCAATTGCCATTTTCTTAATATCATCCATGCCAGTAGATTTACCAATCTTGACTAAACCTGTAGGAGATTTTCTAACTATTTTTATGCCGTTATATTCTTTGGGATTATGGGAAGCAGTAATCTGTACACCTCCATCTAACCCCCCTTTAAAAACTGCATAATAAAAGGTGGGGGTAGAAACAATTCCTAAATCTATTACTTTAGCACCTAACTTAATTAATGTTTTAGTAACATTTTCAAATAGGGCAGGGGAGGATAGTCTCATATCACGCCCCACAGCTACAGTTAAAGGACCCACAGAATTTAATTGATCTAGTATTAGTTTATAAATTGCTCTGGTGATAGGAATAGCAAATTCTTCATTTATTTCTTCAGGGTATACGCCTCTAATATCATAGCTTTTAAAAATCTTCTCCGGAGGAATTTGCTTATCCATTTAGTATCTAAATATTTTACCAGACTCGTGCAAGAAATACACCCAAGAGTGTATAATCAAATTATGTTTGACTGGAAGATTTTGGCAATTGCTACTCCTTTGCTTTTTGTCATTTACCAAACACTTTCCAAGTTTTTGCCAAAAGATGTTTCTGTGTTTTTAGTTAATGCTTATGCTTCATTTATTGGATTTTTGATAATGTTAGCTTTTCATCTTTTAACTTCATCTGATAAATCATTAATATTGGGAGCAAAATATCTGCCAATTGCTTTTGGAATTGGAGCATTAATAGGGGTTGGAAATTATGGAATTATAAAAGCTTATACCTTGGGTGCTCCCCAATCTTTATTTACCATAATTTTTTATATAACTTTAATTATTTATGGCATACTTTTTGGGGTTTTAATTTGGCATGAGAAATTAAATATGTTCCAGATAGTTGGTATGATTATGGCAATTGCCGGAATATTTATAACAGTATATTTTAAAAAATAATTCTGTACCAATTATTCGAATAATCGAACAAGATAATCTGCTCTAATGATTCGTATCATTTTAATGTATAACCCCTAGAAGACAAAAATAAGAAAAATGATATAAAATATAGGTGATGAAGCAACCGATAATCACACTATCTTCTGACTTTGGAATTCAAAGTCAGGGAATTGGAAATATGGAAGGAGTAATTGCTCAAATTGCCCCTAATACTCGGGTTATTCATTTAATGCATGGAATACCCAATTTTGATATAAGAACTGCTGCCAGGACAATGGAGGTTGTAAATTTTATGCCAGTTGGTTTTCATGTTTGTATAGTTGATCCGGGTGTAGGTACAAAAAGAAGAGCAATTATAATTCAGGTTGAAAGAGGAGATTACTTAATTGGGCCTGACAATGGAGTTCTTATTTCTGCAGTTAACATCTTAGGTGGAGCTAAAAAAATAGTAGAGATTACAAATCCCAAATATATGATAAAACCAGTTTCACCAATTTTTCATGGTAGACATATTTTTGCTCCAGCTGCAGCATATCTGTCAAATGGTGTTCCAATAGAAGAATTTGGCCCTAGGCTAGAGTTTGATCAATTAGTTTCAGCTCCCTATTCAGAAGCTACTATTAAAGATGACATCATAAATTCTGAGGTTATAAACATTAATAAATTTGGCTCCCTCAATCTTAATATACTTCATTCAACCTGGGATAAATTAAATCTTTCCTCTCATCAGATTGTCCAGGTTACCTTTAAAGGTAAAACCATAAGTCTTCCTTTTGTAGAAACTTTTGGGGCTGTTGAAGAAGGGAAACCTGTAATCCTTAAAGATGATTATGGAAGAGTGGAAATAGCCATTAATTTAGGAGATTTTGCAAAGAAATATAATATCCGAGTTGGAGATTTTTTTGTAATCAAGAAACTTTAGCGTTTTGGAGACTGTTTTTTAGCTCTTTTCTTAGCATAAACTTTAGTATGGTGTCCAATATCTAGGAATCGGACTGTGGTTTTACTAGTCCATTTATAAATTATTCTTATACCGTTTGTGATACTAAATGCCCATTTTCCCGTCATTGGTTTTGTTAGTGGGTGACTATCTAAACGCGTGTCCTCTGGGTTTTTCTTAAACCAGATAATCCTTTTCTCAATTTCTTTATCTAAATCTGGATTCTCAAATACTGTGTTTTCTAAGGCTTTATCATAATTCCCAGTTTGCTTAACTTTTACCATGCCTTCTTTTTTCTACTCTTTTACGCAAATCACGGAAATAATTATGAACATCTTCTTCTGTTTCTAAAACAATATCGTTTTCTTCAGGTTCCTTCTCAGCCTGCAAAACTCTGTTCTCAAACCATCTTGGGAATCCATTTTCAGTAATTTCTTCTTCTTGATAAACAATTTTTCTTAGAGCATCCCGCACAAGCTCGGAAATAGAAGCATATCTTCGTTCTACCACCATTTTTTTGGCATCTTTGTACATTTCTTTTGGTAATGAAATGTTAACCGTAGTTGTCATAGAGAATGATTATATTGTATGATATTCATACAAACTTTGTCAATTAACAGCATTGAAATTAACGTTTTGGGGACTGCTTTTTTGCCCTTGCTTTTCCGGCATGACCGTATTTTCTTCTTTCTTTAACCCTGGCATCACGCGTTAAAAGTCCCTCTTTTTTCAAAACTGTCCGCAAAGTTGGTTCTACTTTAGCAAGAGCCCTGGAAACTCCATGTATAACTGCCTCCAGTTGTGAAACCCTTCCTCCTCCTGTAACTTTTGCAGAAATTGTATATTTACCAACTGTCTTTGTAATCTCCAAAGGTTTTTGATAAATCTTTTGAAAAATTGCTCCGGCAAAATACTGGGCAATTGGTTTTCCATTAACAGTAATTTGTCCCTGGCCCGGAGAAATTCTCACCCTGGCCACTGCTTCTTTTCTTCTCCCTACAGTATTTACACCAATTCCTTTTTTTACAGCCTTTGGTTCCATATTATATTTTTTCTCCTGCATATACTTTTAATTTCTTTATCATTTTTTTACCTAATTTATTACCCGGCAACATTCCTGCTACTGCATGCTCTATGACATATTCAGGGCGTCTTTCAATCATTTTCTCAAAAGTCTCCACTCTTAAGCCTCCGGGATAACCTGAATGTCTGGTGTACTTTTTCTCTTGCATTTTTTTACCGGATAATTTAATTTTGGCAGCATTGATGACCACCACATAATCTCCCATATCTAAATATGGAACATACGCTGGTTTATTTTTGCCCATCAAAATCTTTGCCACCTCTGTTGCCAGTCTGCCCAAAATTTTACCAGATGCATCAATATTATGCGTTTGTCTTTGAATATTCTTTCCTGAAACTACATTGGTACTCATTTAGATGTTTTCCTTATTGTTGTTTTCTTTGCTGTTACTTTTTTAACTGTAGCGACTTTTCTGACAACCGGCTTTTTAATCTTGTCTGTTTTCTTACTTATCACTTGCTCGCCACGCTTCGCTTGCGAAGCGGGTATCTTGTTACTTGTTACTTGTTCTAAAGGTTTTAACTCTTCAGCCCCAATAATACTCATTTTAACTACAGTTGTACTATCTCCTTCTCTTGCTCCCATTCTTATCATACTGGTATATCCGGAAATTCTATTTCCCAGTTTCGGAGCTATTTCTTTTATTAATCTTTCTTGTAGTAATTTATTGGAAAAATATGCTTGGAGTAATCTTTGGGAATTTTTACTCTTGGCCAAATTGATAATTTTATCAGCCAACCCTTTTATTGCCTTAGCTTTAGCCTCTGAAGTAGTTAAGTTTCCATGCAGGAAAAGCTCCTGCACTAAGCTTTTAAAGAGTGCTCGTCTTTCATTTTTATTTCTTCCCAGTTTTTTACCATAAACTCTATGCCTCACGCAGAGTCAACCCCCTCTCTGAGAGCTTTTCGGATATCAGACTTAATGATTTGGTACCCAAATTTTTGGCTTTCAAAAGTTGCGGGCGGGGAATATTAATCAGATCTTCAATGGTATTTAACTCAATTGCCTTTAAGGCATTGGTAATCCGAACCGGCAGATCCAGTTCTTCAATGGTAAGTTTTAGCAACTCTTCTGAGATTGTCGAAGAAACATTATCTACCTCTTCTTCTTGATCCGGCTCGTAAACTTTTCTGAAAGTCTCGGAAAGGATCTTTGACGCCTCAAGTAAGGCCTCCATCGGAGTTACCACACCATTGGTGGTGATATCCAAACTCAATTTATCAAAATTCGTGCTTCTGCCAACTCTGGTAGGTTCTACTGTATAATTTACCGCCACAACCGGACTAAAAAGCGCATCAACTGAAATTGCCCCAATCTCGGGCAGTTTCCTCTCCTCTGCCATAGAATATCCTTTACCCCTTAAGGCAATCATCTCCATGTTAAGCTTGGATTTAGCATCTGTTAAAGTTGCAATATGCTGATCTTTGGAGATAATTTCTCCATCCCCTGCTATTTCAAAATCCGAGGCTGTAATCACCTTTTTGCCCGAAGCTTTTATGGTAAGCTTAATAGGCGTTTCTGAATTAACTCTGAGGTTAATCTTTTTAATATTTAAGATAATTTCTATCACGTCTTCCAAAACCCCCTCAATTGTCGAGAATTGGTGTGAAACTCCGTCAATCTTGATAGATGTTACAGCAGAACCTGAAAGGGCAGTCAAAAGCACCCGCCTTAAGCTATTGCCCATGGTGTGACCAAATCCTTCTTGCAAAGGTTCTATGGCAATTTGGGCAAAATTATCTGATTCTTTATCTGTGGTAATTTTAAACATAATTATCTTGAATAATATTCCACAATCAACTGCTCATCAATTGATTGTTCCATCTCCTCCCGTTGAGGAATTCTTAAAACCTTGCCTACTGTAGCCTGTCTTTCAAGCCACTCCGGCAAGGTCACATTTACCTCTAAACTCTTTTTAACCTGTGCATTATCGCCTAATTTAGGCGATAATGCAATAGCCTGATCCTTCTTGACTATAAATGAAGGAATAGTCACCTTGCTATTGTCAACCAGGATATGACCGTGTGAGACCATCTGTCTTGCCTCGGCCCTGCTTGTTGCGAAACCTAACTTATAAACTACATTATCAAGCCTTGTTTCCAAAGTTTGGAGTAAACTTAAACCTGTAGAACCTTTAACTTTGGAGGCCATCTCATAATATTTTTTAAATTGTCTCTCTAAAATTCCATACAACCTTTTTGCTTTTTGTTTTTCCCGCAGCTGCACCCCGTATTCTGAAATTCTTCTTCTTACTCTGCCGGTGTGTTGGCCGGGCGCCACAATCCCCTTTCTTTCCAAGGATTTAACATCTTTGGCAAAAAGAGGCAACCCTTCCCTTCGACTCAGTCTGCGTTTCGGACCGGTATATCTACCCATAGATTGACCTCCTGTCTATGGAATTTCCAATTTGATATTTGATATTTGATATTTGATATTTGCCGCCTTTGGCGAGCCTCGTCTTTGACGGGAGATTTGACATTACTATACCCTCCTCCTTTTTTTGGGTCTTGGCCCATTGTGGGGAATCGGTGTTACATCAGCAATCATGGTGATGTTTATCCCCGCATTCCTTAAAGCCTTGATGGTGGCGTCTCTTCCCGTACCCGGGCCTTTGATATAAACTTCACAAGAGGTCATACCCATGGCCTTGCCTTTTTGGGCAACAGCCTCCATTGCCGAAATTGCGGCAAAGGGGGTGGCTCTTCTGGCTCCTTTAAAACCGGATGAGCCGGATGAACCCCAGGCTAAAGTATTACCAGATGCATCTGTTAAAGTTACTAAAGTATTATTAAAAGTTGCAGTCACATAGACCCTGCCGCTAGTTACTTTCTTTTCTGTTTTTTGTTTTTTTATTGATGTGATTTGTTGCTTAGCCATATTCTTTTTAGTTCCTCTAATTTCTTTTTAGTTCCTCTAATTTCTTTTTAGTTCCTCCTTCTGGAACCTTAGCTGCTACCGGGCCTCCTGTTTTTGCTACCACTTCTTTTCTGACAGTTCCGACAGTCTTTCTTTTGCCTCTTTTGGTTCTGGAGTTACTTCTGGTTCTCTGGCCCCTGACAGGCAAACCCCTACGATGCCTGAAACCTCTGTAACTGCTGATGTCTTCCAGTCTTTTGATATTCTGTTCAATCTCTTGTTTTAAATCTCCTTCAACCTTAAATTTATCAACCACTTTTTGTAATTTGTTGATTTCTTCTTCAGTTAATTCTTTTATTCTTTTAGCTCCATCCACACCTGCATCCTGTAAAACAGACATCACATTGGATCTTCCTATACCAAAAATATAAGTTAGCCCTATGTCTGCTCTCTTGTTCTCGGGAAGATCTACACCAGCTATACGTGCCATTAGTAGTTTCCTCCGAATTGTAAATTGTAAATTGTAAACCTGTCTGCCGACAGGCAAGATTGTAAATTCATATTATCCCTGCCTTTGCTTGTGTCTTGGGTCACGTGGGCAAATGACATATAACATACCCTCTCTCTTGACTATTTTACAAAATTTACATCTGGTTTTAATACTGGCTGCTACTTTCATATTATTAGTTCTTAGTTCAGAGTGCTTAGTTCGTAGTAATTTCTATGAACTACCAACTAATAACTCATAACTATTTAAGTCTAAACGTTATCCTTCCTTTATCCAAATCATATTTAGGACTCATTTCCACTCTGACCCTGTCTCCTTCCAAAAGCCTGATATAGTGCATTCTCATCTTACCTGAAATGTGGCACAAGATCACCCTACCCAAAAGCTCGGGCAGATCATCACACTTTTGTATCTCAACTCTGAATAAAGTATTAGGCAAAACCTCTTTAACTTTACCCTCAACCTCAATCACATCTTTTACCATAAATTTTAAAGTCAAAGTATTTTATCAGAATCAGCCTCATAATACAACCCACTATGGGATTCGCCAGTCTGTTAAAACCTCCCCCTTTCCCTTTTCCACAACCACACTCATCTCAAAAAGTCCGGCATAAGAGTGGTCCTCAGTGGAAAAAGTCCATCCGTCTTTTTCTAAAACTACCTCAGATCCACCTTTGGCATAAATTACCTCAATGGCCAGAGTCATCCCTCTTTTTAACAGATGTCCTGCTCCTTTCTTTCCGTACCCGGGTATCTCAGGATCCTCGTGCAAACTCCTGCCCACGCCATGCCCAACTAAACTTTTAACTATACTATATCCTGCTCCTTCTACTTTAGATTGAATTGCTGCTGAAATATCACCCACTCTATTCCCTGCGACTGCTTGTGCTATCCCCTCCTGCAATGCCTCTTCTCCAATTTCTAAAAATTTCTCTTTTTCCTCTCTAGCTTCCAGTTTCCAGTTTCCAGCATCTACTAATACACTCCATGCGCAATCCGTATGCCAGCCTTTATACACAACCGCCAAATCAACAGACACTATATCACCTGCAACAAACTTTCTGGCAGTAGGTATTCCGTGTACCACCTGTTCATTAACTGTGACACAGGTGGCGTAGTTATACCCGGGTACTGATTTATAAGATAAATCCCCACCCAAACGATAAATTTCCTCCTCAGCTAATTTATCCACCTCAAGCTCGCTTACTCCAACCTTAATAGCCTGCAGAGCTTTTTTCAAAGCCGATGCGGCAATTGCTCCAGACTTTCTCATTAAACTTAACTCATATGTGTTTCTTGATTTCATCCTGGATCTTTTGTATATCTCCCGTTCCCCCAACTTCAACTAATATACCCTGACTGTTGTAGTAGTCTAGCAGTGGTTGGGTTTGTTTATAATATAGATCCAACCTTCGTCTAATAAGTTCCTCTGTATCATCTGCTCTTCCTCTTAAAAGCAACCTTTTGATGACTGTTTCTTTGGGCACATTCAGATAAATCACTTTATCAAACTCTGGATCAAACATATTGAGCTGTTCCAAAGTCCTAGGATAACCATCCATCACAAAACCATTTTTACAATCTTCCTCACTTACTCTTTTTCTAACTATTTCTGCAGTAGTCTGGTCATCCACCAGCTGGCCGGAATCCAGGATATTTTTAATTCTTCTCCCCTCATCAGAACCTTCTTCTCTTATTCTTCTAAAAATATCCCCTGTTGATATTTTAGGAACTCCCGAATGCTGAGCCAGCAGATCTGCCTGTGTAGATTTACCGCTGCCTTGCGGGCCAATCAGTAAAATTTTCATTCTGCCATTATATCAGCAATCTGTTATAATTAGTATTACTATGAACAGGGATCTTACAGAAAAAACATTACATTCTCTTCTTTCAGGTTCTCATCCTTTGGCTAAAAAATATGCTGGAAAACAGGTCTTTGTAGTAGATAAAGAGATTATACCTATTGGAAGAAGTACAAAATCCTTGTCTGATTTTAAACAACTAAAGATAAAACATGGTAAATCACCTGTCGCTGTTTTTGTTCCTCAGCCTGGAGCATCATATATACTTATCCTCAAATGAAGATATTATCCTCTCCTTTTAGTTTCAAAGGAGATGGTTATTTAGGTAAAATCTATCGGCCCTATATTCAGATACTGATCTCTTCAGATAAAATTGATGAATGGATTCCTACAGAAATGATTGTTGACACAGGTGCTGACTATACTCTTTTTCCAAAAAGATATGCTGGATTTTTAGGAATCAATCTCAATAAGGAATGTAAAATGGAAAAAACCCAAGGTGTGGGAGGACAAGAAAAAATTTACCTTTGTAAAAAAGGTGTTTTTATAAAAATTGGAGAGTTTAAGCAAGAAATTCCTGTAGGCTTTTTAAACAGGGATAATATCCCTTCACTCCTAGGAAGATTGCAAGCTTTAGAAGTCTTAACTCTGACTATGAAAGATAAAACAACAAAATTTGAGATATAGTCGTACAAGCAATTGGCATAAAGTTTGTGCGGACACCTTGAAGGTGTCAAGCTAAATTTCTTTTATTAAGGATTTTATTTTGAAGGAGAACTTTTTTGTTGCAACTCCTGAAACCTTCTTCCAAGTGCATCAGATTTTAAATAATCCTTATAGGACTGCACACCTTCTGCTAATCCCTTTGATGAGTCAAACTCTGTTTTCAATCTTGTTTGGTCATTTGTCCCTAAAGCATCAAAAATACCTTTTTGTGTTGTTATCCTATTCGATATACTATGTATTTGACCCATATCAACTCCTATATTTAAATAGATAATATTTCCATATCCATCATCCCATTGAGCAATCATTGATTCTGCCATTTCTTCGCTAGTTAACCTTTTTCCTGCCAGGACAGCTTGTTTTATAGCTTCACTATCTGTAACATGTCCTAATGGTTTAGGACTATGGACTACTTGTTCATGAATTCTATCTAATTCTGCTTTTACGGCTTGATGTTCTGCAGCAACAGTTGCTTCAAGCCCGAGACGGAATCGTTCGCCCTGAGCAGTTAAGGCTTCTTTAAGCTTAGCATTTGCTGCTTCTCCTTCTCTTTTGATACGATCTATTTCTGCCTGTTCTTTTTCAGAAGGTTTCATCCCCAGAAAGCCATGAATTCTGCCAATTAAGTCTGGTGGTTCTTTATCTGCCATGAAAAAATTATATCATAATTCAAATTAAACTTATCTTCTTGCAAAAACTTCATAACTTCTTTCAATCAACTTACTTTCAAATTGCTTGGCAGTATCCATAATGACTGACACCACAATCAACAGCCCTGTGCCGCCCAAAATCAAGGTGGTAATGCCTGTTAAGTTAGATGCAATAGAGGGCAGTATTGCTATAGCTCCCAAAAACAAGGCCCCGAATAAGGTAATTCTCACCATGATGTAGTTTAAAAAAGCTGCTGTTTGTATGCCCGGCCTGATGCCGGGAATAAATCCGCCGTACTTTTTGATTTCATCGGAAACTTTTGTCGGATTAAAAATAACCGCAGTGTAAAAGTAGGTAAACCCGACCACTAACGCAAAATATACCAAATTATAGGTAAAAGCGCTGGGATTAAAATTAGCTGCCAGCCACCTGCCCAAAAAAGAAAGCTGCGGTTGGGTAACTTGGGCCAGATATGATCCTGCAAAGGAAGGCACCAAAACCAAAGACACAGCAAAAATTATGGGGATCACTCCTGCCTGATTTACCCGCAAGGGGATGTATGTTTGAGCCCCGGATCTTTCACCTTTATCTCCGATCACCCTTCTGGCATATTGAACCGTTATTTGCCTTCTGCCCTCATTCACAAAGACCACGCCGGCAGTGACTACAATTCCCAAACTGGCGAAAATTAATATATTAATCAATTGGGTCTGATCAACCAAAGTAGCAGTTTGGGTAAAAACCACCGGCAAACGGGAAACTATTCCTGCAAAAATCAAAAGAGATATACCATTACCTATTCCATATTCGGTGATCAGCTCCCCCAGCCACATCAAAAATATAGTGCCTGCGCTCAACCCCACAACTATAGCAGCAATTTGTATTGGGGCAATTTGATCAACAACGCCCTGATTTCTTAAGAGTACAAACATACCAATGGCTTGTATGGCTGCCAGAGGTATACTCAAATATCTGGTATACTGGTTAATCATCTGCCTGCCGTATTCTCCTTCTTTGGATAATGCTTCCAGTTTCGGCATTATCATGGTTAAAAGCTGCATGATGATTGAGGCATTAATATAAGGGTTCAATCCCAAAGAAATTACCGAGAAATTAACCAATGTTCCCCCTGAAAATATATCCAGCAGCCCCAAAAATTGGTTTGAGGCAAACAGTTGCTGGAGCGCCACAAGATCCACCCCTGAAACAGGAATATGCGCCACAATTCTGAAAATTATGACAAGTATCAAAGTGATGATGATTTTTCTTCGCAGTTCGGGAATTTTAAATGCCTTAAATATGGGGGCAAGAATGTCAGACATATTCCACCTTTCCGCCTTTTTCTTCTATTTTCTTTTTTGCTCTTTGGGAAACAGGCAGTCTCACAGTCAAAGATACATTAATTTCCCCATTGCCTAAAATTTTTACTCCTTTTTTCGCATCTTTTTCCTTGATCAGCCCCAGCTTTAGTAACTGCTCGATATCCACAATGGTTTTAGCTTTAAGTTTCCCCAAGTCCGCCAGATTTACCACAGAAAATTTGTCTGAAACCTGAGGGTTGCCTAAACCCCTTCTTAAGGGTAATTTTTTATACAGGTTGTTGCCGGAAAATGCCACAGTTAGCTTACCCCTGCTCTTTTGTCCCTTAGTGCCCCGTCCTGCAGTCTTGCCCAATCCGGAACCAATACCACGGCCTACCCGTTTGTTACCTTTTCCTTTACTTTTAATCAGTTTATGTAGTTTCATACGGATCTTAACTGACTTAGTGCCTCCATTGTGGCGTAAACATTTGATGCTTTATTTTTGGTTCCCAGAGATTTGGAAACTATATCGTGAATGCCGGCAGCCTCAACCACCACCCGCACCGCTCCTCCGGCAATCACACCCGTACCAGTTGGAGCGGGTTTGAGTAAAACTTTGGCGGCGCCGTTTTTAATCAAAACCTGGTGAGGAATAGTTCTATCCTTAAGAGGCACTGTAATCAAATGTTTTTTTGCATAAGTTGTGGCTTTTCTGACAGCTGATTGAACCTCAGAGGCTTTGCCCAAGCCTACCCCCACTTTTCCCTTTCTATCTCCAACAACTACCAAAACCGACAGAGATCTCTTATCTCCTCCTTTGGTTTTTTTGGAAACTCTGTTTACCTGAACCACTCTTTCAAAGTACTCCTGCAATTCTGTATTTATTGGTTGATTATTGATATTTGACACATTTGACATTTGAAATTTGAAATTAGAAATTTAAAATTCTAACCCTCCTTCTCTGGCCCCTTTGGCAACCTGGGCTATTCTACCATGATACAAAAATCCGCCTCTGTCAAAAACTACCTTTTTGATCTTGTTCTTTAATGCTTTTTCAGCTAAAGTCTTGCCTGTCTGATATGCTTTCTCCATCTTTTTGCCATCCATCTTTACATCAGAGAAAGAAACTAAAGTTTTACCAATCTCATCATCTATAATCTGAGCATAGATATGCTGATTAGATCTAAATACAGCTAACCTGGGGCATTCTTTGGTACCCCCGATCTTCCTTCTTATTTTCTGATGTCTTTTTTCCCTTAATACTGAATACATAATACTTAATACTATTTCGCTCCTCCTGCTTGGACTGTCCCTACTTTGGCGCTCTTTCCCACCTTCTTTCTGATATATTCACCCTCAAATCTGATTCCTTTACCCTTATAAACATCGGGGATTCTCACCTTCTTGATATTGGCGGCAATTTGTCCCACTAATTGTTTATCAATACCCATCACTTTAATTTTGGTATTATCTGCTACCTCAAAGGCAATCCCCGCAGGTGCTACAATCTCCACCTGATGGGAATAACCCACATTTAAAACTAACTTGTCTCCGGCAACTTGGGCCCTAAACCCAACACCAACAAGTTCCAAGTTTTTACTCCAGCCCTCTGTCACACCCAAAACCATATTGGCAGTTAAATTTCTAAATAGCCCATGCAGGGCTTTATTTCTTTTTAGGTCATTTTTCCTTTTAACCAAAACTTGATCTCCTGCTATCTCAACCTTAATTCCAGGCGCTACAGTGATGCTAAGATGCCCCTTGGGACCATTCACCATCAAATTAGCCCCATCTTTTTGAATGGTTACTCCCGGTGGTATGGTGATGGGTGCTGCTCCTATTCTACTCATATGTTACTTACCAGATTAATGCCAGTACCTCCCCTCCTACTTTGGCTGCTCTTGCCTGATTGTCAGTCATCAAACCCTTGGGCGTTGAAATTACCGCTATACCCAAACCATTTAATACTCTTGGCAGATCTTTAACACCTTTGTAAATTCTTAAAGAAGGTTTTGACACTCTTTCTATCTCGGTAATGGCAGGTTTTCTTAAATGATATTTTAAGATCACTTTAATCTCTCTGTCTTTATGTGAAACACTTTCAATGTAGCCTTCTTTTTTAAGGAGCTGTATCAGTTTAAGAATCAGTTTTGAATACCTGAGCAAAACCTGCTCTTTACCAACCTGATAGCCATTTTTTATTCTTATCAGCGCATCTGCCACAGGATCATTCATATTACCAGCTCGCTTTCTTCACACCCGGCAATGCACCGACGTGTGCCAGCTCTCTGAAACAAAGCCTGCAAAGCCCGAATTTTCTCAAATATGATCTTGCCCTACCGCACTTCATACAGCGGTTTTTCTTTTGTACTTCATATTTAAACTTCTTTTTTACAATATTTGATACTTTAGCCATATTAACTCCTAAACGGCATTCCCAATGCCTCAAGTAATTTTTTACCCGCTTCGCGATTTTTGGCCGTGGTGGTAATGGTGACAGCCAACCCCCGCACTTTATCTATGATTTTATAATCCACTTCAGGAAAAATAATCTGTTCCCGCAGTCCTAAGTTTAAATTTCCGGAATGGTCAAAAGAGTTGGCAGACACTCCCTTAAAATCCCGCACTTTTGGTAAAACTATATTGATAAATTTATCCAAAAAAGCGTACATTTTCTCACCCCGCAATATGACCATGATTCCAACAGGCTGACCTTTGGCTACTTTAAATGAGGCAATTGATTTTTTTGCATACGTTACCAGAGGCAGTTGTCCGCTCAATGCTGAGAGGTAAACCTTCACCTTTTCCAAAATCCCGCTGTTGTCTTTGGCCTCTCCCAGCCCCATGCTGATGACGATTTTTTCCACTTTTGGCACTGCCATAATATTTTTAAGCCCCAAATCCATCCTTAATTTATTTTTTATTTCTTTAAGATATTTTTCTTTTAACCTTTGCATAATCACTTAATCTCCTTTGTGCACTTTTTACATATTCTCATCTTACTTGTACCTGCTATCTGGTATCCCACCCTGGTCACTTTTTGGCAATTTGGGCAAATTAATCCCACGTTGGATATATTCATCGGTTTGGGAATATCAATAATACCTCCCTGGGTATCTCCCATTTTTCTGACATGCCTTTTGTAAAGATTTGCCCCTTCCACAAACACTCTGCCCTTCTTTGCCAAAACATATGCCACACTACCCTCTTTCCCTCTATCTTTACCAAGTAAAATTTTTACCTTGTCCCCCTTTTTGATTTTCATAGTGAGCGTAGTCGAACTACCATACCTCCTGTGCTAAAGAAATAATCTTAGTAAAACCCTTATCTCTAACCTCTCTGGCAATCGGGCCAAAAATTCTGGTTGCGCGCAAATTTCCATCATCATCCACTACAACGCCTGCATTATCATCAAACTTTATGTAAGAACCATCAGAGCGCCTGAGTTCTTTTTTAGTCCTGACTATGACAGTTTTGACAATCTCATGATCTTTAACCTGACCATTAGGATCAGCTCCTTTAACCACTGCCACCACCAGTTGTCCCAAAGTGGCTTTTCTTTTACCGGATCCGCCTAAAGGTTGGATCACCTGCAAGGCTTTGGCTCCGCTATTATCTGCAACTGTCAGTCTAGTCCTGTGTTGAACCATAAAGTTAGGGAATAGTGAATAGGGTTTAGTGATTAGTCGAAATCACAAATCTTAAGCTATTCCTTACCTCCTTTCTCTATCTTTGAAGAAGATTTTATTTTTTTTACTGGTTTTTCTTTAATTTTTTCTGACTGTTTACTGTCCACTGTACCCTGCCGCCTTTGGCGAGCCTCGTCTTTGACGGGTTCACTTGCTTTGTCCTCCGGCATTACCTGCCTGCCGGCAGGCACGGCCTCAGCAATCACCTCTTCTGCTGCCATCTTCTGCTCAGCCTCAACAATTTCTGCTAAATTTTTGCCGACAACTTTGGTAATTTTGAAATGTTTATTCTTAGATACCGGCTTGCATTTTATGATCTCCACTATATCTCCGTCTTTCACTCCAATAGAATCATCCGCTAAGTATTTTTTAGTTCTAATAAATGTTTTTTTATACAGGGGGTGGGCAGCTACTCGCTCCACAATGACCGTGGCTGTATTTTGTAATTTTGTTGATGTCACCCTACCAATCATTATTTTCTACCTCCATTTTTTCGGTTATCAGTCTGTGGTTTGCGGTCTTCAGATTGACCGACAACTGATTTACTTTGACCTGACAACTGAGAACTTAGAACTGATAACTGTTCTTTCTGTCTTAATATGGTCAAAACCCGTGCCAAATCTTTTTTCTTTTTATTAACTTGTTTTAAATCCTGTAATTTTTTCATATTTTTATCCATCGTCAGATCTGCAATTTCTTTTTTGAAAGCTGTGATCTTCTCTTTTAACTCTTTTACATCCAATCCTTTAATCTGCGTCAGTTCATTTTTTTTCATACATTGCCTTTCTCCACAAATTTAGTCTCTACAGGCAGTTTGTGTGAGGCTAACCTTAATGCTTCTTCTGCAACATCTCTTGTCACAGCTCCCATTTCAAAAATCAGAGTCCCTGGTTTGACCACTGCCACATATCCTTCCACATCCCCTTTTCCGGAGCCCATTCTTGATTCGGCCGGGTGTTTGGTAACCGGTTTGTCGGGAAAAACCCTAATCCAAATACGCCCGCCCCGCTGAGTATAATGAGCCATGGCCCGTCTGGCTGCTTCCAGTTGCCTTGAGGAAAGCCAGCCGGCTGCCATAGCTTTTATGCCAAAGGTGCCAAAAGATAGGGTGTTGCCGCGTGTGGCAATCCCTCCCCTTTTACCTTTAAAAGCCTTCCTATGTTTGCTTCTTTTTGGTTGTAGCAGTGCCATTAAATCTCTACCTCCCCTTTGTTAATCCATACTTTAACGCCTACATATCCTGATTTTGTTAAAGCCGGATAGACCGTAAAATCAATGTTTGCTCTCAAGGTATGCAATGGCATTGTTCCTTGAGCCTTCCGCTCACGCCTGGCAATTTCCGCTCCGCCAATTCTGCCTGATAAAACAATCCGCACACCTTTGGCCCCGGCCCTCATCACTCTTTCAATTGATTGGTTCATCACTCTTTGAGCAGGCAATCTTCTGGCAAGCTGTTCCGCCACAGACTGGGCAACCAAGTAAGAGGAAAGGTCTGCAGATTTTAACTCCATCGGGGCAATTTCCAGACTGTTTTCATCTTTAATTTTTAACTCCTTCATTAAAAATTTCTTCAGTTCTGTTAAACCGCTTCCTCCTCTGCCGATTAAAATCCCCGGGCGGGACACAAAAATTATCACCTTCAATTTATTGACCGCCCTCTCAATTTCCACTGACTGAATTCCGGCAGGCCTTAATTTTTTCATCAAAAGCTCTCTAATTTTGATATCCTCCAAAACATTCTGTCTGTATCTTGCTCCATGCGCATACCATCTTGATTTCCAAGAAGTTCCAATACCCATTCTAAAACCAACCGGATGAATTTTTTGTCCCATCTACTTTTCCTCCTTTTTTTCTGCTTTTTCAGTTTTGACATTTGACATTTGAGATTTGAGATTTAAATCGTCCGTTAGGACGATTTTAATATGACTCATTCTTCTTTTGAATGGCTTGACTCTGCCTCTGGTGCCTGCTCTAAATCTCCTCATCTTCATACTTTCATCAACCTCCAGTTTTTTGAAAACCACCTTATCTGCATCTAATCCTGCAACTTTGGCATTTGCCAAAACTGTTTCCATGGCTTTTTCCAGATCTTTTGCAGCATATTTTGGTGTGACTCTAAGTATTGCCAAAGCCTGACTGGGGTTCATCTTTCGCACCAGATCAGCCACCAACCTCAATTTCCGAGGTGAGGTGTGTATATATCGTTGTATTGTTTGTATTTCCATAAATACTGAAAAATTACGTCTTCGCCGTAGATTTTTCAGTCACCTTTCCATGACCGTGGAATTTTCTGGTCGGCGCAAATTCACCTAAGTAGTGACCTACCATAGACTCTGACACAAATACAGTGACAAAGTTTTTCCCCTGATGAATTAAAAATGTATGTCCCACAAACTCAGGGGGGATTTGCGACCTTCTGGCCCAGGTTTTTATTGGATCTTTTTTACCAGCAGCCCCTTTTTGCTTCATTACTTTCTCAAGTAATTTTGCATCAATATATGGTCCTTTTTTAGTTGATCTGCTCATTACTTTCTCCTTTTCAAAATATATTTGTTGGTCCATTTCTTTTTATTTCTGGTTTTACCAACAGCAGGACGGCCGTATTTGGTCATTGGCCTTTTTCTGCCAATTCCGGACCTTCCTTCTCCTCCTCCATGAGGATGGGAATCCGGATCCTGAGCCACACCTCTAACAGTCGGTCTAATGCCCATATGTCTCATTCTGCCTGCTTTTCCTATCACTCTTGCCCTAAACTCTTCATTCCCTAAAACCCCCACAGTTGCCAAAGATTGCAAAGGTACCATTCTAATCTCTCCGGAAGGCAATTTCAAATGAGCAAATCCACCTTCCTTGGCAAGAAGCTGCAAAGCAACTCCCGCAGATCTGCCCAGCTGCCCGCCCCTTCCAGGAACGAGTTCTACATTATGCACCAGGGTGCCCACAGTTAAATTCTTTAACTGCATTGCATTGCCCGCTCTTGCCTCCACTTTTTCACCTGATTCAACTTTATCTCCAACTTGCAACCTTGATGGAGCAAGTATGTACCTAAACTCCCCATCCGTATATTTAATTAGAGCAATACCAACATTTCTATTTGGATCATAGTCTACTGAAACAACCTCACCTGAAATTCCAAACTTATCTCTTGTAAAATCAATTTCCCGCCAGTATCTTTTGTGTCTGCCGCCCTGACTGCGCACTGTCACCATTCCACCAGCTGATCTTCCAGAGTGTTTCTTAAGTAATGTTTTTAAATTTTTTATTGTTAACTTGTTACTTGTTACTTGTGCCATGTTATTTACCAGTAATCACCTTTCTTTGAGTAGTGGGCGCAGCACCTACTGCGCTTTTTTCCACTTTAACTTTTGTTCTTCCCAAAAAATCCTTTTTCTCACGAAGCTTAATCGGTTCACCTTCGGCAGTTGTAACTACAGCTTCTTCTTTTGGAGTTTCAAAGATGGCAATTTTTTCACCCTTTTTAACTTGCACTATGGCCTTTTTCAACCCCGCAGTTTTGTAAACTTTTCTGACACGTCTTTGCTGTTTTGTTTGACCTTTAATATTTAAAACCTTAACTCTTAAAACTTTCACACCAAATTTATCGGCTACGATTTTGGCAATTTGCGGTTTTGTTGCTTCTTTATTCACTTCAAAAGTGTAAAAATTAGCTTGTGCAAGCTTCATTGATTTTTCAGTAATAATAGGTCTTTTGATTAAAATATTCATATTCTTGTTACTTGTTACTTGTTACTTGTTACCTTTCCACTTAACCTTTCCACTGCCTCTTTAGTGATCAGTAACATGTCGTGTCTTAAGATCTCATAGGCATTTATCAAATCCGCAGGTAATGCACTCATTCCTGGAATATTCCTAACAGCTCTTACCACATTGTCCATCTTTTCTGCTGTAATGATTAATGCACTCGCAGATTTTTGTTTCTTGTCTGATGACTGCGGGCCCCCGAAGGGGAGAACGACTGACGACATTAACTTTACCATCTCTTTTGTTTTACCAGAAGCCTTTTCTATCCCTGATATTCCTAATATTCCCTTATTCCCCAACTTGTCAGATAAAGCAGCCATTAAAGCCGCTTTTTTCATTTTCTTGGGTAAATCTAATTTTACTTTGCGGGGTTTCGGCCCAAACACAATCCCTCCTCCCACAAAAATTGGGGCTCTGATCGCACCGTGTCTGGCTCTGCCTGTGCCTTTTTGTCTCTGGATTTTGGCTGTTGAACCGACCACCTCACCTCTGGTTTTGGTGTTACCTGGTTGAGTTTTTTGATTAGCTGTATAAACTCTTAAAGCCTGGGCTAGTAATTTTTTATTAACCTCTCCTCCAAAAATTTCTTTAGGGAGTGATAAAGTCCCAGTTGATCTACCTGCTAGGGAATAAACTGGAACTGATAATTTTGTTTGTCGTTTATCGTTTATCGTTTTTCGTTCTGCTTTTTGTGATTTTACGATAGACGATTTACGATTAACGATTAACGATTTCTTAACCGGCATCTTGTACTCCCTCCTTCACATCTGCCTTCTGACTCTCTGATCCACCGACTGCCTGGCTTGCTGAGTTTTCAGAGTTTTCCGGACTTTCTTCCTCCTCAGATGCCTTTTCCTCAGGCGGAGGAGTATAACCTTTAATCCTGCCAAGTTTTGTAATGGTAACCAATTCTCCGCTTGCGCCTGGCACTGCTCCTTTAATAACAACTAAATTATTTACTTTATCCAGCCCCACAACTTCCAAATTCCTGGTTGAAACAGTGGCTGAGCCCATATGCCCTGCCATTTTCTTGCCTTTATAAACCCTGCCCGGAGTGGTGCCTGAACCAATTGCCCCTGGAGCGCGGTGCCTGTCTGATTGACCGTGAGTTTTAGGGCCTCCGTGAAATCCGTGTCTTCTGACACCGCCCTGAAAGCCTTTGCCTTTGGAGGTTCCTGTGACTTTGACAGCATCTCCAATTGAAAAAACCTGGTCAAGTTTTACTTCTTGTCCAGGTTTCAAATCTCCCCAATCTCCCTGATTACCCTTAATCTCCCTAAACCAACGGATGGGTTGTTCTACCCCTATTTTTTTACCAAGTCCGAGTTGAGGTTTTTTTACAGACTTTTTTGTGCCGAGCCCCAGTTGGATCCCGTCATAGCCATCTTTGCCATCTTTACTCTTTAGTTGTGTTACTAAATTTGGCTGAATTTCCACCATAGTAGCTCCCACCCGTCTACCACGGGAATCATAAGTACTGGTCATGTTTTTCTTAATTCCTAATAAACTGTTTATCATATTTTTTGCACTAAAAAGAGTGAGGCCTTCGACTATACTCAGGCTCTCACTCAGTATCTCGCTTTTACACCGCCGTATCGGATTGCGACGCCAAGTCAGACTTGGCTGTCGAGTTTGACTCGACGCGCGATCAACTGAAAATGTATCCGACTATAAATTAACCACTTAAGATGGTCATGTGCAGAAATTGTAGCAGAGAGCAAATTCAAATGCAAGCTAACTTTGTTTTCGGTAATACCAGAAGCTAAACAGAGCCGCCAAGGTAATAGTTAATATCACTAACCACTTATTTTTAATCAATGAATCAACCACAGTTGGTGTTTGTTGAAATGCTTGCGCTTCCCCTAATACCTCAGGTGTTTGAGTGGGTACATCGCTCTTTTTTACCTCTTGGGTAATTTCTGCCGAGGTGGTGGTCTCTCCCAAAACACCCGGGGCAAATCCTGCTGCCGGTTCGCTAACCACTGCGCCTTGTGGTGTGGCTGACAGTTCATTGGAAAAATCCCCCGGGGCGCAACCATTACCTGCTCTTGCCCTAAAATAATAGGTAGTTCCTCCGGAAAGCCCCTGGACAGTATATGAAGAGGTTCCGGGACCACCAATATTGGGGTTACCATACTGTTGTTGCCCGGAGGTAAGTCCGTAAGTTGCCAGGTAATAGCTGACAGGATCTTTAGCTTTGCTCCAGTTTAAGATGACGCTATTTACTCCACCGATTGCAGACAGAAGAGTAGGTGCGCTGCCGGGTTTTGCATCAGAGCAAACAGGCGGCGTGCCGCCTCCGCCGGCAGAGGAAAGCGCCTGGGTGGTTGAACCAGCAGCAGATGAGGCTGCAACTGTGCGGGTGGTGGCATAATATGAGGCTTTGGTGGCTGTAAATGTACAAATTCCTGCAGCCACTGTACAAGTTGCCGGAGCCACAATCCCATCCGAAGTCCAGCCTGAAGAAGTATTGGTGGAGCGTACCACGTTGAGGGTTTGACCATTTAAGGAAGTACCTACAAAAATATTCAAAGTAATGGCCTGGCTAAATTCCAAACCAAGATTGGGAACACCCCACTGCAAGGCCCCCTCAACCGTGGTACCTGAGCTAAATCCGGACAAAGCACCGCTTGAAACATTGGCTGCAGCCAGCAGGGTGGAGTCAATATTGCCGCCTCCTGCTTTGGAGATAGTGGTACCTGAAGGCAATATCACATTGCTGGTCCCACCAGTTACTGCCACTGTCATAGTCATCTGCTGATTGACATTGACTGATGGGGTAGCAGCCTGGTTGGTGGTACCAGTTGGCAGGGAAAAAATTCCGCTGGAGAAAAAGGTGGCCGGACTAAAATCAGTTGCAGAAATTGTTGAGGTGCTCAGTGTGGTGCGGGCCTCATCCGTATAATAGGGCCTGTATTTGACATTATTACTCACGCTATCCCCTGTACCTCCTGAATTGGTGGAATGAGTGGGTCCACTTTGAGAACCCCACCAGTTGTGAGAAGCAGTGACCAGCGTTACCCCTGCTTCTGCAGTTACCCCATTTCCGTTATTTCCAGAAATTTGCGAGTTTTTAATAGTAACATTGCCTCCATTAACCTGAACTGCTATATCGGCATTGGAAAAGTTGATCTTTTCAATCGTGACAGTGCCTGTGGTAATTGTTAAGGCTGGCTCTCCGCTTGTTTCCTCCCAGATGGTAGTATTGCCCGCTCCCTTAATGGTCAGGTTTTTGGAAACAGTAACCGCCTCATCAAAACTTCCGGCCAAAATATTAACTGTGCCATTACCCGCTACAGCATTAACTGCCCGCTGGATAGTCAGGAAAGGATTAGATGCTACTCCGCTGGCTGTATTGTCATCCCCGGTTGGGGAGACATAAACATTACTGTTGATGTCAAACTGGGAAAAATGGCTGGTGGTGAAAGTAAGTATGCCACCAAATTCTCCGGGAGTAAATGATAAATCCCCCGAAATAGGATAATTTGAGCTGGATGGAGGGATTTCACTACCGCTGTCATCTTTAACAATCAGAGCTGGTGTATCTGTGATGCCCAAACTATCCAGGCCGTACATGGCGAGCGTGGCACCGGCATTTTTCAAATCCTGGGCGGTTCGGGCATCAAAACCAATTTTTCCCGCCTCTACCATCTCCAGTTTACTGCCCAGGTTTTGCAACAAGGTTTTGGTATTTTGGCTGGTTAAATTTAGAGTGGCGCTAAAAGTGATTTTCCCTTTGCCTGCTTTTTCAAAATAGAGGCCGGATGCAGCCGAGGGATTGTCAAGATCACCCAAATTTGTCGTTATGCCGGAGGCATTGATAGTGGAAACCAAACTGGCTATGGAAGGAGCCGGCGAACCATTAAACCAGCCTTTGGTGGGAGTTGCGGCAGTAGACCAGGTTGCACCACCATCAGCAGTTCTGGCAATTGATGATCCGGCAGCCGGATCAGAGGCGGATACTGATTGAGCATTGACAATGGTCGAGCTTGATTTTTGATAAGTAACCTTGTCTATCTCTGATCCTGAATTATTTTTTAGGGTGATTCTGTCTCCGTCCCCATTAGAACTAAGATTATTTAACCAAGCAGCGCCTGTATTTTCGTAGACCACAACCCCCTGGGCAGGAATAGTCCCCAGTCCAGAGAGGCTTTTGGTCGTATTTGCCTCATCAACGAGTGTCCAGCCGGTCAGTGAAATGTCGGCATTTGTTTTATTAAAAAGCTCCACCCACTCGTTCTGACCCGCTGACGGATGATACACAAACTCATTAATTACTACGCTGGCTGTGCTTTCATCAAAAGGAGTAGCCACCCCTGAGGCAATAGTCCCCACTACCACAAAGACGGTAAAATGATTAAGTCCTGTGATAGTCAGGGTTTTATCTCCAGGAGTGACCCCGCCCAAGGTAACAAAGCTTTGGCCGTCTTCCGAGGCTTTTACCTCCACATTGTCCACAGTGGGAGTAGGTAAGGTTAAGGTATATTCAAAAGTGCCGTCTTGCATATCAGAGGAGATATCATAAGCAGTCTTTGACAAGGCCCCACTTTCTGCCATCTGTTTATCAGTTAAAATAATCTCTTTGATAGTTACTTTGCCTGGAGAATCTGGAAGTTTATTAAATTTAACTGTGACTTTACTATTTTGAGGAGCTGTATAGGTTTTATCCAAAACTACGTTATCTTGAGTGATTACCCCTCCATCTACTGCCTGCCAGTCAGAAACAGGCACTGGATTCTCAGAAGATGTAGCTGCAGAACCGGATGCTTCAGCTGGTAATGGGCTGAGACTTGGGCTGGGTTGAGGATCGTCAGTTGTGGTGGCAGAGGGAGTAGCTTCTACATTTTCCTCTGTCACTATCTGGGCAGACGGAGAAGCTTCTTGGGCATAAACTGGAGAAATCATTACCGGAATAAAAGAATTAAGCAGCAGGGACAAACCTGCCACAACTGAAATTATTTTTTGTCTGAATTTGTACACTCAGGGATTATCCTACATCTTAACTTCAATATCAACGCCGGCTGGGATTTCTAAATGCATTTACTTTCTAATTTGATGGTAGACTGCAATAAACTGTCCAGTAAGCTCCCTTTGTATATCTTTTGGGAGAGTCTTCCCTAATTCTTTTAGATACTTCTTACCATTAAAAACCATTAAAAATTTCCAGTAAAACTGGTTCACCATCCTTATCAACACTGACTACAGAATTTTCTGTCTCATAAGAATCATCAATCTTCTTATTGGAAAGTTGAATCATTAAAATATCAACATCTGGACTGTAACTAATCCTATTTTGTACTTTCATATCTACCTCTCAATAAAATTATATCACGGACAAAAATTTCGCGATCGAGAATATAATGAAAATAAAATGCCCACCCTTGGGGTGGAATTATATTGAAGGGTGTCTAAGTCTCCTCAGTGCTCTGTGTTCAAGACCCCACACAGATGAGGGAGTTATCTGCATCTCTTGGCCAATATCCGCAAGCGTCCTTGACTGTCCAGTTTTCAAACCAAACCGTTCGCGAAGAACAAAGCTTTGTTTAGTTGTAAGTCTACTTAATACTTCTTCTACTTGTTGCTTTAATTTTCCTCTATCTCGAGGATGACTTTGTAAAAATGCTTCCAGTGCTGCATCTTCTTGATCTTGTCTTCCAAAATTTGGACCTTCTACCATATTAACTTCATTTTATACTACATTTTAACCTCAATGTCAACTCCGGCTGGGATCTCAAGATGCATTAGGGAATCAATGGTTTTTTGGGTGGGCTCAACAATATCCAAAACTCTTTTGTGGGTTTTTATTTCAAAAGCTTCTCTGGAGTCTTTATCCGTATGAGGAGAGGTTAAAACTGTAATTCTTTCTGTTTTGGTAGGTAAGGGAATGGGGCCGACAATTTTAGCACCGGTTCGAAGGGCTGTATCCAACAGGGACTCACAGGTGTGATCCAACACCCGATGGTCATAACTTTTCAGTTTTACTCTGATTCTTCCTCTTGGCATAAAATTGTTATTCCCCTTTCAATGTACAATTATATCTTATTGTTCGAACGTAGTGAGAACCTACCTTAAAAACTATTATAATCTTTAAGGAAACTTCTCGCTAATCGCTCGAAGAATAATTGAGACTAGGCTATGATTTTTGTAATCACACCGGCTCCAACAGTTTTTCCACCTTCACGAACGGCAAATCTTAAGCCATCTTCCATAGCCACAGGTGTAATTAATTTTCCAGTAACTTTGACTGTATCTCCCGGCATAGCCATTTCCACACCTGCTGGCAATTGGACTTCACCTGTCACATCAGTGGTTCTGATGTAAAATTGCGGCCTGTAGCCTTTGAAAAATGGAGTATGTCTTCCACCTTCTTCTTTAGAAAGAATATAAACTTCTGCTTCAAACTCGGAGTGGGGTGTAATTGAACCCGGTTTTGCCAAAACTTGACCGCGTTCCACATCATCTTTTTCAATTCCACGAAGCAAAATTCCGGCATTGTCTCCGGCCTCACCCTGATCAAGCATCTTATGAAACATTTCAATGCCTGTCACCACGCTTTTTTTGGTTGGCCTGATCCCCACAATTTCAATTTCCTCATTTACTTTGACAACTCCTCTTTCAATTCTGCCGGTCACTACAGTACCTCTGCCTTTGATGGAGAATACATCCTCCACAGCCATTAAAAACGGCTTGTCTTTATCCCTTACAGGTGTTGGAATCCACTCATCAACTTTGACCATCAGCTCCTCAACAGCCTTAACAGCTTCCGGATCACCTTCTAAGGCTTTTTTGGCAGAACCTCTGATGATGGGGGAGTTTGGATCATATTCATATTTTTTCAAAAGATCCCTGACCTCTTCCTCAACTAAATCCAACAGTTCCGGATCATCAACCATGTCTACTTTATTAAGAAAAACTACAATGGCTGGAACTCCCACCTGGCGGGCTAGCAGCAAATGTTCTCTAGTTTGTGGCATTGGCCCATCAGGAGCGGAAACCACTAAAATGGCGCCATCTGTTTGGGCAGCGCCGGTGATCATGTTTTTGATGTAATCTGCATGACCGGGCATGTCAATGTGAGCATAATGCCTTTTTTCAGTTTCATATTCCTGATGAGATATATTAATGGTAATTCCGCGGGCTTTTTCTTCGGGGGCATTGTCAATTTGATCAACTGACCTTTTTTCTGCCAAACCTTTAGCTGCCAAAACATTGGTAATTGCAGCAGTCAAAGTGGTTTTACCATGATCAACATGACCCATGGTGCCCACATTAACGTGTGGTTTTGATCTATCAAATTTTTTCTGGTCGGCCATAATTTCCTTATTGTCATCCTGAACTTGATTCAGGATCTATTTATTTTACCCTATCTAGGTAATAAATACCAGCCCTTAAGCTGGTAACAAATGTAAATATACAATAATTTCTGTAATTATGCAAGAGGTGAATTAAAGGTTCTTAGGATTACCCGGTACAGGTACAGAAGTTCCTGGTTTAGGAGGTTCCCCAGGTCTAATCTCCCTTGATATCTCTGTCTTAGAACCAGTATCTGCAGAGGTGTTAACCAAACCAGTAAGTCCAAGACCTGCTAGTGCTAAGCCTACCCTTGCTCTAAAACTTAACTTTTTAGATTTTTCAGGATTCCCACTTCCACATTCCCACTTCCACCTTCAATATTCTCTCCCATATAGTTGATTATACCATATGCGAAGGTTGGAGCAAACCGAGGATATTATCGTACCATTTGGGTGTGCGATCGTACACTTATTGAACAAACTATATCAATTTTATCTCATTTTGAATGCACAAACAAAACGTCAACCTTCGGTTGAAGGGTTTGGTAATTTAAGGTAACTTCTCACTTTGTTCGAAGAATAAAAAGTGTGAAGAAAATTATTTATGGAGCAAGGCGGTTGAGGATTCTACCCAAAAGAGAATCTGTGCTTTGAACCACCTGACCATTTTCCGCTGAGACAAAAGCCTCAACATCTGTTTTAACCGGAATAAAACCTAACAGTTTATGGGTTTTAGTCCCTTTAACTTTATAACCCAATACCCCGTTTGCTGTTTCCAGCTTAACCAAATCCGGCACGCTGGCCAAACTATTGTCTGCTTTCTCGCTCACCACATCATCCATTACATGTGCGGCCAGCATATTATCAACTGCTTTTTGCGGCAAAACAGCCACAACTTTGATACCTGCCGGAGTAGTCACGGTTAATTGCCTGGTTGTTGGATCAACAGAAAGGGGGAAATTTGACAAAGCCCCCACTCTTTTGTTGATCAAAGCTATTTGACCCGGGGCTGTGGCTATTTTAACATCTTCTTTTTCCAGCTCATTTTCCACTTCCTCAACTGCTTCATTTTCTGCTTCATCCTCCAATTCTACCTCATCCTCAGCTTCTTTCACCTTAGTTTCTATCTTAACTTTACCATTTTCTATTTCATATTTAATCCTTAAATTCCCCTCTCTTATTTCACTTTTAATTTTCTCTGGGGTAGTTTTAGTTTCCACTCTGGAATTTTCTTTTCCTGCTTTAGTTTCCACTTTAACTGCATCAGAGGAAGAATCATCCCCACCTTTGGCCAAAGACACTCCGGCCACATCTGATTTTCCATCATTATAGTGCCTGGAAATGGGGATCATTGAGGAAACAACCAGCATAGCTGATAAACCCAAAACTAAAGTTAGCAGGTGAGTAAAACCACGTTCATGTGAACTGAATGTGGCAAAACCTTCTTCTTTTTTAGAGGACATAAACTCAGCTTAAAGCAAGTTCGTGACTTTGTCAAATTTAATGCTCCACCCTACCTGTAAATCCTGAGGCTTCAATTATTTTGGCAGTGATTTGAGGATTTAATTTATTTTTTCGCTTTAATAAAGGGTAAGAAATCTTCTCTTTTCAAAAGTCTTGATTCTGAACAATTGGCTATCATAGCCAGAGATGGCTTATGAGAAAAACCAATATATTCCACAGTTTTACCTTTTTCCCTGGCTTTTTTAATTGCCGGCAAAAGATCTGTATCGGAAGAAACCAAAATAATGTGGTCACATAAATCTTCATAGGTGGCAACTAGCATATCTACGGCCATATTCACATCCACACCTTTTTCATGAAATTTACCATCAGATTTTAACAGATATCCAAGAGAGTATCTAAAACCGTTTTTCTTAAGATGGGCCAATAACTTTCGCTGATCTTTATACATTTTGAAAGAGCGTTTAGAACCATCTGTCCTGACTACTCCTACATAGTATATTGCTCCAACAATTTCCTTCTTACCAGACACCATTTTTGCAAAACCAGAGAAATTAAAGTTAAGTAAGTTGTGCAATTCTAAATCCTTCAACTTAAAGTAGAAATTACTACCATCAATAAGAATTACACAACGCTGTTTTTTCATAAAATCCATTATACAGCGTTTTGCTCAAAAAAATCCTGCGAAGACCTTTCGGTGTCGCAGGAGATTTAAGAATTATATATTAACACATTTATACGGATTTTGTCAAAACTTTTAATGTTCAACTCTGCCTGTAAATCCTGAGGCTTCGATGATCTTTTGGGTAATTTGGGCTGGTACCGGCTCATAGTGATCTGCTTCCATATAATAGGTGGCTCTGCCTTGGGACATGGACCTGATAGCTGTTGCATAACCATGCATCTCAGCTAGTGGTACTAATGCTATGACTACCCTGGCATTGCCACGAGACTCAGAAGATAAAATCTGCGCCCGCTTTGCGGATAAATCACCAATAATCTCCCCCAAAAACTCCTCCGGTGTGGTCACCTCCACCTTCATGATTGGTTCCAGTAAAATCATGTCCGCTTTTTTAGCAGCCTCTGAAAGTCCTAAAGAAGCGGCAATTTTAAAGGCTATTTCAGATGAATCTACATCATGAAAAGATCCGTCATAAACAGTCACCTTAATATCAGTCACCGGGAAACCTGCTAAAATTCCGGTGTCTTCTTTCTCAATCACACCTTTCTCAATTGGCGGAATAAACTCTCTGGGAATTGCTCCGCCCACAATCTCTGAGACAAATTCCCTCCCTTGTCCGCGGGGCAAAGGCTCAATTCGGAGTAAACAGTGGCCATACTGTCCCCTGCCTCCGGTCTGACGGATATATTTACCTTCACCTTCTGCCATTTTTTGGATGGTTTCTTTATAAGCCACCTGGGGTTGTCCCACATTAGCCTCTACCTTAAATTCTCTTTTCATCCTGTCTACCAGAATCTCCAGCTGCAGCTCACCCATGCCGGCAATAATAGTCTGCCCTGTTTCCGGATCTGATTTGACTCTGAAGGTGGGATCCTCTTCGGCTAATCTGTTTAAGGCATAACCCAGCTTTTCCTGATCACTCTTTGTTTTAGGCTCAATTGCTAAAGAAATCACCGGATCGGGAAAGGTGATTGATTCCAAAATAATCGGTGCAGTTTCATCACAAAGCGTATCTCCGGTGATGGTATCTTTTAATCCCACAGCAGCTACAATTTCTCCGGCAAATGCCTCATCAATTTCCTCCCGGTCGTTGGCATGCATTAACAAAAGTCTGCCTACCCGCTCTTTAATCTGTTTGGTGGAATTATAAACATAGGTACCACTCTTTAATGTGCCAGAATATACCCGAATATAGGTTAATTTTCCTACGTGCGGATCCACCTGAATTTTAAAAGCTAAAGCAGAAAGCGGGGCTTGTGGGTCTGCTTTTCTGACCTCTTCTTGCTGGGTTTGGGGGCTAATGCCGGTTATTTCATTAATATCTTGGGGGGAAGGCAGATATTCCACCACTGAGTCAAGCATCAATTGCACCCCTTTATTTCTTAAAGAAGATCCTGCCAAACATGGCACAATTTTATTATCAATGACCGCTTTTCTCAGGGCCTTTTTCAACTCCTCAACAGAAATTTCTTGTCCTCCCAAATACTTCTCCATTAAGACATCATCTGTCCCGGCAATTTCCTCCACCAATTTCTCCCTATACTTTTCCACATCCTCTTTCATTTCAGCCGGGATTTCCACTGCATTAAACTTAGCGCCGGTTTCATCACCTTCCCAGATATAGGCTTTTTTACTCAGCAAATCCACCACTCCGCTAAATTGGTTCTCCTTACCAATTGGCAAGTTATAGGCAAGAGCATTGGCTCCTAATCTGTCTCTGGCTGAGAGGATGGTACCATGAAAATCAGCTCCCACCACATCCATTTTGTTGGAAAAAGCAATTAAGGGCACTTTATATTTATTGGCCTGTCTCCAGACAGTTTCGGTCTGGGACTGCACGCCCGAGGATGAATCCAACACAATCACTCCTCCGTCTAAAACCCTCAGTGATCTTTCCACCTCGGCTGTAAAATCAACATGACCGGGAGTATCAATCAAATTGATTCTCACTTCCTGATCTTTAAATAGATTATCATCTCGCCTGCATGTCCAAAAAGTGGTGATGGCTGCCGAAACAATAGTGATGCCACGCTCTCTTTCCTGCTCCATCCAGTCAGTGACGGTGGTACCCTCATCAATATTGCCGATCTTATATGATCTGCCTGTATAAAACAGGATCCTTTCCGTGGTGGTGGTTTTCCCGGCATCAATATGGGCAATAATGCCGATATTTCTGATTCTATCTAAGGGAAAATCTCTTTTGGTTTTAGTTACTGGCATATATTACAAACTCCTCCCAAATGTAGAATGTATAATGTAAAATGTATAATTGTTTTTTCATTGTAAATTATACATTGTAAATTGTTAATTCTGACCTTCTAGGTCAGCTATTATCTTTTTCACCTGATTAATCTGTACCCTGATTGTTTCTGCATCCTCTATTGCCATGGTGTAGGCAGCATTTTCCGATAAATCACCTTCTTGGGCAGCCTGACCTTTTTTAATCAGGATTTCTGCCAGCTGTTTTTCCAGATCAGCCAGATTTTCTCTCCACATTTTCAATTTTTCCTGTCGTAACTTTTTGTCCATTGTTGTAATTGTACCCCAATTAAAAAGAAAGCCCCCTCAAACTTCAGGAGGCCATTGTTAATATTAAAGATTTTGATCCTAAAAGTCAAATGTTAGCTAACTGATAAACCCAGCCTGGTTGCCATTTAAAGGGGACTGTTACTAATTCTTTGAGAGATTTTCCATTTATCCAGTGCTCCAATCCATATTGAGTAGCTCTATGCCCAATTATTAATACACTTATGCTACGACCGTGATATAAATGTAGGTAATCTAAAAAACTTTTCATTCTTTTTAAACAATCCTCATATGATTCCCCATTTGGAAAAGGGATAGATATATGCTTCACTTTAACTGGATCAACTTCATCTGATGGATATTGAGTTAAATCCCCATAATCACATTCTCTTAATCTTTTGTCTTTAATAATTGGAATTTTGTTTCCAAAAGCAATCTCTGCAGTTTTATATGATCTTTGTAAATCAGAAACAAAGATTACATCAAATTCTTGATCTTTGTATCTTCCACCAAGCTCTTTTGCTTGTTGTTCACCAAGTGGTGAAAGTGCTACATCAAAATGTCCAGAAAAAAGATGTTTCTCATTATCAAAACTTGTGGCATGAGCTTCAAAAATTATGATCACCATGAGGTTATCTAGCAGAACTTTCTTCTACTGTCACTGTCACTTCTAGAGGTATTTCTGCAACTATCTTGAGTAGTTTTTGTCCTTCTTCTTTAATACTTACTTGAAAAATATAGTCTCCACTACCTTGTACTTTAATTCCTGAAATTTTAACTCTAGTTCTCATTCTTTTTGTACCTGCTGGAATGACTATTTCTTTAATATCTTTATTAATTTCTTCTCCTTTATGATTAATTAGTGCTAGTTCTTGTTCAAACTTTACTTCTTCCTCTTTTTTATTATCTCTAGTATAGAAACTTACCATTTCATAGTTTATTGGTACTATAGCTTCTAGTTTTTGATCCTTATTTTGAATATTTGTTGGCTTAAGATTAACTTGTAATGCTTCTAGGACATTAACAATACTTAAATTGTTATCATCCTGGTTAATTATGCTTTCTTTACATAGTACAGACCAAATATGCTTAATCATGCTATTACCCATCTTATGTCACTATAATCTTCACCAGGTGGATATTGAACCGAAATCTTGCTAACTGGTAATTCTCCCATTTGTTTTAATTCCTCGCTGCTTGCAGAGAATGCGTGGGTTTCAAAATAGTGGTGCTGCATAGATAAACTACTTTCAGGAGAAGTAATTATTTTATGAATATTATCTAATTCGTACTGAGAAAAATTAGAAAATTCACCTTCTCTCAATCGCTTTATGTCTTTTAAACTTAAACTAAGCTTCTCTGCTAATTCTTTATCACTATCATTGTTAGCGTCAATTAATTCTTGTAGTTTAATAGATATATCGAGCGCACGGTCAGCTCTTTCAAATCTTTCTTTAAATTCTTTATCTTTAAGCTGTTTTTCCAAATCTCTATCGAAACTACCTTTTGACATATTTCCTTCTTTCTTTAAATGCCTTTAGCAATTTTTTAGCATATTTTAAATCATCCTTACGTAATTTATTATACTGTTTCCTAATTCCTCCAAGCAACCATATATCTCTCTTTTCTCCAAAAGTCCAAAAAACTCTTACGATATCTCTATCATATCTAGCTCGAATTGCGTATAAATCATCATCTATATGTTCTGTCAAAGCTTTTCCATGATTAGATCTATTCCGAACTCTATTTATTTTAACCTTAAGTTGAGCAACAAGATCTGGATGAATTTTTTCAAGCTCATCTAGAAAATATTTTACCTCTTGTTTTCCATTCTCGTCTGTTTCGTACTCGATTTTAAATTCCATTCCATTGATAGTCCTTAGTATAAATTCTAAAGTATCTGTATTTTATCACAACAACAGATAAAAAGATGGGGGTTGACTCTACCATCTAAAATGGGCGAAGGCACGGTTTGCATTTGCTGCTTTTTGCATGTCATCACGCTTCTTTATAGCTGCACCTGTACCATTGGCTGTATCTATTAACTCAGCTGCTAATTTTTGGGCAAAAGAGTGAAACTGGGAATTTGATCTCATCTTTGCAGCAGCAATTATCCATCTGATGGATAAAGCTTCTTTCCGATCTCCCCTTACCTCCACCGGAACCTGGTATGATGCTCCTCCCACCCTTCTTGGCCGAACCTCCATTTTGGGGGAAACGCTTTGGATAGCTTTTTCAAAAACAGACAGCGGATCTTGCTTTGTCTGCTCTTTTATGACCTCAAGCGCCTTGTAAACCAACTTTTGAGCCGTGCTTTTTTTACCGTCACTCATGATTTTATTGATAAAACGGGTGAGTAACCTTGATCCATAAATTGGATCCAGCGGGAGCAATCTGTCAATAGCTTTTCTGCTTCTCATAAGTTAGGCTGCTCCCCCTGCAGGTGCTGCTGGTGCGGCAGGTACAGTAGCAGGCGCTGTTCTTGGAACAGGACCTGCTCCTCCTGCTTTAGCACCATATTTTGATCGTCCCTGTTTTCTGCCTGCCACTCCAGCCAGATCAAGTTTGCCTCTGACTAAATGATACTTCACACCTGGTAAATCTTTGACCCTGCCGCCCCGGACCAAAACAATCCCGTGCTCGGCCAGCGAGTGTCCCTCGCCCTGTATATATGCTGTCACCTCGGCCCTGTTGGAGAGCCTGACCCTGGCTACCTTTCTCAGTGCTGAATTCGGCTTTTTGGGAGTCATCGTTTTAACCAGCGTCACCACCCCCCGCTTTTGCGGGCTGAAATCCTGGGTATATCTTCTATCCTTGGCATTAAAAGAACGCCTTAAGGCAGTCGCCTTAATTTTTTTCACTATCTTTTTTCTGCCATGTCTGACCAGTTGGTTAATTGTAGGCATTACGATTATCCTTCTACTCTTGCTCTCTCCTCAGAAGTGGGGATCAGCCTGCCAATTATAACATTTTCCTTAAGTCCGATCAGCTTATCCACTTTGCCGGAAATTGCGGCATCGGAAAGAATTGAGGTTGTTTCCTGGAACGAAGCAGCGGATAAGAAGCTTTCTGTCTGCAAGGACGAGCGGGTTATTCCCAAAATTATCACCTCTGCTGTGGCCGGTTCGCCGCCACTAGCCAGCACCCTTTTATTTTCTTCTTCAAATCTGAGCTGGTCAATAATCTCTCCGGGTAAAAGATTGGTATCACCCTGGGATGCCACCCTGACCTTATCAGACATTTTTCTGACAATTACCTCAAAATGCTTTTCGTTAATCGGCACACCCTGAGATTCATAAACCGCGCGAACCGCATCCACAATATATCTTTGGGCAGCCCTAAGTCCCTGAACCCTTAAAATTTCTTTGACGTCAATGTGCCCTGAGGCCAACACAGTACCTGCATCAATTAACTGCCCCTCTTCCACCAAAAGCTGGGCTGAAACAGGGATAATATACTCTCTTTCTTCGTGTGGTTTTTGGGTAGTCCGAACTCTGACTCTGGTACCTAATTCTCCTGCCAAAACAGCAACTTTTCCGGCAATCTCAGACATCGGGGCAACAATCTTAGGTGTCCTTGTTTCAAAAAGTTCCTCAACCCTGGGCAGACCCTGGGTAATATCCAGACCGACAATTCCTCCTGTATGGAATGTACGCATAGTCAGTTGGGTTCCAGGCTCACCAATAGCCTGGGCTGCCACCACCCCAACAGGCGTACCGATTTTCACCAAGTTTCTGGTGGTTAAATCAAATCCGTAACATGTTCTGCAGATGCCAAATTTTGCCTCACAGGTTAAAGGTGATCTGGCAGAAACTTTTAAAACAGCGCTTTTAAGAAGCTCCTGCACGATATCTTCTGTCACAATAGTGCCTGCTTTAACTAAAACTTTTCGCCCTTTTGGCTCCAGCACATTATCCAAAACCATCCTGCCCAGCAGCTTTTCTCTGGCTGAGGAGAAATTAGCCTTGGAAATATCATAATCTAATCCTGTCTTTGTCCCGCAATCTTCCATTCTGATGATGACATCATGAGCCACATCCACCAGTCTCCTGGTCAAATACCCCGCATCAGCAGTTTTTAAGGCTTTATCCGCCACCCCTTTTCTGGCACCCCGGGCTGAGGTAAAGTATTCAAATACCGAAAGACCCTGCCTGTAGTTGGATTTGGTGGGCAGTTCCACAATTTTTCCGGTCGGGTCTGTGGATAAACCTCGCATGGCAGATAACTGTTTGGCCTGGTCCCGCGACCCTCTGGCTCCCGCCTCAACCATCATCCTGATCGGGTTATCAGCTCCCATATAATCCCAGGTGGCGTTTGCCAAATCCTCGGTTGTTTTAATCCAAACCATTTGCCCAAGCTGGGCTTTTTCCTGCGGAGTGATCAAACCTTTGACAACGTTCCTTTCAATCTTGCCAATTTCCGCTTCAGCCAAATCCAGATACTTTTGTTTATCCTCGACAATTTTGGCATCAAAGATGGAGATTGATATACCCGCAATCGTTGCGGCGTAAAAACCCACTGATTTGATCTTATCAATAATCTCCACCACCTCATCCTTGCCCAAAGTTTCCATGGCCCCAAGGATGATGTCACGGATGGTTAATCCCTTCACCACCGTGTTGAGAAATCTCATGTGCTCTGGTATTGCCTGGTTGAAAAAAATCCTGCCTACTGATGTTTCTAAAACTTCCCCATTGATTTTAACCTTAATCTTCTGCTGAACATGCAGTTTACCCAATTGATAAGCCCTGATTGCATCTTCTTCGCAAGCAAATAATTTTATTTCATTTTTTGCCTCTGTTTGGGAAATAAGAGTTAAATAATAGCAACCCAAAGCCATTTCTCTGTTGGGAACGGTGATGGGTTGGGCGTTTGCCGGGCTGAAAATATTTTCCTTGGCCATCATCAAACTTTTTGCTTCTGCCTGCGCTTTGGCAGACAGCGGAACATGAACTGCCATCTGGTCTCCGTCAAAATCGGCATTGAACCCCGCGCAAATGCAGGGGTGGATTTGGATGGCATTACCATCAACCAGCACCGGATAAAAAGCCTGAATACCTAAGCGGTGTAAAGTTGGGGCGCGGTTTATTAAAATCGGATGCCCTTCAATAATCTCATCCAAAATATCCCAAACCTCAGGGGGCCGAAGTTCCAATACATTCTTTGCCCCCTTAACATTGGCTGACATGCCTCTGGCAATCATTTCCCGCAAAACAAAAGGTTTGAACATCTCCAGAGCCATCTCTTTTGGCAATCCTACCTGATCCAACCTCAATTTTGGGCCAACCACAATCACCGATCTGCCCGAATAATCTACCCTTTTACCCAACAGGTTCTGCCGAAACCTACCCTGTTTGCCTCTCAACATATCGGAAAGGGAACGCAGGATATGGGCTGTCACCGGTCCACCCCGTCTGGAGGTTCGGGACGATGCATCAATCAGGGAGTCAACAGCTTCCTGAAGCATTCTCTTTTCATTGCGCAAAATTATCTCCGGCGCTCCCAGGTTGATCAGTCTGTTTAAACGGTTATTTCTGTTGATGACTCGTCTGTAAAGATCGTTTAGATCGGAAGTGGCAAATCTGCCTCCGGGCAGCTGAACCATGGGTCTTAAATCCGGAGGCAACACCGGTAAAACCCGCAAAATCAACCACTCCGGCAAAATTGATGCAGACCTCATCCCTTCCACAATCCGTAGTCTCTTGGTTGCCTTGATGTGTCTTTGTCCGCTGGATTTTCTGACTTCTTCCCTAAGGTTCGCCGACAGCTTATCCAAATCCAACTTTTGCAAAACCTCCAGTATTGCCTCAGCTCCCATCCCCAGGGTGGCAAAATCAGCAACTCCGTACTCTGCCAGTTTGTAATACTCCTCCTCTGATAAAAGTTTTAAAGGGGCAACGCTTTTTACTAAATCCCCGACCACCTTATAAATATTTTCCAACTGTCCGACCTCCACCACCTGGTTATCCCGCAGTTTCTGGATCTCTGATCTGTTTCTAAGCTCCAGCTCCTGGGTCTCCAGCTCGAATTTTTCTTTTTCCGTCACCTTTTTTAATCCTGCCAGGTCTTTTTTGAGTTGAACTCCCAATCCTTTAATATTTTTCTCCAAAGCCTCTTTGGACTCCTTAATCTTGATCTGCAGATCTTTTTCCAATTTTTCCAAAGCAGTACTTTTACCTGCAGAATCAATGTTGATGACCAAATATGCGGCAAAATAAACAACTGCTTCCAGATTTTTAGGTGAAATGTCCAAAATTAAGGACAGTTTTGAAGGAGCACCTTTCACAAACCAGGAATGGGCAACCGGGGAAGCCAAATTAATGTGCCCCATCCTCTCACGGCGCACTTTTGATTGGGTCACTTCCACTCCGCACTTATCACAAATGACCCCCCGAAAGCGGATCCTTTTATATTTTCCGCAGTAGCATTCATAATCTTTGGTCGGGCCAAAGATGTTTTCCGAAAATAGCCCGTCTTTTTCAGCCTTCAGAGTCCTATAATTGATAGTTTCGGGCTTTGTCACCTCGCCAAAAGACCAGGATCTGATCTGTTCTGCTGATGCAACGGTTAATTTTAAGCTTTCAAAATCTAAAAGATCATTCATAGGTTACTTAGCCTCCTCTGTATCTATGACCTCAAACGGACTGTTTTCTGATTCAAGCTCACCTGCACTAGCAGTTGGCTTCATCTCCAGCGCTTCCTCCAATTGGGCAACTTCTTGAGCAACCTCCAACTTTTCCTCCACTTCCGGAGCCTGTACTATTTTTGCGCCCAAAGTTTCCACAGACAAACCCAAAGCCTGCAATTCTTTCACCAAAACCTTAAAAGATTCAGGAATTAACGCTTGTGGAATCTCAATCCCCTTTACAATTGCCTCAAAGGCCTTGGCCCGTCCCACCACATCATCTGATTTGATTGTTAACATTTCCTGCAAAATGTGTGCGGCCCCATATGCCTCAAGCGCCCAAACTTCCATCTCCCCCAATCTTTGTCCGCCCATTTGAGCCTTACCCCCAAGAGGTTGCTGAGTCACCAGCGAATAAGGGCCGGTGGAACGGGCATGAATTTTTTCCTCAACCATATGGATGAGCTTAAGGATATAGTTTTTGCCAACCACAATGGTGTTATTGAAAGGCAGGCCGCTTCTGCCGTCAATCAGTTTAACCTTTCCATCTTGTGGCAAACCGCTTTTTTTCAACTCTGCTATCAGTTTGTCTTCGGGAATCTTTTCAAAAACCGGAGCGGCGACTTGATAACCCAGTCGCTCCGCCGCAAACCCCCAGTGGGTTTCCAAAAGCTGACCCAAGTTCATACGGGATAAAACAGACAGAGGAGAAATGATGATATCAACCGGCGTCCCATCCTCCAAATGCGGCATGTCAGAAGAGGGTACAATTTTGGAGATCACTCCTTTATTGCCGTGTCTTCCTGCCAGTTTGTCTCCCTCAGTCACCTTTCTCATCTGGGCAACTTTGACCTTAATTCTCATCAAAGTGCCGGTATCCAGCTCGTCTCCCTCGTCTCTGGAGAGGATTTGTACGCCAATCACTGTACCTCTTTCGCCGTGCGGGATTCTTAAAGATGTATCCCTGACCTCTTTGGCCTTCTCCCCAAAGATGGCCCTGAGCAGTCTTTCCTCGGCTGTCAGCTCGGTTTCACCCTTCGGCTGAACTTTACCAACCAAAATATCATTTGGCCCCACCTCCGCCCCGATCCTGACAATTCCCCGATCGTCCAAATTGGCCAGCGCATCCTCGGAAACATTGGGGATATCGCGGGTTAACTCCTCGAGCCCTAGCTTGGTTTCCACAACATCTACTTCATATTCCTCAATGTGGATTGAGGTTAGCAGATCTTCCTTGACTAACCTATCTGAAATAACGATGGCGTCCTCATATCCCAACCCGTCAAAGCTCATATAGGCAATTAAAAGGTTTTGACCTAAAGCCAGCTCCCCGTTTTGTGTGGCTGCGCCGTCAATTAACAGATCTCCCCTTTTCACCCTGTCTCCCACACTACAGACCGGTTTTTGGGAATAACAAGTTCCCTGGGGGGAATGGACAAACTTCTTGATCTCGAATTTGTACTCTCCTCTTTTCCCCTTCAGTATTAATTTGTTCCCGTCTACATATTTCACTGTTCCGTCTTCAGGCGCTCTGACTACCCTGCCCATATTATCCGCCACCATGCGCTCCATGCCAGTTCCCACAATCGGAGCATGGGGAATCAGTAATGGCACTGCCTGACACTGCATTTGTGTCCCCATCAAGGCCCTGTTGGCATCATCATTGCCTAAAAACGGAATTAAAGACGCTGAAGTTCCAAAAATTTGCTGGGGGGAAACATCTATTAAGGCAATTTCACGGGCATCACCCTCGTAAAAACTGCCTTTAAAGCGCACCGGCACCCGATCATCAACAATATAGCCTTTTTCGTTAATATTAACGGTGGCCTCGGTGATGTGATATTCCTCTTCATCATCTGCAGACAAATAGACTACCTCATCTAAGACCTTCGGCTTGCCTCGCTCCAAAACCACTTTTCTATAAGGGGTTTCCAAAAATCCATACTCATCAATCCGGGCATAGAGCGCCAGGTAAGTCACCAGGCCAATGTTTTGTCCCTCAGGAGAACGGATGGGGTCAATCCTGCCGTATTGCGAATGATTAATATCGCGTACTGAAAATGATGCCCGATCGCGGGTGATGCCACCTGCTCCCATAACGGACAACCTTCTTAAATGATCCAGCTCGGATAAAGGGTTAACCTGGTCTAAAATTGAGGACAGTTGGGATGAGCGGAAAAATTCATTAATTGCCGCAATCACCGGTTTGGCATTGATCAGGCCGCCCGGCGTCACCAGCTGATCAGCGGCAGTCAGACTCATCCGCTCCTTAATAATCCTTTCCAGCCGGAGCACCCCGATTCTGAAAGCATTTTGCTGCACCAATTCTCCCGCGCACCTCACCCTCCTGTTGGCCAAATGGTCTATATCATCCAACTTTCCTTCTCCGTTTACCAGCTTAATTAAATATTTTAAAGTGGCAATAATATCAGTGTTGGTCAGAATCCAATTGTCTGCTTTGTTGGGAAGATCCAAACCCAACCTTTTATTAATCTTGAATCTGCCCACCTTGGTTAAATTATAGCGTCGCCCGTTAAAAAACATTCCCTCAAGGAGCGCTTTAGCATTATCCAAAACAACCGGGTCGCCCGGCCTCATTTTTCTGAATATTTCCAAAAGCGCCTCATCGGTATTGGCGGTTGGGTCTTTTGCCAAGGTGGCATCAATATATTTTCCATCCCCCTCTTCCACATCTTTGAAAAGACCAACAATTGATGCGTTATCGGAAAACCCCAAAGCACGAAGCAGGGTGGTGGCGGCAAATTTTCTTCTTCTGTCAATTTTGGCGGTTAAAACTCCAGTTCTTGAAACATTAAACTCCAACCAGGATCCTCTGTAAGGACGGATTTCTGCTGAGTATAATCTTCTGCCAGTGATGGGATCATCAACTGCGGAAAAGAATACTCCAGGAGAGCGGACTAACTGATTAATAATCACTCTTTCCACTCCGTTAATAATAAAAGTACCTTTCTCGGTCATTTGGGGAATGTCGCCCAAAAATACTTCCTGCTTACTCCTCTCGCCTGTTTGTTTATTAACCAAAATTGCCTCAATTTTTAAAGGAGCGTCATATGTGACGCCTTTTTCGTGAGCCTGCTCAGCGCTATATTTTGATTTGCCAAAATAAAAGGACCCCAAGTTAAGGGTCCAGTTTTTTCCTGTAAAATCCTCAACAGGAGAAATCTCCTGGAGGACATCTCTAATTCCTTCTTTTAAAAACCAATTATACGAATCAAGCTGCAGTTGAATTAAGTTTAGTTGCGGAGCAGGAGCGGAAGATTTATTCCAAGATTTTCTAATATTATCAATCTTTGTTGTGCTTTGTACAGACATTAGTAGATGGCCTTTGGGACAGTTCCACTTAACACCACTTAGTGTTAGATCAACAAAATGAAGCATACGTACCCGTACGCCTCCGAAATTAGTTATTTGATTAACCTAAATTTACCATAAAGTATGCAGTATCGTCAAGAGGGAAAAAAGGCACATATCCCTTGAGAGCATCTTAGAGAAGTGATAGTATCTTAACTAACTGCCTAAGACTTACTGTGGCAAAGATAACGAAGATAACCAAAAAGCCTAATAAGTTTATTTTCCCTATTCTGTTTGAATCAGGTACAAAACAACTCGAATTTCAATCAGGTGCTGTAGAAAGTATGGAAGCAAAAACTGGTTATTTAATAGCAGGAGAAGGGGTTGTATTAACTATACTCACTACTTTTGCTACACAAGCCAAAGATTTTAAATTCAACCTCTGGATTTATCTAGGTATAACATTATTAGGTTCTAGTTTACTCTTTTGTATCATTGTTTTATGGAATAGACATTTGAAAATTGGCATAGGAATAAAAGATTTTTACGAATCATACGTAACTAAAACTCAAAACGAGATTCGGTTTAGAGCTCTTAATTTACTTAATTATAATTATGAGGTAAATCAAAAAGTGATAGAGAAGAAATCTGCGTTCTTTCAACTTGCGCTTGTTACATTAGCAATTTCCCTATTGTTACTAGTAATAGGCCTTTTAAATCAAGTCTATGTACGATATAATGAGGATATGAAAAATAAACTAACTCCAATTAATTCTAATCAGATACAAAATGATGGTCGTCAAAATTCTACGACTAGTGCGAAACCTGCTAGCGAGAGTACAAATTGGCGTTGGTATTCTTCCAACCAAAGCTTGGGTACTATCTCTGCTGACGTAATCAAGGAAAACGGAAGTTTCATAAAGAAATAGTGCTTCTTAACTTATTCTTCATCCAACCCTATCTAAAAGTGTATAAAAACATACTGACTTTTACTGATCGAGGTTAATTAAATTAAATAAGTCTAAAGTATTCTCTAGCAAGTTGTTCATCTTCTTTCATCTGTTCTATCAACTGTTCAGTTAAATCAAACTTTATGTTTCTCCTTATTTTTTTAATTAATTCAACAGAGATCCATTTACCATAAATATTTTCATTAAAATCCAAGATATAGATTTCTGCGTGAAATTTTTTCTCGTTAAAAGTTTTGGCAGCACCTATAAAAGTTAGGGCTGGATATTTTTTCTTACCTATCTTGGTGCTGGAGATATAGATACCTTCGGGGATATTCCTGGTTAAATTTATATTGGCAGTTGGAAAACCCAACTTTCTTCCTCTTTTATTATGTTTTCTTACCTTCCCCCAAATTTTATACTGCCTATCAATTTTTGAAACAACATAGGCTATGGCTGTAAAATGCTTTTTCATTTTCATATAAAATGGTCTGCTAAGTAGAAATCTACACCTGCATTTTGAGCAGCTAATTTATCGTTCAAACTGTCTCCCACAAAAAGATATTTCTCTTTATCAATTTGGGGATCATAAATCTTAGTAAATCCTTCAGGATCTGGTTTTAATAAATTAACATCATCACGACTGATAATCTTTTTAAATTTATTTAATAATTTATACTCTTTTAAAACTCTTACTATTATCTCACTGGTATTTGCAGACCAAATAAAAATCTGGTATTTATCTGTTTTTGATATGAAATCTAAAATCTCTGGGTTAACCTCTACACCTTTATAGTGTCCTTTCTCAAACTTAAGATTATTTTTATATATTAAATCCCGTGCTTTTTTCCCAAATTTGGAAACATATTCATTTTGTAGGGTATTTAAATCAATTTTGCCCAACATATATTTTTGATAAATAGACTGATCAAGTTTAATGAGCTCATTTTCTATGTAAACTAGAACTTTTTCCCAAGGAAGCAATAATTTAAAAATAGTTTCATCAAAATCAAATATAAGGTGTGTTTTAGGGTTTTTCTTAAGATAATCTTTTATGGACATACTGTGGGATATTCTACCATTAAGAAAATTTATGGATGATTTGCAACGTTGGCATTGTGTTCATCCAATGTTTTTGCATAATATGAATTGCCTTTTGAATCATGATAGTAATATAAATACGGAGTTAAAGGATCTGCATTTGCCACAGCTTTGAGGGAGGAAAGCGAAGGATTGGCAATGGGTTTTGGTGGAAAGCCTGAGTGAATATAGGTATTGTACGGAGAATCTATTTTTAAATCCTCATGAGTTAGCTGTTTTTTCCACCATCCGCCAGCTGGCGGATTTTCATCCTTTTGATAGCCCAGCGCATATTGTACCGTGGCATCGGCATTTAAGGCCATGCCGATTTTAAACCTTTTTAAAAGTATTGATGCCACCATTTTTCTCACCTCATCTGAGCGAGCCTCCCGCTCCACAATTGATGCTAAAATCACCCCTTCATCTTCACTTAGCCCCTGATTTTTAATTTTGATTCTTATTTCATCGGAATATTTTTTTTCAAAATTATCCATCATTATTTCTGCAATTTGTTTTGCAGAATATTCTTTAGGAAAAAGATATGTATCCGGAAATATATATCCCTCTTTTGCAACACTAATAAATTTGTCATTTGGAATTTGGAATTTGGAATTTATCTCCTCTGCCATCTCCTCCACCCTCCATCCTTCCAAAAGTGTCACCCAAAGGTCAAGGGGTTGCTCTGTCAAAGTTTGTAAAATCTCCCTGCTTGTTTGTGATGGAGAAAGCCTGAATGTGCCGGGCTGAATTTTATTAACCAATCCTGACCTTTTTCCATACAAATAAAAGGCCCATGGACTTTTTATTAAATTAGCTTTTTTTAAATCATCAGTAACTTGAGAAAAACCTTCCCCTTTATCAATGACAAATATTATTGATTTTTTATCATCAGCAACCGGAGCAAGCTCAAGATTCCACCAAAACTTAAACCCAAAAAACAAAACAATGATTAATAAAATTCCCCAAATTAGTCTTTTATTGCGAAGCAACAAGCTTGTCTTATATTTTTTCATCTAAGTATTTTTGTAAAATAATGCTGGCAGAATACGCGTCGTTTGTCTTTCTTTTTCTTTGGGGAATATTTAATTCTATCATCTGTTTGGTGGCAATTTGACTGGACAGTGTTTCATCTGCTGCCACCACTTCCATTCCGCTTGTTTTTAATTTGTTGATAAAGCCTCTGACAGTTTGACCCATTTTACCTTCTGGCAAACCTACAACTATTTTTTGAAAATTTTCTAACTTTACAATATCAGATATTTTTTGGATGGCATCTTTTAAATTTTTTACCTCAACCACTTTCCAAGCAGAAGCAAGCTCACCTTCGGAAACAGCCAGTCCTATTCTTTTTAACCCAAAATCTACTCCAAGATACTTCATAAATTATTAAATTAAACTAATTTTCTCCTATAAATTCTCTCATAACACCTAACTGTGGTTTTAATTGTTGGTATAGTTGCCATACTCGTTGACGACTTACCCCTAGTTCTCGTCCTAGTCTAGCAAAGCCTATTTGGTCATTTGGATTATCGTTTAAATATTGTTGCAGAACATTCCTGATACCTGAAGATTTTTGACTTACATACTTTTGTTCTTGGATCAACTTGGACACTATGTGCTTTATTATAACTAGAGGTTGTTTTAACAAATCAGCTATCTGTTGATTTGTCATCCCTTTTTCTTTTAAAGGCACCACTTGTTGAGATAATTCATCTACCTCATTTGAACTTAAATTTCTCTTCTCTATTCTTCCGCTGGCTGCCAATCTCAATCTGGAACGCTCGATGGTCAAGGTTGTTACGCGTTTTCCTAATACATTTTCTAAAGTGATGACAATCTCTTTATTCCGTAGCTTTGGATCATGTAATAGCAATCCTGCCACTAAATTATCTAACATTCTGGTATGTAAAGTAGCACCTGACTTATCTACAGTTCTTCTATCTAGAGCGTGTACTGGTAAACGACCATCTTCAATCAATTTTCTTATTACCCTTTGTATAGTTGCTATAGATGTTTCTGCCTTCTGGCTTATTTGTTGTTTACTCATACCCTTCTTTCTAAAATCCATAATGAGCTGTAAAAACCTTTCTGACCATTGTGTCTGAGTCTCTTTTCGTTTTTTTACACCTTCTTGTCTTTCTATATCAGGATCATCATTCATCCATCGCGCCAGTTGTTCATTTTTTCTCAATTCTCGTAGAGCAATCCCCTGTATTATTATTACATGGCCTTCTGGTAAACCTACTTTTTCTGCCACAGATTTTAGTGGATATTCGTGGACAAAACGGAGTAGAAGAATTCTTTGTTGTATCGGTGTAAGTCCTACCATTGCCTTCTTCATCAACTCAGCTAATTGTTCATTGTCAGCGGCTCTTGTTGCTTCTAATTCTGTATCTGTAGTTTTGTCCGCAACAAATTCAATAAGGGTAGTATCATCTTCAGGAAAGACTTCCTTATCTAAAGATGCCGGTGCTACCATGATTCCAGATCGTAAAACTTTCAACGCTGTATCTACAGTTGCTTCTGGCACATTAGTCCTTTCAAGAGCTACCTGTCGCAATTCTGATTCTGTGGGAACTCTACCATATAGATCCTCTAATTCTGATTTAACTCGTCTTATTTTGCTTATTTGTTTAGCCATATCATAAGGTATTTTTATTGCTGGTAGAGTCTGGTGCATAATTAAAATTGGGTTATCCCAACAGCACAAACTCTTTCTA
>CAYNFQ010000004.1:0-59255 GCA_964396715.1 uncultured Gammaproteobacteria bacterium
AAAAAGATGAAAAAAATTAAAAAAATTCCTTGGTCAGAGTCGATATGGTTTCTTGATCTTGACGATACCCTCATTGATACGGCAGGTGCAACAATATCTGCCTCAGAAGGAAAATTATCGGATGTCGCCAACTTTTTAACTTAATCTTGCTCTAATGTCTGATCTTCAATTACGGAAAAATCACCCTTTTCTTCTACAAAAGCTTTATATGTAAGTTTAGGGCTGGTTTTGGGAAAAAAGCTTAAGATTTCTTCCGGATGCACCCATTCCGTTTTTCGTTTGCCCAAATATTCAGGATAAGAAGATGGTTGTTCGTAGGCATGCAAGGCGTCGCCTTTTGTGCCTGAATGGATATAGGCTTGTCTGTGGATATACTTGGATAAGTAGATAAATTGCTCATCAGTCTCGATATTAACTGCTTTATATACACCTTGATACAAAGCGCCTACTCTTTTGTATTTTTTATTAAAATACATAGTGTATCTTGTACCTAATGAATTCATAAATTTATCAATAGATAAAGCATTTTTCTGCTTAATAAAAAAATGAAAATGGTTTGGCATTAAACAATAAGCTAAAAGAGTTATCTCACCATAGAAATTGTTTAAATGTAAAATTTTTAATATACGATCTCTTTCTTTGTAAGAAATGGAATAATCTGTTAATTTTTCTGATAAAGCTTTATTATTTCTAAAAGATAGATATTCCTTTAAATATGAAAGGAAGACTGCATAATCTTGTTGATCTTGGAAAATTATTCTTTTTTCAACACCACGATTATAAATGTGGTAATAACTATCTTCTGAATATTGTTTAATTGAATTTTTTGCGGGCATAACTTCAGACTACCATAGTTTGATTACCCACGCAAGGCGTCACCTTTTGTGCGTAGAAGTTGATTAGGCGGTTCGTATAGCGTATCATTAGCTGTGATGAAAATTTTAATTACTGGAGCTCATTTTACCCCTGCAATTGCAGTTATTGAAGAGCTTAAAAAATTTAAAGGTGTGGAAATTATATATGTGGGAAGAAAAACCACCATGGAGGGTGACCAAACTCAATCCCAAGAATCGATCATCCTGCCAGAGACGGGGGTGAAATTTATTTCGATCATCACAGGAAGATGGCAGAGAGTTTTTACCCCTTATACCATCCCCTCGCTTTTAAAAATCCCGATAGGTTTTATTCAATCTTTTTGGATTATTTTATCTGAAAAACCGGATGTGATTTTATCGTTTGGGGGGTATGTGAGCGTTCCGGTGGTTTTTGCCGGGTGGCTTTTTTCAATTCCGGTTATTATACATGAACCAGCTCTTTTGATGGGTCTGGCAAATAAAATTTGCAGCCCTTTGGCAAATAAGATCGCTTTATCCTTCAAGAATCAAAATGTCTTAGATGGAAAGATAATTGCAACAGGTAATCCTCTAAGGGATGAAATTTTACATCCTAGCGGGGACATTGATTTAAGTTACAAAGAAATTTTTCAAGAGGCTAAAAAATCTAACCTGCCTACTATTTTGATTACGGGGGGAAACCAGGGTTCTCATATAATAAATCTTGCAATTGAGCATTCTTTAGATAAAATTTTGAAAATTGCCTGTGTGATTCATGTGACAGGGGAAAGTAAGTTTCATGATTTTGAAAGACTGCAGAAAAAACAGCACAATCGCTACTTGGTGAAAAAATGGATTGGAAAGGAATGGGGCATCGTATTATCCAAGGCGGATTTGGCTATTTCCCGGGCAGGGATTAATACTCTGACAGAATTTGCTTTTTTTAGAATACCTGCTTTGGTTATTCCGATTCCATATCTCTACGGTGATGAGCAAAACAAAAATGCCCGGTATTTTGAAAAATTGGGCTTGGTAAAAATTTTACCTCAATCCAAATTATCGGAGGCTCTTATGAAAAATGTCAAAATTATGCTCAATAATATAAATTCTTTAAAGAAAGAGGCAGAAAGGGCTCAAAAATTTATTATCCCTGACGCTGCAAAAAGGCTTGCTTTGGAAACTGTCCTGTTGGTTAAATAAAGATCTATAATAGCTGTATGATTTGGAAATTAAAAAAAAGAGCTAATGTAAAATCCAATCGTAGCAAATACAGTTTGTTTTCTAAAAAGATATTAACTGCCTCTTTTATCCTAATTTTGGCAACAGGGTTTTTTCTAAACTATTTTGGAATTTTTACCGTTAAAACAGTTAATATTAAAATAGAAAAAATTGATTGTGCAGACGAAAAAAGTATCAAAGATTCGCTGGCATTATCAGGGAAAAATTTCTTTTTGATAAATGCCAAATTTTTGGAGGAGAATTTAAAGCGGCAATTCATTTGTATAAAAAAAGTTTCTCTGGCAAAGTATATTCCGGATCACGTCGGCTTAACAGTTTTTGGAAGAGATCCATACGCTGTTTTAATCAATCTGAGACTAAAAGAGGCAACTGGGTCTGCCACTCCTTCTGCTGATGATTTTGACTTAGGAGAGAAGTTTTTAGTTGACGAAGAAGGGGTAATTTTTTCCAAAAATGCTCCTGATGCACACCTTCCCAAAATCTATTTTTCCCATCAGGAACTCTCTTTAGGCAAAAAGCTACAGGGGGAAATTTTGAGGGATGCTTTAATGATTATAAATAAACTTAAAGGTTTTGGCATAGAAATAGGAAATGTGAGCGTTTTAGAGAACAAGGTTTTAATTGTATATTCCACCCCTAAAATAATTTTTAAGCTTTTGGATAATCTTGATATTCAACTTGCATCTTTACAATTGATCCTAGAGAAAGCTAAAATAGAGTCAAACAACTTGGAGTTTATCGATTTAAGGTTTGATAAACCCATTGTCAGATTTGCCCCGAAAAAATAGCTTATGGCTAAGGATAAAATAATTTGCGGAATAGACGTTGGCTCATCAAAGATTGCCACACTGATTGCGTCAATGGATGAAAATGGAAAAATAAATCTGATCGGGGTTTCTGCTACATTATCAAAAGGGATCAGAAAAAACCAGGTGGTGGATATTGATGAGGCGGTGAGGGCCATCACAGAGTCGGTTGAGGCCTCAGAAAGAATGGCCGGTTATTCAATCTCATCTGCTTTTGTTTCCTCAGGGGGGCCGCAAATTGAAAGCATTAACCAGCATGCGGTGGTGGCAGTCTCAGAACCGGAAGGTGAAATTAGAGAAAGTGATATTCAAAGGGTCAATGATGCGGCCAGGGCAATTCCGTTGCCTTCTTCAAGGGAAATACTGCATGTTATCCCCAGGACATTTACGGTAGATGGCCAGGAAGGAATTAAGGACCCGATTGGCATGACGGGTGTCAGGCTGGAGACGGAAACACATATTATCACCGGTGCCACAACTTCACTCCGGAATTTAGTCAAATGCGTATCCGAGGTTGGCATTGATGTGACCGAGCTGGTTTTTTCCGGTATTGCCTCATCCATTGCTGTTTTAACTGATACCGAAAAAGAATTAGGGGTGGTTTTGGTTGATATTGGCGGGGAGACAACAGATGTGGTGATTTTTGTGGACGGATCTGTTGCTTACTCATCCGTTATCCCGATAGGCGCGCGCCACATCACCTCTGATATGGCAGTGGGACTGCGGATTTCTTTGGAATCTGCTGAAAAAATCAAGTTATCCTTGGGCCAGTTACAAAAGACTCCTGCAGTTGCAGACGAAAAAGAAGAGGAGAAAGCTCAAACAGGCAAAAAAGAGGAGATTATCAATGTTATGGCGTTGGGTATTGACGAGGATATTCAAAAAGTATCCAGGAAAGCGGTGGTGGATGGGATTATCAGGCCAAGACTGCAGGAAATATTTAAATATGTAGCCCGCGAGATCAAAAAAAGCGGGTTCGGGACCCAAATCCCCTCAGGTTTGGTAATTTGCGGAGGAGGGGCGCAGACTGTCGGAGTTATGGAGCAGGCAAAATACGTGATTGGTTTTCCGGCGAGGATTGGTCAAATAGAAGGTTTGGCAGGACTCATTGAGGAAATTGAATCACCTGCCTTTTCCACTGCTGCAGGTTTGATTCTTTATGGAGCAACACAGGGTTCCTCAGGTGAAATTCGTATTCCGGTTTTATCAGGCAGCCTGCCTTTGAGGAATATGGTTCAAAAAGGGATAGCTTTGGTAAAATCATTTCTGCCATAAGCTGGGGTCTTGATATTGCTGATAAGTTTCTGTTATATTCTGAGCGAAGCCAAGTCAGACTGGGCGAAGCGAAGAAGGTAAGTTATTATGCTTGTTAAACCTGATGTTCAAAGATTTGCCAAGATTAAAGTAGTAGGTTTGGGCGGTGGCGGTTCCAACTCCTTAAACTCCATGATTTCCCTGCAACAAATCCAGGGTGTGGAATTTGTGGCGGTGAATACCGATGCGCAGGCCCTAATGAGTAATCAGTCCCCGACAAAAGTGCAGATCGGAGAGAGCATCACCCGCGGACTGGGTTCTGGTGGAGATCCTGAGGTGGGAAGACAAGCTGCGGAAGAGTCAACCCAAAAGCTGGAAGATGTTTTGCAGGATGCGGATATGGTTTTTTTAACAGCTGGCATGGGCGGAGGGACCGGCACAGGTTCCATACCTACTGTTGCCCAAATTGCCAAAAATATGGGCGCCTTAACTGTGGCGGTTGTCACTAAGCCGTTTGCTTTTGAAGGCACCAGGCGGATGGTTGTGGCCGAGGAGGGAGTAGAGAAGTTAAAAGATAAGGTTGATGCCTTAATTATTATTCCAAATCAAAGACTTTTGGAAACAGTTGAAAAAAACATGACCCTTTTTGAAGCTTTTAAACTGGCTGATTCTGTTTTGGGCCAGGGGGTTCAGGGCATTTCCGATTTGATTACCATGCCGGGGCTTATCAATGTTGATTTTGCTGATGTTAAAACTATCATGTCTTCTGCCGGTTCTGCTTTAATGGGAATAGGTATGGCTGGAGGGGAAAACAGAGCAGCAGCGGCTGCCAGGATGGCAATTGCTTCTCCCCTTTTGGAGGTTTCCATAGAGGGTGCCAAAGGAGTGCTTTTTAATATAGTCGGAGGTCCGGATCTTTCTATGACAGAGGTGAACGAGGCAGCCCAGATTATTGCCCAGGCTGCGGACCCTGATGCCAACATCATTTTTGGAGCCACCATTAAAGAAGATCAGCTGGATCAGGTTAAAATCTCGGTTATAGCCACCGGCTTTGATGAGACCAGAAGGAGGCTGAGGGAATATATTGGGACAGGTATAGGTTCAGCATCTTTGCAAAACCAGGCAACCGCCTGGGGTGATGAGGCAGCAGAAGAAACCCCCGCACCCCAAACAGCCTCGGCAGAAACAGTGAAAGAGGCTCAGGCCAGGCAAAGCGAGGATGATGAAGATTTGGAAATCCCGGCATTTCTGCGGTCTAATCGTTAACAAGGTATAATATGTTCACAAGTTAGAATATAAAACTATGACAGAAAGAAAAAGACTAGAAATTCCACAATCTACACTGGACCAAGAGTTAGCAAGTGAAGCATTTCACAATTCATTTGGTGAATATGAGAAAGTCATAAAAGAACTAGGTATAGTTCAAACTATATTAGTTGGTGATAAGCTTGGATTGCGTACCTCCTATGTGTGGAATGTGTTATCTCAAGATTTTTCCCCAGAGGGAATGGGAGGTTCTATGTTTGCTCAATTAGACGAAGGAGCAACAAGAGTTATAAAAGAAACCCATGATTATCAACCTGTCCGAATAGCTAATGTCTTACCTTCACGATTAGCTCAATTAAGTAGATTATATGAGGAGGCTGGCTTTACACTTGAATTATTCCAAATTGCCAATCAGGGAGTAGAAACAACATCGACGCCTCATCATATTGAAGCTGAGGATTCTGGTCTTGATGTACTCATTGGTGTTGAGTCCTATCATCAAAGATTGCAGCAGGCTCAAGAGATAGCAAGGCAGGCACGAATTGTATGGGGAGAAGGCTTCGAAGAAACGTTTAGACTTGATATCTTTGATGAAATGAGAGATAGAGCAGCTGGAGTAATGCTAAAAGATATTACCCTTGCGAGAAATGCTGTAATTGAGGGAGGTTTTGCGAGGGGACTTGAACTACTAGCGGAACCATGGCGAGTACTCAGCGAGATTACAGGAGACCCGTATAACCCTCATCTTGATATAATAACTGTACTAGATGTGACTGGAGCTATAGAAGCAGGAGTCCTTAAACTGTATTAACAACCAACCCACACCAGGTGTGTGCTAGGTAGACACATAAGGACTATTCCAGTAAAAGGTGTTTAATTCTGTCTAATTTTCTTTGGTAATCAATCTGATCTTTGGTGAATTCTATAAACTTATCTTTAGTGGCAAAGAAACTCAGTATTTCATCTGTACTTATAATATTTGAGGTTTGTTTACCTATATAAATAGGATAGGATGACCACTGGTAATTTGATAGCTCTTCTATATCCTTTAAAATAAATGCAGTTACAGGATTCAGATGAATGTAACGGGCTACATGTAATAGTTGCTCGTCTGTTAATATTCTGACTGCTTTAAACATGGACTGAAACAATGAGCCAGTTCGTTCAGTTCTAGTATTAAAATATTTTGCATAACTGTTTTGAAATATACGCATAAATTTGGTTATACCATGATCTCTAATTTCCTTGATCAAAAAATGTACATGATTAGGCATAAAGCAGAAAGCTAAGATTTGCACAAGTTTTTGATCCTCTTTATTTAAATTTTCTATTATTTCATTTTTAAGTGCGATAGGGAGACGAGAAAAGTGGGAAAATCTTACAGGAGGGTTTAAATTATTATAGTATGACAATACTTCAAATCCCCTTTGATAATATGTATCCGATGGGAATATAGGTTGACGAGCAACACTTCTATTAAAAATATGATAAATCTCACCATTAACTAAAGGGGTTTTTCGGTAAGGCATATCTACAGATTATATCTAATTACCGTATGTGTCAAGCTACGACACACCTGGTGTGGGTGACGGCTAGCCTATATGAGAAGATTCTGCTAAAATCTTTATTATGACTACATTTAAACCAGTTTCATCACAAGTTGATTTTCCGACTCTAGAGAGAGAGTTGTTGGAGTATTGGTACAAAAAAGGGATAGTTGAGAAATACTTAAATAAAAATCAAAATTCCCATAAAAAATTCTCCTTTTTGGATGGGCCGATTACTGCCAATAACCCGATGGGGGTACACCACGCTTGGGGGAGAACTTATAAAGATTTGTGGCAAAGATTTTTTAATATGCAAGGTTACGCGCAGAGATTTCAAAATGGTTTTGATGAACAGGGACTTTGGGTGGAAGTAGAAGTGGAAAAGCAGTTAGGACTGCATACAAAAAAAGACATAGAAAATTTAGTTGCTGGTGATAAATTTAAGAGTTTAGAAAAATTTATCAATCTTTGCAAAGAAAGAGTAAAGAAATATTCTCAAATCCAAACTGAACAATCCAAAAGATTAGGATATTTTATGGATTGGGATCATTCTTATCACACTTCCTCTGATGAAAATAACTATGCAATTTGGCATTTTTTGAAGGTTGTTTGGGAAAAGGGCTGGCTGTATAAAGGTCATGATAGTGTACCCTGGTGTCCCAGATGCGGAACAGCAATTTCCCAGCATGAGATTTTAACAGAAGATTATAAAGAGATTGTGCATGAATCAGTATATTTCAAACTGCCTATAAAGGGTAGAAAGAATGAATATTTGGTAGTTTGGACAACAACTCCCTGGACAATTCCAGCAAATGTGGCAGTAGCGGTTGATTCTGATGAGGATTATGCACTAATTGAGGTGGGGGAGGAGAAATTATGGGTGATGTCTAAAGTTTTGGATAAGGGCAATTGGGGAAATTTGGGTCATAGGGTTAATAAAGTTAAAGGAAACAAACTTGTTGGCTTGGGGTATGACGCACCTTTTGATCATTTGCCCCGGGTATCAGAGGCTTTGGGTGAATATGTCCACAGAGTGGTAGAAACTGATGATTTAATTTTACCCGTAACTGCTGAGGAAGGAACTGGTTTAGTTCATGTGGCCCCTGGGGCTGGATCTGAGGATTTTAAATTAGGTAAAAAATTGGGTTTGCCGGTAATTGAACTGATAGATGAAGAGGCAAATTATCTGGATAAAATGGAGGATTTTTCCAAAAAGAATGCCAAGAAACACCCGGAGTTAATAATAGATTTTCTAAAAAACAAAGAAGGGGGGAAATTTCTATTGAAGACTGAAATGACCAAACACAGGTACCCAAATTGCTGGAGGTGTAAATCTGAGCTGGTTTGGAGAGTGGTGGATGAGTGGTATATGGCGATGGATAAACCATCGAACTCAAAACTCAAAGCTCAAAACTCAAAACTGGAAGAAAAAACATACAGGGAGCAGATGATGGAGGTGGCCAGACAAATTAACTGGATACCAAAGTGGGGTTTGGAGCGAGAATTGGATTGGCTAAAAAATATGCATGATTGGTTAATCTCCAAAAAAAGATATTGGGGTTTATCTTTACCTGTTTGGGAATGTACCAGTTGTGGGCATTTTGAGGTGATTGGGTCAAAAGATGAGTTGAAAGAAAAAGCTGTGGCAGGATGGGAGGAATTTGAGGGACACTCGCCTCACAGGCCCTGGATAGACCAAATTAAAATAAAATGTTCCAAGTGCGAGGAGGTAATTTCAAGAATACCAGATGTAGGTAACCCTTGGTTGGACGCAGGCATCGTGCCATTTTCTACACTACCAAAAGATTGGTTTCCGGCAGATTTTATTACCGAAAGTTTTCCCGGACAGTTTAAAAACTGGTTTTACTCCCTGATTGCCATGAGTACCGCATTAACAGGAGAAGCTCCATTTAAAAATATCCTTGGTTTTGCCTCACTTTTGGATGAAAGGGGTGAACCAATGCATAAATCTAAGGGTAATGCAATAGAGTTTAATGAAGCTGCAGATGAAATTGGTGCTGATGTGATGAGATGGATGTATGTGATACAAAATCCGGAAAGCAATTTACTGTTTGGTTATACGCCGGCATCAGATGTTAAGAGAAGATTTTATTTAATCCTTTGGAATTCTTACAAGTTTTTTGTGGATTATGCAAATTTGGCAAGTTGGGATTGTAATATCAGTACAGGAGTCAGAGATAAATTAACTATATTGGATAAATGGATTTTAGCCAGACTAACTGAGGTGGTTTTATTAGTAAATGAGAAACTTTCTCACTATGATGCGGCTACTGCCTCAAGAGCAATAGAGGATTTTGTGGTTGTGGATCTTTCTACCTGGTATATCAGACGCTCAAGAGATAGGGTGGGAGTTGAGGTTGATTCAGCAAATCAGAACACTTTTCTTTCCGTAATGTATGGTGTTTTAGTAACACTGTCAAAACTTTTAGCTCCATTTTCCCCCTTTATTGCTGAGGAAATATTCAGAAATTTAACAGGAGAAGATTCTGTACATTTACAAGATTTTCCTCAGGGAGATAAGGGTTACTTAGATGAAAAATTAATAAAGGATATGAGAGTGGTGAGAGAGATTGCAGAAAAAGGTCATGCCAAAAGGAAAGAAGCAAATATCAAATTAAGACAACCCCTCGCAAGCGTAACTTACAAATTAGCAGATAGACTAGGGGGAGTGCTGGAGCAGATTTTGGCAGACGAACTGAACGTAAAGACCGTTGAGTATCAAAAGTCCTCAAAAACCGAGGCTGAAGTAAAACTGGATACAAAAATTACTCCATTCTTAGCTGAGGAAGGAGAAATGAGAGATTTAATCAGGCAGATCCAACAACTTAGAAAAGAGCAGAATCTGACTTTGACTGATAAGACGGAAATTTTGGCCCCATCATGGCCAAAGGCTTTTGAAGGTCAGATTCTGGCCCAAACGTCATCGGTTGCTATAACAAAAGGGAATGAGTTAAAAATATTTAAGATTGAAGATGAAGATTTTAAGCGCAGTTAATTGGCCGATCACCTTAAGCAGTCTATTTTTGATCTCGTTGGGGATATTAGTGATTTATTCTTCATCAGAGGAGTTGGCAGTGCAGCAGACTGTTTTTGCTCTGGTGGGAATAGCCATCTTTCTTTTTATCTCCAGATTTGATTTACAATCAATCAAAAATTTAATAAAGCCTGCCTATTTTCTCATGATCCTGCTGCTTTTGGCTGTATTTATTTTAGGGATTGAGACACGGGGGTCAATCAGGTGGATCCCTTTGGGAATTTTTAATATCCAGCCATCAGAGTTTGCCAAGCCGGTTCTCATACTGACTTTGGCCAAATTTTGGTCAGACAAACTACCTACATGGTCAAATATTATAAAAAGCATTCTTTGGACAGCTCCCCTATTTTTTCTGATTTTTAAACAGCCTGATTTGGGATCGGCGCTGACTATTGGGGCAATTTGGTTTGGCATGCTTGTTGCCTCGGAAATTTCCTTTAAAAAAATAATTATTCTTTTATTGATATTTTTGTGCGCGGTTCCGCTAAGTTGGGTATTTTTGCATGATTATCAAAGACAGCGTATTTTTGGATTTTTAGATCCTGGTGGAGATCCCTTGGGACAGGGCTATAATGTGATTCAATCAACAATTGCTGTGGGCTCGGGAGAATTTTTTGGCAGAGGTTTGGGAAGAGGCACGCAGTCAAGACTGCAATTCTTGCCTGAATTTAGGACTGATTTTATTTTTGCCTCAATTGCGGAAGAGATGGGTTTTATCGGTTCCATGATCATCCTTACCATATATTTGTATATGCTTATTTATTGTCTTAATATTACGCAACAAGGTATCAGTCCCTACAATTTTCAGATCATCATTGGAGTTGCCTCTATGCTGCTTTTCCAGATTTTTATCAACATCGGTATGAACATAGGACTTTTGCCTATTACCGGTATCACCCTGCCGCTTATTTCTTATGGAGGCAGTTCTCTGATAGCCACACTCGCTTCTTTGGGGATGATTGCCTCCATCGCGAGACTCAAAAAAAGAATTGACCACGATTATGAAAACTAATCGTGGTTGACACGGATGATGATAGAGGGTAGAATCTTGTCCATGTTTGAATATTCAATTTGTGAAATCGGAGGCAAACAATATAAAGTCATACCAAATCATCCTTTTGAGGTGAATTTTCAGGAGGGTGAGGATAAAGAGATGGAGGCAAAGGTATTGCTTATTTCAGAAGGCGGGAAATTAAAGTTGGGTAATCCGTATTTGAAGGAAGCTTTAAAGCTGGAACGGGTTGGTACTACCAGAGGAAAAAAGATCAGGGTCGCCAAATTTCATGCTAAGGCCAATTATCGCAGAGTGATGGGTTCAAGAAGCAAATTAACAAAGCTTATATATCTTGTGAAAAATTCCTCTTGATTTTAATTTTCACAAGAGCTAAAATGATCTTGCGCCAAAGAAAGGGGCGCTCCGATTGGCACATAAAACAGGCGGAGGATCAACCAGAAAAAACAGAGATTCGATTTCAAAGCGTTTGGGTGTAAAAAAATACGGCGGACAGTCTGTTTCAGCAGGTAACATTCTAGTACGCCAGAAAGGCAACAAATTTTATCCGGGAGTAGGGGTTGCCCAGGGTAATGACTACACGATTTTTGCAACTATCAGCGGAAAAGTTGAATTTAAGAGACGACTGAATAAAACAGTTGTTGGTGTTGTTTAAAAATTATGGATCAAGAGCAGACATACGAATTGGAGCTGGATTTACTGCAACCGAATCCGTTACAACCCAGAGGTTTGATTACCCCCGAATCTTTGTTAGAGCTTGCCGAGTCCATAAAAGCACATGGGGTTTTAGAACCTTTGGTGGTGGCCAAGACTCCGGCCGGTTTTCAAATTATTGCCGGAGAGCGAAGATGGAGAGCCGCTAAATTAATAGGTCTGCTGAAAGTGCCGGTCATTATCCGCGAAACCAGCCCGCAGGGAATGCTGGAGATGGCAATTGTGGAGAATGTGCAAAGGATTGACCTGAATCCTTTGGAGAGGGCGCAAGCCTATAAAAGGTTGATGGATGAGTTTGCCCTAACCAATGCGGAGATTTCCGAAAGAGTGTCCAAGTCTCCTTCGTATATTTCTAATACCATAAGACTGCTAACTTTGCCGGATGCTATAAAAGATGCTTTAATGTCCGGTGCCACAACAGAAGGTCATGCCAGGGCTTTGGCAGCCCTGGAAGATCCCCGCTTGATCATAGAGGGGTATAAAGAGGTGCTAAGGAGAAATCTTTCTGTGCGGGGCACCGAGGAGTTGGTGAGAAGAATGAGGTCAAAAGGTGGGATTGGTGCCAGAAGGAATGCGGTGACAGAATCCATGCATATTGTATCTGATGAGTTAGATCGGGTGCAAGCTGATTTGCATGCGGTTTTATCCCGAAGAGCAGAAAAGGCGGCTGTTAAGTGTACCCAAACCGGGAAAAGAGTCAAGCTGGAGCTTTTAATAGACGGGGATCCGGGAAAAACTACTCCGATTTTGCAAGATATCCACCAGGCAATTGTCGGTTACTTTAATTTAAAAGAAAATTGAGTAGTTATTTATCCGTTAGAAGACCCATGCTCTGCGGAGGCCAGTAGCGGAAAAAAGCCCTGCCAACTATCTCCTCTTTGGTGACACTGCCCCATTCCCTGGAATCGGAGGAATGGCTACGATTATCTCCTAGCACAAAATACTGATTAGGGCCTGCTTTTATAGTTGCGCCTTCTGTTAAAAAAGCGCCGGCGCGGGTGGCAGTTTGGGAAGGCAAATAATTTTCCCGGATAAGCTGGTCATTCACAAAAAGAGAATTGTTTTCGATTTTGATGGTGTCGCCCGGTAGGGCAACAATCCTTTTTATGAAATCTTCCGATTCATCCCGCGGATTTTTCAGCACGATAATATCTCCCCTTTTGGGAGTTGAGAATCTATAACTTATTTTTTCAGTAATCAAGTAGTCCCCGCTTTTAAAGGTGGGGATCATGGAGTTGCCGGAAACTTTGTGGAATTGGGCAACAAATAAGTAAATTGCCGCAAAAATGGCTCCGAAAACAACCAGTGTTTCAAAAAGTTCCAAGGCATACCCTTTAAGGTTTTCAAAAAAACTTATTTTGGGAGTACCGTAATAATCCAACGGATCCATGTGGGTTATTATCTCAAAACTTTTGGTTGTGAAGCAAGGGGGGGAATGTTAAAATTATGATTGTTTTATGGTCGTGTAGCTCAGCTGGTTAGAGCGTCCGCTTCACATGCGGAAGGTCTCTGGTTCGAATCCAGACACGACCACCAAAATGACAAAAGTAATCGGGCTGGATATTTCGGTTTTGAATGAGCGGCAAAGGACCGGCATTGGGGTTTATACTGACAATCTCATTAAAGCTCTGCTTACTGAAAACAAAAAGGATAAATTTATTTTATTTGGTATAGCAACGCTTGCAACCTTCAAGTACTTAAAAAATATCGAATTTAAAAATTATCCCAATGTAGAGTTACAAATTTACAAAATGCCTGCCAAATTCTTCAGGATTTCATTTTTACTTTGGCAGAAACTAAACTGGCCTGCTATAGAAAAATTTATAGGGCCTGTTGATATTTTCCATTCCTTTAACTGGTATTTGCCGCCACAAAGAGAGAGCAAGGTTGTGGCAACTGTTTTTGATATGACTCCCCTGCTATATCCCCAGTTTCACCTTAAAAAAACAATACAGCTGGATAAAATCAGGTTAAATAGAATAAAAGATCGGGCAGATTTAGTAATTACCATCTCTGAGAATTCTAAAAAAGATTTTTTGAAGTTTAGTCCGCAAAGCTGGGTGGAAGTAGCTTATCCGGCTGTTTCAGACATTTTTTTAAAAAAGATTGATAAAGAAAAATCAAAAAAAGTATTAAAAAAATACAATTTGGAGCCGGGTTATATATTATCTGTTGGCACTCTGGAGCCAAGGAAAAATATTGAAGGCGTAATGAAGGCTTTTGTCAAATTAGCCTCACAAGGTTCAACCTTGTGTGCGTATGGACTTGTGATCTTAGGAGCTAAGGGTTGGATGAATGAGGAGATTTGTAAACTTCCCAAAAAATTAGGCATTGAAGACAATGTAAGATTTATAGGTAGAGTTGAAGATGAAGATTTACCCGCCCTTTACAGCAATGCTTTTTGTTTAGTTTACCCCTCTTTTTATGAGGGGTTTGGTATTCCTATTTTGGAGGCCCAGGCGAGTGGTTGTCCGGTTATTACTTCTGCTGTTTCATCCCTGCCTGAGGCCGGGGGACAGGGAGCAATTTATGTAGATCCTTATTCGGTGGAAGATATTATAAGGGGAATGAGGGAGATAGGGAGGATCAGGGAAAAATTAGTCAAAGAGGGATTTAGTAATCTTAAAAGATTTAGTTGGGAAGAGTCAGCTAGAAAGCTCAACCTTTTGTATCAGCGGCTTTAAGTAGTATCCAGATTAAAATAAACGGATAGAATAAACTGTTGGCAAAGACACTGTGTACCAAAAGTCCTAAAATTGCCGAGGTTAAAATGAAATTATTTTTCATTGAATATTTAAATAATGAGGCTAAAAATAATATATAAACAATAAAGCCGACAACTCCTGTTGTTGCCAAAACAGACAAAAGACTGGAATCATTGCTTGATGATCCGTGGCTTTCAATAAATTGTTTATCTGCCAGATTATATTCTTTGATTGCGTACCGGTAGCTGTTGTAGCCTACTCCTAAAATTGGGGATTTTTGAAAGATGGCAAAACCCTGCTGCCAGGTGTTTATTCTAAAGTTGGCTGATTGTTCCCTGTCTATACCTCGGGGTTTGGCAACCAGCCGGGTATAAATTTGGAATCCGGTTAAAAGAACTATAAATAGCAAAACGGATACTGCCACCAATTTTTTGGATTTTTTAAAAAAAGAGAGGGCTAAACCGCCTACTAAAAACATCAAATAGCTGCTTCTGGAGAAGGTAGTTAATAGGGCAAGATAGGCGATAAAAAATACAACAGACTGCTCGCCTCGCGGCGAAGCCACGCCACAGGCGGGCGAAGCGGGCCACGCCTTTCGGGCTCGCAATGACATTATTAAAAGTAGAGTTAATACAAAATATGCTCCGGCAAAATTAGGGTCGAAAAATGTGGAGACAGTTCTGAAATAATGCGGATCCCAGCCGTTTTCGGATAAAAATCCCAGATCCGGCAAAAAAATAAATTGCAGTAACCCTAAGAGTGCTAAACCTAATCCTGAGTAGAGGAGGATATTGTTTATATCCTTTCGCAAACTACCAAAAACTTCAGAATAAATTAGCCAATACAGTAGGAAATAAAACACTAACCTGATAATATAGAAAAAAGAGGTGGAGTATTCGGCTGCGCTCAGGTGAAGCGGGGTTAAGATTAGGGAAATAATCGCTGTAAGGATAAACATAAAAAATATTTTTAAAAAAAGGGGCGGTTTTTTTAAATGAAGGCTGCTTTTGAAAAAACCGTAGCCGGTTAAAATTACCACTGTGATATCAAGAAGGGTTACTCCGCCGTGAGTTCCCAGGGGAATGCGGATCAATTGACCGATAATTACAGTCAGTGTTAGAATCAAAGCCGGAAAACCCATATTGATGAAATTATATCCTAATGTGACAATTATTTTCCTGATCTGGATTTTGTCTGTTTTTGCAATTTTTTATTTTGGTTTTTTGAGTTTTCCCAACTCCGGCAATTTTTCCCGGGATTTTTTTCAAAGTTTGTCTAACTGGGACGGCGGGCACTTTTTATCTATTGCCGAAAACGGATATCAGGAAAAATTTCAGTATGCTTTTTTTCCGCTGTACCCAATGCTGATTAGGTTGGTAAATCAGATAATAGGAAATTATAATTTATCCGCAATTTTAATCAGTATAACTTGTATTTTCTTTGCAACGCAACTGTTTTATAGACTGGTATCTTTTGATTTCAGCAAAATGCTTGCCCAAAGGTGTATTTTATTTCTGTTATTTTTCCCCACTTCTTTTTACTTTTTAGTCAGCTATTCTGAAAGTTTATTTTTACTTTTGACTGTTCTGACATTCTACTTTTTAAGACAGAAAAAACTTTTTTTGGCAACAGCGGCCGCAATTTTGGTCAGCGCTACCAGGTTGGTGGGCTTGGCTGTTGTTTTGGGATTTTTGATAGAGGTACAACTGGTTTACGGTTTTAGTAAAAAGAATTGGTATGTATTGTTTGCCCCTTTGGGATTTGCAGCTTTTTGTATTTTTCTTTACACAAAAACAGGTGACCCGTTTTACTTTACTGTGGCAGAGAATCACTGGCAAAGATCTTTAAGCTTGCCCGGTGTCGGATTTTGGGAAGGGATTAAGGGTTTGGTAAACGGACAATCCATAAAAAGTTACCCGAATGTGGTTTTGGATTTAGCCTTTGCCATTTTTGGTCTGGGGCTAGCATTGAGAACTTGGCGTTTTTTGCCTATGTCATATTCAATCTATAGCCTGGTGTCTATTGCCATCCCCCTTTTGACACCGACACTTTCCTCAATCCCCAGGTTTTTGCTGCCTATTTTCCCCATTTTTATAGTTTTGGCTCTGGTTAAAAATGAATATGTGAAACTTTTTTATCAGGTTATTGCTTTGATGCTTTTGTCAGTCTTGGCAATCCTTTTTATAAACGGGTATTGGGTAAGCTAGGGTTGGAACGTTACCTTTCTTGAAATCTCCTTAAAGTTTACAGCATGATCTTGTGCTTTGATACTAAAATAGTTATCACCGTCAGCAAGTTGTACAATAGTTGAAAAATTCCCGTCTTTGTCAACTATGACTTGAGCATTATTGACAAACACTTGGGCACCCGGTTCTGTTTTGCCTGAAATTTTTAATTTTCTCTCACCCGCTACGTTTTTATTATCTTCCGGTTCATTGACAGATAAAGATGGCTGTTCGTTATCAAAAATTATTTTAAAAGTTTTTGAGCTCAGGCTTTCTTTGCCTTCTTCATCAATGCTTTTTGAAAAAATACTATTTGTGCCGAAGTTTAAGTCAATCTCCTTTGCCGTAAATGAACCATCCTCTAAAACACTGATGGTTGTTATTGCCTTATCATCTACAAATATCTTAACTTTGGCATTTGGATTGGCGTATCCGCTAATGTTAATTTTGGCTGTATTGGTTGATTCAAAAGGGATGTTTAGAATTGGAGGAGCCAGAGTTGAGTTTAACTGGTCAATTTTTACCCGCTTTGGTGCCGGTTTAACAATGTTATTTACCTCCCCCAGCATATTGACAAAAGAAGGCAGGGCCCAATTTATTGTTGCATAAAGCAGGGTAATTATTAAAAGACAAGTAATAATCAGGTTTCGCCTGCTTTTTCTGATAAGTCTTCTTGCAGAGTATGAGCGGTATCTTTGCGCCATCCTTTATATTATATTACTTATATTACAGATTTTTTTCAAAAATATATGCGCTGAAGCCGCCGGACTTTAGTACGCGGGCTCCGCTTGTGGCAAAATTTACACCTGCTCTCTCTTCTGATAAGATGATTTCTAATTTAACAGGATTTTGAGTTATTTCCTCCGGATACAGCCAGCCTAATCCCTCATCAGACTCACTCCTTTCCGGTTTTTTGCCATTTAAAACAAACAAGTATCTCCAGCCCTCATAGAAGTGGCATAATCCTGTTTGCTTAAGCTCAAAGGGTTGATTACCGATTATATTTGCCGTTTGTTTGATCAGGGATTTTTTTGCTCCGTAACCAAACTGAGGATTATTGGTGATGATGCTATAAACGCCAAGGATTGATAATATCAATACTGCCCCAGTTATTAGGATTTTTAATTTGGGAAAATAAGTGGCAAGTATGCCGGGTATAAAAAGTAATAGAGGAAAAATTCCCAGAAGATAATATTCAAAAGCTCCCCCCGGAAAAAGCAGGAAGAAAATAATAATTGACAATAAAAACAGGGAAAGCAGCCGTGTATTGGCACTTTGCCATGTTTTTCTTTGCAGCAAAAAAATAATCAGTATGCCCAGTCCCAAAAAAGATAACCAAACAGGAGGCGTAAATCTTTTGGAGATGCCATCAACTGGAGGATTATTGATGCGGGAAGCATTAGTACAGGAGGTGATGACCTCATCCGAGTTGTTACCAAAAGGGGCAAGGTAGTAAATTCTGCCCATGGTTTGAAAGAAGGCCCGGAAATGATGGAGGGGATTAATGTTGTTTCTGTAATCGGATGTAATTTCTGCAAACCTTAAAGGAGTAGTTAAATTACTGCCTTTATGAAAATAGTCAAAGGCGATTAAGGGGGCAATCATCAGCAGGAAAGCCGTCAAGGATAATAAAACAGTTTTTTGGGGCAGCTTAATTTTTTCCTTAACTATCCAAAATATGGCTACAAAAATAATTGGGATCAGAGACAGGTGGGTGTGGAATACCAGACCATAGCCTGCGGCAAATAAAATTGCCCAGTTTGGATTTTTCTTTAGTTGAGATAAGGATATCAGCATCAGCAGCGATAAAAATGGAATTGGGGTGGGATTCCAGTATTTTTGGTCAAAAAAGACCATCAGCGGGAGAGTGGCATAAAGCAGTCCTGCCATAAGTCCTGCCTTTTTGCTAAAAAGAGTTGCACCCGTCAGAATTATCAGTAAAGTGGTCAAAACACCTATTGCCGATGAGATATAGCCAGTAATAAGAGGATCCCCTTTTGCAATAGCAAGCCAAAAGGCAGTGAAATAAGCCCAATAAGGGCCTAAATAAAAGCCGGTATGGGCGGCATTCACACCTACCCAGATGATGTGAAAATCTTTGACTATTGATTGGGCCAAAATTGCCTGGTATTCTTCATCCCCGGCAAAGACAAAAGAATTGGGAAGATTGTAAAATCTTAAAAATAAAGAAATTAAAAGAATTAAAAAAACAATTTGTAAGTAGGATAATTTTGGATGCTTTAACATAACTGATTAGGTTATATATTGAATTAAAACTTAAATGCTGTCCAGTTTCAATCTTTGATATTCATATTACGATCGTAGTATAAATAATTTATGGGAACATTGAGAAAGGGATTAAGTAATTGGATACTGCTGGTTTTGGAAAAAACAGTTGATGGTGTTATAAGAGTTGATGATTTTATAAACAATCCAGGATTATATGCTTATCGTGATGGCTGGAATTATCCACTAAACAAATCAGCACTATCACAAGCACTGAGAATCTTAAGAGAAAATGGATTTATTGAATTTTTGGATGATCAAAAATTAGTAGGTAGGTTAACTGATGAAGGTAGAGCCGAGGCAATATGGGCTAAAATTCGGGTTCAAGATGAACCCTGGGATGGAAAATGGAGATTGGTGATTTTCGATATACCTGAGCAAAGAAGAATTGCCAGAGATTTACTAAGGTCTAAGTTAAAACAATGGGGTTTTATTAATTTACAAAGGTCAGTTTGGGCTTGTAAGAAGAATTGCACAAAACAATTAAAAGATTTTATAAAAGGGGTTGGCATAAAAGAATGGGTAATGGTTATTGAGTCCACCGATATTGATCGCTAAAATATTCGTCTTACGATCGTATAATGAATAATTGGAGATATGTTTAGGTGATTTACAGAATGATATAATTTGGAAGAAATTGCGGGATTTGTATAGTGGTAATACGCCACCTTCCCAAGGTGGAGCCGCGAGTCCGATTCTCGTATCCCGCTCATGTATGATTTAGCCGAAGTAGCTCAGTGGTAGAGCAATGCTTTCGTAAAGCATGGGTCGCGAGTTCAATTCTCACCTTCGGCTCACTACGTTCAGTTTACTACGATTTGGTTTACACAAACGTAGTTTACATGAACGTAGCTCAATTACTGGCCTCAATTAATCCCTGTCTGGCTATTTGATTTTGCGGATCGGCAGATAAAATTTGATTGAAAATCTGTTTGGCCTTTTCTTTATCACCGGAAACTAAATAAACTATTCCCAAATTATTATATAAATTTATATTTTTAGGATTTACTTGGATTGCTTTTTGAATATATTCCAAAGCTTTGTCATATTGCTTATTTTGAAAATACAAAGCCGCTATATTTTGATAAGACTGCCAAAGATTTGGATTAAATTCAATGGCTTTTTGATAATTTTCCAAAGCCAAATCCAATTGATTTAATTCCCGGTAGGTATTTGCCAGATTATGGTAGGCATCAGCATAATTAGGTTTTAAGCTAATTGCTGTCTGAAATTCCTGCAAAGCCCTCTGTTTATCTCCCCATCTGCCATAAACATCCCCCAAATTATTGTGGGTGTTGGGAGAGGAGGGGGAGGTTTTGCCGGTGGCAATCCAGAGATTATCCTCATTTTTCCAGTCTATATTGCGGATTATTGTTCTTGCGGAAAGTATTGCCACAGCAATAATGACCAGTCCGTAAAGCGCATATTTGTATTGTTTTTTTTGGGATAAATTATGCAAAAGCAAAGCCAGTGAAGCAAAGATACCCAGAGAAGGCAAATAAAGATAGCGCTCGGCCACAATCCAGTTTAGCCTGAAAGGGGTTAAGGTTGGGGCTAAAGACAGCCAGAAAAGAGACAACCAGAAAAAGATGTTCTTATTTTTTTTAAAACTGATGATGGTGAATGTTAAAAAAAGCAGGGTGACTCCCGCCCTTATCAAAAACTGGATTTTGGAAAAAGCAAGCTCGGAATGATAAAGAGTTAGATCTTTGGGGAAAAATATCAGCTCCAGGTATGAGGAGATGGCAACCGGAATTAACACAAAAGGATTATCAATGCCCTTTTCCTGATAATGGACTGATTGCAGGGTGGTTGTTCTCTCCGGCAAAGCGCTTAAGTTTACGAGGATATAAGCTATGGCAATCAGAAAATAGGGGATAGACCTGACCCAATTTTTTTTAATATCCCCAAAGCATAATTCATAGATTAAGAAAATCATAAACAGGGTCACAGGCATCACCGGATGTGACATGAAAGATAGAAGATAGAAGATAGAAGATAGAAGATAGAAAAGCCTGCTTTTAGAAGATAAAATATAAAACAGAAAAGACAACAGAAAGAAAAAGGTATATTGCGGATAAGTGCCTCCGGAAATCCAGACTACCGCCTCGGAGATGGCAGGGTGGATGGCAAAAAAGGCCGCTGCGATAATTGCCAGTCGTCTGTTTATGAGGATGGTCAGGATTGTGTAAATTAGCAAAACCGACCCCAAGTGAAAACCGTAATTGATCAGCCTGAAAACAGCAGGGTTTAGTCCGCCCAGATGATAGGCAAAATAATTTAGAAGGATCCTGATAAAGCCGAAAGGATGGGTAAAAATATAGCTGAATTTTCCCACATTGGGGTTTTGGACAATTTCCGCCAGATCATCTGACAAAAAAACATTATTTAAGGCATTGGCAAAAGTGACAGCAATAAGCAGGGTTAAAATTGACAAATTTATCCAATTATCTTTAAGCCAGTTTTTGTTAGCCGGTTGCATACTCTATCTGAGTATACACAATTAGCGGGGGATAGTTAAGACCATACCTACTTCTATTAAATCCGGATTTTGGATATTGTTGGCTTTGGCAATTTTGTCATATGCGTAAAGGTCCCCGTATGCCCTGTCTGCTATCTTTGAGAGCCAGTCTCCTGCAACTACCGTATAAGTTGTACCTGCTATTTTTGGACCCCAGACACTTTGTGCCAAGGTTATATCAGGTACGCCTTTTGAGCCGGCTGCTGGTTCAGCTGGAGTTTGTTCGGGTTCCAAAACAGGCAGGGTGGCTGCTGCGAGCTTTGGGATTTCAAGTACTTGGCCTTTTTCCAAAGCATCGGGATTTGTCAGGTTATTTAGCCGGGCAATCTCAGTATATTGATAGCCATCGCCATAATATTTTTCGGCGATGATAAATAAGGTATCACCCTCTTTAACAGTATATTTTCCTGGTAAGTCGGCAGGGGTCACATCCTGTTCTTCCACTGTGGTGGTTTGAGCAGGGCCTAAGTCAGATTTGCCTCTGTTAAAATAATTGAAAACCAAAATTCCCATCACCAGGATGATGAGCACCCCCAAAACCATGCTCACTTTAGACTGGTTGGATTGAATTTCGGTTTCGATTTTGCCCAGATAATTGCTGTTTTGCTTTGCCATTTTAATTTGGGCAGATAAAGGGAGCAGACTGACAATCCTTTTTTATGCCAAATCAGACAAATTGTCAAGAGGGTATTTATTTTGTTACAATACAAAGCAGTTTGGGGCCGTAGTGAACCGGTCATCACGTCTCCCTGTCACGGAGAAGATAGCGGGTTCGATTCCCGTCGGCCCCGCCACGTTCAGTTTACATGAACGTGGCCCGCCACCAATCATGTATTACTACTACTTCTACATTATCAGAAGTAAAAAGAATGGAAAGCTTTATCTAGGATATACCCCCCATTTAAAAGAACGATTGAAATCACATAATAATGGCGAAAATAAAGCTACTAAACCCAATATTCCATATGAATTAATCTACTTTTCTGGCTTTCGCAATAAAGAAGATGCCTTACACTGTGAGGAGTATTTTAAAACAACTGCAGGCTGGAGAAGAATTCACAAAATGCTAGAAAATTTTCTTAAAAAATAGAATTTTGAACCTACCACATTTACTTTAGCTAAATGTGGGCTAAAAGTGTTCGAGTCCTATTTAGCGACAATTGAGTCGCCTGGGGAGATTATATAATCTGCTGGTCTGCGTGGTGACCTAAACTCTACCATAAAACCAGCTTTCTGGTCACCTGATTTTATTAAACCCTGTATTAATTTATCCTCATCTGTAATCGGAAAATCATTATCTCCTCCGAAATATGAAGCACAGCTTGATTGATAACCTAAATCTTCAAGTATATTATTAGCTCTATCTCTAGCTGGATAATATCCTGAGTGTGATCCGCCACAAAAGACTACTACCTTTGTATTTGGATTGTCTTCCAATCTAGTTTTTAGAATTTCTGCCCATTGTCTATTCCTTTTACCAAATGTAGCTGACTGACTAGAGGCTAGATATTCCTCGTTAGAAATATCCAATCCGTGTATATTCATCCCTAATGATTTAGCTAAAGAGTAAATTTCAAAGTATTGACCTCCCATACCAGGACACTTATCATCCCAGTGATCTTGTAGATATTGCCTTACTTTTATAGGGTCTGCAGTATCAAAACCTTTTGGTAACATTTCCAAGGCAAGATCAGTTACACCCAACTTAGGTAATTCTTCTAGGGCTTTTTTAAATGCCTCCTTGTCTGTAAAAGAGGTGTGGCTATCATTGATGAACAAAACTCTATTATTTTTAAGAATTTTACCATAATCGATTGGCTCTGGATCACCGACTTCTTTTGTGCCTAATCCTAGCTTTACCTCATCATCCATATTCAAACTATACCATATTCTGATCCTATATTGAGTTGTTGCAAAGTTTTATGCCGATAGATTAAACTCTGATTAGTGGAAATTTCTAACTCTAAAATTGCTAAAATCCTCAGGAACGTAGCTGCAGCTTATACAATTAAAAAAATCGGTAATTTTTTTCAAATCCGTGCTTATGAAAATGCTGCGGATTCAATAGAGCAATCAACTGCAGAAGTTTATGATCTTTGGCAGGAGGGAAAATTAGACCAAATTCCCGGATCAGGAGAGTCTATCAGAGGCTATTTAGATGAGCTTTTTAAAACAGGGAAGGTTAAACACTTTGAAGAGATAGAAAAAGGCATTCCTAAGATATTTTTTGATCTTTTGGATATTCCCGGAGTAGGTCCAAAAACAGCCCAAAAGATTGCCGAACTTGGGGTAAAAGATTTAGAGGATTTGAAAAAGAAGCTGAAAAATGGAGATTTGGTTAATAAGGGGTTTTCCTCAAAACTGGCCCAAAATATCATTTCCGGCCTGCATGAGGTTAGTCAAAGGGGAAACAGGATGCTTCTTCCGTATGGTTATGCACAGGCAGAAAAAATTCTGAATTATCTTAAAAAGTGTCCTGATGTTTTGCAGGCCCACCCATTAGGTTCACTCAGGAGAATGGTGGCAACTGTGGGGGATTTGGATTTTTCCGCCAGTTCAAACGAAAGCAAAAAGGTAGTTGATTACTTTTGTCAAATGTCTTCAGTTGCCAGAATAGTAGATCAGGGTGAGAATAAGGCGACGGTTATTTTGCAAAATGGGATTCAGGCAGATTTATTGGTGGGTAGACCCGGCTCTTATGGAGCGCTACTGCAGCATTTTACAGGATCAAAGGTACACAACATTAAGTTAAGGACTTTAGCCAATCAGCAGGGTTATTCCCTGTCCGAATACGGTGTGAAGCGAGCCGAAAGCGGAAGATGGAAAGTGGAAGATGGAAAGCTCATAAAAACAGAAACAGAAGAGGAATTTTACAAATTATTGGGGATGGATGTGCCTCCACCTGAACTGCGGGAAGATACAGGAGAAATTGAGGTTGCTTTGCAACATAATCTTCCAAAACTTGTCGAATTTGGAGATATTAAAGGTGATTTACATCTGCATTCAAGTTTCCCAATAGAAAAACCATCACACGCTCCCGGGGTGGATTCGATTGAAGATATTATTAAAAAGGCCATTAATTTAGGCTATCAGTATGTGGGAATTTCGGATCATTCTCCCAGCCTTACACTGCCAGAAGACAAAGTTAAGGCAACTATTGAGAAGAGGACAAAAGTTATTCAATTTTTAAAAAAGAACCTGCCTGCCGGCAGGCAGGGTACAAAAAGTATTCGAGTACTAAATGGCCTCGAAATAGATATACTGGGAGATGGAAGTTTGAGTGTGCCGGATGAGGTTTTGGAAACTTTGGATTACTGCATAGCCGGTATTCATTCCGGCCATCGGGGTCATAAAGATGAGATTACCAAAAGACTGCTGGCGGCTTTGAATAATCCTCATGTAGATATAATTTCTCATCCCACCAACAGGCTTTTAAATGAACGGGAATCATCTGAAGCAGATTGGGAAACAATTTTTAAATTGGCTGCCAAAAATAACAAGATTTTAGAGATTAATGCTTACCCTAACAGGTTGGATTTGAGGGATGATTTGGCAAGAGAGGCCAAAAAATATGGAGTTAAGTTTATAATTAATACAGATGCTCATGCAGTTTCTCAAATGGATAACATGAGGTTTGGGGTAGCTGTGGCAAGAAGGAGTTGGGCGGAAAAAAGAGATATTGTAAACAGTTGGGACTGGAAAAAATTTGCAAAATGGTTTAATATAACATATGATAAGTGACACGATGACTACATACATTGTTTTAGGAATTATAGTAATAATAGTGCTCTGGCTTTTAATGACCTATAATGGTTTGGTAACGCTGCGCAATCGTGTTCGTGAAGCTTGGTCACAGATTGATGTGCAGCTTAAAAGGCGTTCTTCTTTAATTCCTAATTTAGTTGAGGCTGTTAAGGGTTATGTTAAGCATGAAAAAGGCGTACTGGAGGAGGTAACAAAAGCCCGTACTTCCTTAATGGATGCCAAAAATCCGCACGAAGCAGCTGATGCTGACAATATGTTAACCGGAGCCTTAAAATCCTTATTTGCTGTTGCGGAAAATTATCCAAATCTTAAGGCTTCTGAGAATTTTAAAGCTTTGCAGGATGAGCTTTCCGATACTGAAACCAAAGTAGCTGCCTCCAGGCAATTTTACAATACCAATGTATTGGATTTAAACAATTCCCTGGAAACTATTCCATCCGCCTGGATAGGGAATATGTTTGGTTTTAAAAAAGAGGAATTTTTCAAAGCTTCTGATGAAGAGAAAAAGGATGTACAGGTAAAATTTTAATTATGCCATCAAGACCTGAAAATGAAAAATTCAGCTAAAGCATTACAGTTTAAAGTCTTAATTGAACAGGATGAAGATGGGATATTTGTGGCCTCTGCTCCTGCAATACCAGGATGTCATACACAAGGAGAAACTTATGAAGAGGCAGTCAAGGGTATAGAGGAGGCAATTGAGTTATGTCTTGAAGTAGCCAAAAAAGATGATAAATACAGAGAAAAGATTGATTTTGGCGAAGTATCAGAAAATAAACCCCGTTTTCTTGGAGTGGTCAATATTCCTATTCGGCTTGGTTTTTCTGTATGAGCAGTTTATCTCCAATCAAAGCCAGAGAGCTCATTAAAATTCTTAAGAAAATTGGTTTTATGGAAAGAAGACAAAAGGGAAATCATCTCTTTTTATCCCATGAAGACGGAAGAACAACAGTTGTGCCAATTCACCCCAGCAAATCAATTGGTACTGGTCTTCTTCGTTCGATCCTACATGATGTAAAATTGTCCCCAGAAGAGTTTGAGAAATTCAAATAAATCTGGACAAGCATAAAGTGGTAAAATATATCTATTATGGCAACTGTTAATACTGCCTGGGATCATGTTGGGGCAAATATTTTCAAAACATGGCTAATAATGTTATTTTTTAGCCTTTTTACTGTGGCAGTAATTTATATCATAGCCCAAGGGTTTGGATATGGTGAGGTAGGAGGATTGGGGATTGTGGGATTTGCTTTGATTATGGCAGGAGTGATGAATTTTGTTTCTTACTTTTGGTCAGATAAGATTGTGTTGGGAGTTTCTGGTGCTAAACCCATTGAGAAAAAAGACAATCCTGAGGTTTATAGAATTGTTGAGAATCTTTGTATAGCGGCTGGGTTATCTTTACCTAAAATTTATATCATTGATGACAGTGCCCCTAATGCTTTCGCAACAGGCAGAGATCCCAAACATGCTGCTATTGCTTTTACCCGCGGTATTTTAGATAAGTTAAACAAGCAGGAGCTGGAGGGAGTTACTGCCCACGAACTTTCCCATGTTGGCAACAGGGATACTCTGCTTATGGCTGTTGTTTCTATTCTGGTGGGAACAATAGCTTTAATGGCGGATTTTTTTATGAGGAGTATGTGGTATGGTGGAAGAGATAGGGAAGGCAGGGGAAATCAGGCATTCGTTATCTTGGCCATTGTAGCAGCCATTTTGGCCCCAATTGTGGCCACCTTAATTCAACTGGCCGTATCCAGAAGAAGAGAATTTCTGGCAGATGCATCAGGAGTGTTATTAACCAGGTATCCTCAAGGTTTAGCATCAGCGCTGCAAAAGATCTCTACAGACAGGGAACCATTAGAAGTTGCCAATAGAGGCACAGCACATCTTTATATTGTTAATCCCTTAAAAGGTACTGAGGCCAAAGCCTGGTTGGCGGGACTTTTTAATACTCACCCGCCTATTCAAGCCCGTGTTAAAGCTTTACAAGAAATGGAAGGAAGATTTAACCTATAATATTTGACTTAGGCTTTGGTATAAACTATAATTCAGGTAATATATGCCGCTATTACATACTGCTGAAGTTGTAAATGCATTTAAGACCGTTATCGCAGACATGGATGGTCTAATTGTTAGTACAGAGAAGCAACCAGATAGAAAAAGAGGAATAAAAACAACAGAATATACGCTATTAGCACCTGATGCTTTAGTAGAAAGTTTTAAAATAAAAACAACCGGACGTGAATTTGAACAATTATTTAGACGTGTAGTAAAAATGTTAGCTTAATTCTTCAATTTAACAGATCGTATTAGTCAAAATTTTGAGGTATAATCCCTGTAAATGATAAAGTTAACTAAAGATCAGGTTAAACATGTGGCTAAATTGGCCAATTTACCTTTATCTTCTGAGGAAGAAGAAAAATATGCTGAGCAGCTTTCTAATATTTTAGAATATGTTGATAAATTAAATTCTCTTGATACTTCATCTGTAGAACCCACCTTTAACGTATCAGGTAAATCAAATGTAATGAGTGAGGATAACTTAGGGGACTGTACTCTTTTACAAGAAGATGTTTTATCAAATGTTCCTAAAAAAGAAAATGGATTTTTTGTAACTAAAGGAGTTTTTGATAATGAGTGATATTACTTCTTTAACTCTAACTCAAACTATAAAATCTTTAGAAGATAAACAGTTTTCTGAACAGGATTTGAATAAAGCTTACCTAGAAAGGATAAAAAGGATTAATCCTAAATTAAATGCTTATTTGGAGATCGTAGAAAATAGTAAGGGGATTCCAGCTGCAATTAAGGATGTAATTTCCACAAGAGGCATCAGAACAACTGCTGCTTCTAAAGTATTGGAAAATTATATTCCGCCTTACAATGCTACAGTTATTGAGAAATTATCAGAACAAAATATTACTATTATTGGGAAAACAAATCATGATGAATTTGCTATGGGTGGATCTGGAGAAAATTCTGCATTTGGTGCTACTAAAAACCCATGGGATTTAACTAAAGTTCCTGGAGGATCCTCCTCTGGTTCTGCGGTTGCTGTGGCAGCTGATCTTTGTGCTTTCGCAATCGGTTCTGATACAGGTGGATCAATAAGACAACCAGCTTCACTTTGTGGAGTAGTGGGTCTTAAAACAAGTTATGGAAGGGTATCCAGATATGGACTGATACCAATGGCCTCGTCACTAGATTCTATTGGGCCAATTACTAAATCAGTAGAGGACGCTGTTTTAGTTTTAGATTGGATTTCAGGAGCTGGTAGATTTGATTCAAATTGCAAAAGTGAAAAGTTTACGATGCAACCTTCGAGGTTGCAGGCTGGAATGAAAGGATTAACAGTGGGAGTACCTAAAGAGTATTTTGCCGTGCCTGCCGGCAGGCAGAGAGAGGGGTTGGATCCAAAAGTTAAAAGTGTTATTGAGCAAGCCATTAAAAAATTAGAGGAATTAGGGGCAGAAATTGTAGAGATTAGTTTGCCACACAGTAAATATGCGCTAGCTGCTTATTACATAATAGTACCTTCTGAAGTCTCTTCAAATATGGCCCGCTATGATGGTATTAGGTATGGGAAGGGGAGGGAAAATATAGGAGCAGAAGTCAAAAGAAGAATAATGCTGGGGACCTATGCCCTATCCACAGGATATTATGATGAATACTATGCAAAAGCTGCCAAAGTAAGAACCTTAGTAAAAAGGGATTTTGAAAAAGTATTTGAAAAAGTGGATGTGATAGTTGGTCCAGTCTCCCCCACCACAGCATGGAACTTGGGAGAGAAAATAGGTGACCCTCTAAAGATGTATCTTTCTGATATTTATACAATTTCTGCTAATTTAGCAGGTATCCCAGGATTATCTGTGCCTTGCGGATTTGTTGATGGATTACCGGTTGGTTTGCAAATTTTGGGAAAACAATGGGATGAGGAAACAATTTTAAGAGTTGGGTATGCATATGAGCAAGCAACAAATTGGCACAAGGAGAAACCCCTCCTTCGCTAAAGCTACGGAGGGCAAGCAAAATTATGAAATATGAACCAGTCATTGGTTTAGAAGTACATGTGGAGTTAAATACAAAAAGTAAAATGTTTTGTAGGTGTTCTGCAGATTATTTTGGCAAAGAGCCAAATACTCACACTTGTCCGGTTTGTTTAGGTTTACCTGGAGCCTTGCCTTACATTAATGAGCAAGCAATAGATGATTGTATAAAAATTGGTCTGGCTCTAAATTGTAAAATCTCAGAAAAATCCCTTTTTGAAAGAAAGAATTATTTTTATCCGGATCTTCCCAAGGGATATCAGATTTCCCAATATCGTTGGCCGCTTTGTGTAAATGGCTGGATTGAGGTAGAGGGATTAGGAGGGATTAGGAGGATTAGAGTAAATAGAGTGCATCAGGAAGAAGATACTGGAAAATTAACCCACAAGGGTAATGAAACATTAATAGACTTTAATAGATCAGGAGTACCACTGGTTGAAATTGTTACAGAACCAGATTTTAATGATTCTTCTCAAGTAAGAGATTATGCTAAAAAACTGCAGCAGCTTTGCAGGTACTTGGAAGTTTCCAATGCTGATATGGAGCGTGGAGATATGAGGCTGGAGGCGAATGTTTCAGTAAGGGGAAAGGGGAAAGGGGAAAGGGGAAAGTTACCAGATTACAGAATTGAGTTAAAGAATATAAATAGTTTCCGCTTTATGGTAGCGGCAGTTGAGTATGAAATTAAACGCCAAATTGCCGCAAAAGAAGCAGGAGAAACATTATTTCAAGAAACCAGAGGTTGGAATGAGGACAAAAAGTGTACATATCTTCAAAGGAGTAAAGAGGAGGCCCATGATTACCGCTATTTTCCCGAACCAGACCTTCCGGAACTCAGAATTCAGAAGTCAGATGTCAGAGAAATTAAAGATCAGTTGCCAGAATTACCATGGGATAAGAGTGAAAGGTATGAGGAAGAGTTAGGAATTAAAAAAACAGATGCCCGGATATTGTCAGAGTCTTGGGAATTGACCCAATTTTTTGAAAGTGCTTTGGAACATGGTAAAAGACACGGAGTTAGTACTCAGGATATAACAAATTACATAGTAAACAAAAAACCGGATATAAAAACTGTTTTACCAACGCAAATAATAGAAGAACTAAAAGGTAAAAAAGTTGGGGTAATTGGGGATTTGGGGGAGTTAGGAGACTTAGCCAAACAAGCAATCAGAGAAAATCCAAGAGCAGTAGAAGATTATAAAGCGGGCAAAGAGAATGCCCTACAAGTTTTAGTTGGTGCAGTTATGAGACTATCATCTGCTAAAGCGGAAGCTTTAAAGGTGAAAGAAATTTTAGCAAAGCTTCTAAAAAATACCCCTTGAAATAAGTAAAATTTAGCATTAAAGTTAATTTGTCGTATATATTCCGGTGACTTTTAACAGCCCGGTGTAATATGACAAAGAATTATGGTACGCTTTGTCCACCTTCACACTCACACGGAATACTCACTGCTAGACGGACTATCCAAAATTCCCCAGCTTGTCAAAAGGGTTAAAGAATCAGGTATGGATGCTGTTGCCATCACAGACCATGGGGTGATGTATGGGGCAATCGAGTTTTACAAAGCTTGTATAGAGGCAGGGATCAAGCCAATTATCGGAGTGGAGATGTATGTTGCCAAGAGATCTCATAGAGATAAAGAAGGGAAAGCGGATGCCGAGCCCTACCACCTGACGGTTTTGGCAAAAAATTACCAGGGTTACTTAAATTTAATGAAGCTAACCACAATTGCCCACTGCCAGGGTTATTATTACAAACCAAGAGTGGATAAAAAGTTACTGGAACAATACCACGAAGGTTTAATTGCCCTTTCAGGTTGTCCTGCCGGTGAGTTTATCCGCTCGCTTGATGACCAGGAACTGAAAAAGGCTGAAGAGGTGGCAAAAAGTTATCTGGAAATTTTTGGGGAAGGAAATTTTTATTTTGAACTGCAAAAACACCCCTACGGCGAGCAAAAAGAGCTGGCAGTTGATGAAGTTGTGAGGGTAGATTTGGAGAAACTGGAAAGAATACAAAAAAATACCTGGAATGCGGTGAAAAACCTCTCGTTTAAACTTGGGATACCGCCAGTTGCCACAAATGATTCCCATTACATAGAAAAAGCAGATGCGGAAGCCCAAGATGCACTGCTTTGTATACAGACAGGAAAGTTGCTTGAGGAAACAGATCGTCTGCGGATGATAGATACTCCGGATTATTACTTCAAATTACCCGCAGAGATGGAAGAGGATTTTGAGGAGTTGCCGCAGGCTTTGGAAAATACGGTCAAAATTGCGGATACGGTAGATATAGAAATACCTTTGGGAGTTGCCAGTTTTCCTGTTTTCCAAACCCCCGAGGGTAAAACTTCCATGGATGTATTGCGGGAGCTGACGTATGAGCAAGCAAAAGAAAAACTGGAGTTGAGAGATCAGGTTAAAGAAAGAATAGAATACGAGTTAGGGGTTATAGAAAGAAAAAAATATGCGGATTATTTTTTGGTGGTGGCGGATTTTATGGAATGGGCTCACGCGCGGGGGATTATCACCAACACCAGAGGTTCGGCTGCAGGGAGCATGGTTTTGTATTGCTTAGGGGTCACAAACCTAAACCCGTTGGATTATCTGCTGCCATTTGAACGCTTTTTAACAATTCAGCGGCCAACCCTGCCGGATATAGATGCGGATATAGCGGATGATAGAAGGGATGAGGTTATTGAATATGTGATGAAAAAATATGGGTCGGATCGGGTTGCCCACATTGTGACTTTTGGAACGATGATGGGACGTGCTGCTATCAGGGATGTGGGCAGAGTATTAGGGTTAGCATATGGCGAGGTAGACAGGATTGCCAAACTTATTCCACCGCCCCACCAGGGGTTTCATAAACCATTATCAGATGTCATCAAAGAAGTTTACGAGCTGGCCCAATTTTACAGAAGTACCCCCCAAATCAAAAAACTTTTGGATTTGGCAATCAGGATTGAAGGTACTGTCAGGCATGCCTCAATTCATGCGGCAGGGATTGTCATTGCGCCGGATGAAATTACCAACTTCACTCCTTTGCAGCGGGAAGCAAACGGAGAAAAACTGGTTTCCCAGTATGATATGTTTGCGGTGGAGGATGCGGGTCTGGTAAAAATGGATCTTTTAGGGATCAGGAATTTGTCAATTTTGGGAAGGGCCGTAGAGTTTGTCAAAGTTAATCAAAATATAGATGTGGATTTAAATAAAATTCCCCTTTCGGACAAAAAAGCATTTGCGCTTTTGGCAAAAGGGGATACCATGGGTATTTTTCAGTTCTCCTCGTCAGGTATGACCAGATACCTGGTGGATTTAAAACCATCAAGTATTGCAGATCTGGCTGCCATGGTGGCACTATACAGGCCGGGTCCTTTGGGGGTTATTCCGGAGTATATTCAAAGAAAACATAATCCCAAGCTGATTAAATATTTGGATCCCCGGATGAAAGAATATATGGAGCAGTCTTTGGGACTGTTGGTTTACCAGGAAGATGTTTTATATACAGCTATCAACTTAGCCGGTTACTCCTGGGAAGAGGCAGATAAGTTCAGGAAAGCCATGGGTAAGAAAAAACCGGCTGAGATGGCCAAGCAAAAAGGACATTTTGTCGAAGGTTGTATCCAAAATAGCATCAGACGGGAAAAGGCCGAACAGCTCTTTTCTTTAATCGCTCCGTTTGCAGCTTATGGGTTTAATAAGGCTCATGCTGCATCTTATGCCATGGTTGCTTACCAGACCGCCTATATGAAAGCAAATTTCCCGGTTGAATTTATGGCGGCACTACTCACTGCCGAGTCTGAAGATACGGAAAAGATCGCTCTGGCAATTGAGGAGTGTAAAAGGTTGGGAATTGTGGTTTTACCGCCTGATATAAATAAGTCCGGCATTGGTTTTACCTTGGAAAATCTGTCGGATCTTTCTGAGGGTGATTTAATGAGAAGTTTAACTACTTCGCTTAATAAAACAGATTCTTCCCAGGGGATCCGTTTTGGGCTCTCTGCAATTAAAAATGTGGGGGAGCTGGCAATTGCATCCATCATTGAGCAAAGAGAAAAAGGCGAGTTTGTTTCTTTGTATGATTTATGCTGCCGTGTTGATACCAGACTGGTTAATAGGAAAACATTGGAAAGTTTGATAAAGGCCGGGTCCTTAGATCTGTTGGGTAACCGTGCTTCCCAGCTGCTGATTTTGGACCAGTGTCTTGAGAAGAGCCATAAGATAAGTAAAGAAAGGCTGTCAGGGCAGGTGTCTTTATTTGGTGAGGATGACCCCTCCGCCAATATTAAATTACCTGAGGTTTTAGAGCTGCCCCTGGAGCAACTATTGATATTTGAGAAAGATTTATTGGGTTTTTACTTACATGAGCCGCCGTATTTGGTTAAATTGACGCAAATTACCAGGTATGTAACAACTAAAATTGCCGATTTGGGAGATGAGCATATTGGCCAAACATTAGTTTTGGGCGGGGTTATTACCGAAATCAAAAAAGTTTTTACCAAAAAGAGCAACGCAGAGATGGCTTTTATTAAGATTTCCGAAGGCATAGCCGAAATTGAGGCTGTAGTTTTTCCTAAAACATTTGAGCAGTCAAAAGGCTTTTTGCTTAAAGATCAGGTTGTTTTAACTTTGGGCAGGATAGACAAAAGAGAAGAGACAATCTCTCAGGTGATAGAAAAAATTACTCTGTTTGAGGAAGGTAGCATGGAAAATATTTTTGCAGTGGAAAATCGCAGATCAGTGGAGATTTATGTGCCCAAAGGGGCGGATATTGCGCTTTTGCAAAATATCAACAGGACGTTACGGGAGTTTCCAGGAAGGGTGGCAGTTTCCCTGATGCTCCCTAATGGAGGTAATGAGCTAAAGAGGATGAATTTGCCTTTTACCATTGATCCCACCTCAAATTTGGAAGAAAGGTTAAAACAGATTTTGGGGGCGAGCGCTTTCAAAAGATTGTAGGTTTACTGACTTTATGTTATTATTCTGAACATGATTTCGGATAAATTTCATGAAACCCCTTTACATATTGGAGATATCTTAAAGGTTCACTCTCAAGTTGTGGAGGGGGCAAAAAGCCGTATTCAAATATATGAGGGAATTTTAATAAGGATTCGCGGTAGGGAGGAGAATAAAACCTTCACGGTCCGTAAAGTTGGGGCAGGAGGGATTGGGGTGGAAAGAACCTGGCCTTTGGATTCCAAAAGTATTGTGAAAATTGAGATTAAGAAAAAGGCCGGAAAAGTTAGAAGATCAAAGCTTTATTATTTGAGAGATTTAACAGGTAGAAATGCTGTAAGGGTTTAGTAGTAGTCAGCTTTCAGTCTTCAGCTATCAGACTTATTTGTTTTGTCTGACGACTGAAGTCTGATGACTGATAACTATTTTGATGATTATTCCCACCTTAGATTTAGAACGAAAGTTATGGAATCAGGGTTACTCCTTTGTTTGTGGCATGGATGAAGTTGGCAGAGGTTCGTTTGCCGGGCCGGTTTGTGTGGGGGCTGTGATTTTCCCAAAAGATTGTGTAGCTATTGAGGGAATCGCTGATTCAAAACTTTTAAAACCTAAACAGAGAGAGAAGTTAGAATCAAGAATTAAGAATCAAGCTATATGCTGGGGTGTTTCCGAAGTTAGTGTATCTATAATTAACAAAGTAGGAATAGGGAAAGCGACACAAATGGCATTTAGAAAGGCACTTCGACTGCTCTCAGTGCAAGCAGATTATGTATTAGTAGACGCCTTTTATATAAAACAGCTAAACAGGAAGAGGCAAAAAGCAGTTAAAGATGGGGATACAATTTGCGCATCCATTTCTGCAGCATCTATAATTGCCAAAGTACACAGGGATAAGCTGATGAAAAAGTTGTCCAAAAAATATCCTCAATATGGCTTTGGCAAACATAAGGGCTATGGAACAAAAAGACATCAAGAGGCTATTAAAAAATATGGTCTTTCTAGAATTCACAGAAAATCTTTTAATTTGGAAAAGTTTCTAACTTAATACAATGAATACAACATTAACAGGTGGTCAAGGAGAAGATTTAGCTTGTGAGTATTTAAAAAAAATTGGATATAAAATAGTAGCAAGAAATTACCGAATAAGAGGTGGGGAGATTGATATTGTGGCAAGGGAAGGGGATTATTTGGTTTTTGTGGAAGTGAAGGCCAGATATTCTCGAGAATTCGGACCACCTGCAGAATCAATTACTTTTTGGAAAATTAAGTTCTTAAAAAAGACTGCGCTCTTTTATGTTCAAAAAATTAACTGGGGAGATAAACCTTATCGGATTGATGTAGTGACGCTGGATTTTGCAGATGATAAAACTAATCCTAAGGTTGAGTTGATAAAGAATATTACTTCTTAGGTTTCGGCTTGGAACCTACTGCAAAGGGGATTTCTTCCCAGTCATGAACTTTTCTGATTTTTTTATTATATTCCCAGATAGTTTCCAGCAAACTATTATCCACTCCCAATTTTTTAAACTCTCCCATAATAGCAACTAAATCTTTAGGGAAACACTTTCCTCCAAAACCCCTGTTAGTGGTTATTTCTAAATGGTAATCCCCTATTCTATGATCAGAAGCTGCCATCTTTTTCACTTCCTCATATTTGATCCCTAATTGTTGGCAATAATCATAGAAAAAGTTGGCAAAAGTGACCTTCATAGATAAAAAGGCATTAGCAAAATATTTCACAGTTTCTGCTGTAGTGGGGTCTGTTAGAAAGATTTGAGTTTTAGGAAATCTTTGTTTGAATATCACAGCAACTCTTCTTAAAATTAAATCATTATTAGCTCCTATGACAGTTCTTTCAGCGTTAATAAAATCATCTAAAAAATTGGCCTCTGTTAAAAATTCCGGATTAAAACAGAAATGGGTTTTAGGGAACTTTTTTTCAAATTTAACAGTGGTTCCGGGAGTAACAGTGGATTTAATTACCACCACCTTATCGGTATTGTCGCTATATTTGGCAATTTGCGGGATCATTTCTTCAAAAATAGACAGCTCAATACCTGTTTCATCTTGTTTCATAGGAGTGGGCAGACAAACAAAGATGAATTCACTGCTCTTCACAGTATCTTCCAAAGAGTTCCCATCCTTATATTTGTCATACCAAAGAATGGTATCCTTCCCAAAGGATGTTTCCCTAAAGCCGTTGGCAACAGCCTGGCCCACAAAACCATATCCAATAATGCCTAGTTGAATGGGAACCAATAAATCTTCTGATGCTTGCATGATAGAAAGTATATCATATACTAATTAGTAATGAGGATCATTAAGAAAGTGGCTTTGGCTTACTTTAAAGACAAAAAAATGCTGCAGGTGAGGACTAACAAACAGGATCAGGTGTTTTATACCTTGGGAGGGAAAATCGAGAAAGGGGAATCAGACATTGATTGTATTAAAAGAGAAATAAAAGAAGAGTTAGGTTGCGAGGTGGATGAGAAATCTTTAAAGTATCTGGCCACGTTTGAGGATGTTGCTCATGGTGATCAGGGTCTGTTGCACCTGAGGATGTATGAGGGGAAACTGGTGGGTGAGCCAAAGCCTGCATCAGAGGTGGTGGAAATTGGCTATTTTGATACCAACTCTGCCCCTGAAAATTTATCTGTCATTGCCAAAAGAACAATTTTCCCCTGGTTAAAGATGCATGGGTATATTAATTAGTACTACGATACAGACAAATCCGAACCGCATTTCAATCGACGCATGCATCGTCGGCGCCAAGCTCACGTTCGTTCCCTGCCTAAAACCGAAGTTTATACCCTTTTCTGTTTCCATGCCGCTCGGTCCCGATTCGAATCGGGACACTCGCGAAGACTCCCGATGGCTCGGGCCGATGGTACAAAACATTTAAGGTAATCTATCGGTCCTCGCGATTATCGGGCAACACCCATTTTAGTTTTCACTACATTCCAAAATTTCCTTTTAATGGTGCTGCCCTCTTTTTTTGAGACTATATATCCGAGACTGCGGGGGCGGCGGAAGCCGCTTCCAACTTGGCCAATTTCGCCCATTTTGGCCATCCTCCTTCCGAAATGCTACAATGGAAGAATGCCGGACGAACCAACTCCACAACCATCAGATCAACCTACCGAACCGCCGGAAGAAAAACCCGAGGAGAAAAAAGAAGAACCGACTCCGGAACAAAAGCCAACAGAGGAAAGTCCTAAATCGGAAGAACAACCTCTGTCAGAGCAACCAAAAGAAAAAGAGGCTCCGGAAACTCCATCACCTCAACCGGAATCCCTACCACAAGAACCATCAAAAACTGAAGAATCAAAACCAACTGAAGAGAAAAAGCCGGAAGAAGCTAAAACTCCGGAGGACAAACCTATTGCAGAACCTCCCAAATCACCCCAACAATCCGAATCCCCCAAATCCCCCGAACCAGAACTAAAAAAAGAGCCGCCTGCTATTACTCAAGAAGATGTAAATAAACAAATTGCTGAAAAATTAAAAGAGGAACAGGATGAAAGAAGAAAATTAGCCAACGAAGCAAGAGCTAAAAAGAAAGAAGATAATTTAAACAGGCTTTTGGATTTTGCCAAAGAAAAGAAAATAATTACCAATGATGATGCCAGAGATTTTTTGCATGTTTCCCAATCAACAGCAACAAATTATTTAAGTAAGTTGGTTAAATCTGGAAAGTTAAAACGAGAAGGACAGCGTGGTGGCACTAAATATTCTACTTAACTTAAATATATTAGCGTTGTACAAGAGTACAATGCTACAATGACACTATGGTAAAACCTAACTTAGAAAAAGATAAAAAGCTATTAGTTGATACCTTAAAGAAATTAAGGTCCTCAAAAGATTTATCTAACTTTATAGATGATTTATTAACTGAAGAAGAAATTTTGGATTTAGCCCAACGAATTAAAATTGCCAAGTTAATTTTAGAAGAAAATACTTATGATGAGATAGCAGAAAAAGTTGGAACTTCTACCTCTACCGTTTCTAAAATTGGGCAGATTATTAAATATGGCAATAATGGCCTGGAAAAGGTTTTGGGTAAAACTCTTAGAAAATAACTGCTTGATGAGTAGGCTGAGATACATCGGTAACACTTTTCTTTTTGAACGACCCTTGCTTTTTGATTTTATCACGTCTATCTTATTCATATAGCCCAATTAGAACTTCTGACCCTTTTCACTAGCTCCTGAAGCTATTTTGGTCATTTCTTGCTCAGTTGCACTGCCAACAAAGTTTAATCGTGCGATAAATTTATCAATAAATTCTTCTTTTGCCATAGATTTAGAAGTGTTACCGATGTGCCCTGCTCGTTCATTGAATTGATTGTTTCCTAATTTAATGTTATTATAGGCCGCAAAGATATGGTAAATCCTGAATCAGCAGCTGGAAAAATAATTCATAATATTCACGAAAGGCTTCAAAAAGCCCAAGCTGCCAGGAATACTTTTGTTGGACCAAAATCTGCCGAAGAGAGACTTCTTGCTGCAATAACTGGTGCCAATACTCCCATTGCGAGAACAACAGAATCTGTTATCTCTCCTGAACGTGCTCGTGGTATAGTGACCAGAACAGAAGTCGTGCGAAACTGGATAGTAAATAATGCTCCAAGTTATGATGAAGAACCAAGTTCTAGGGTAGATGATGAGGAAGGATGGGCATATAATGGCGGAGGATTTGAAATATCTGCAGATGATGTTACAAAACCTTCAAGTCTTGTAACCCCATTTCTATTAAGTATTACAGAATCTCCGTCTATTCATGAACCAATAGCAGACATCTGGTTTTCAGTACTTAATGGTAACGAATATGCTCTATCAATAAGATTTTTTAGACAAAATGATACTCTTAGACGGAGAGGAATTCTGCACGAATATATTTCAAACCAAGGATCATTTGAAGAGATGCCGGAGGATGACGCAATTATCATTGAGGATGTAATTGGAAGGACCATAAGACATCTTACAGATCAAGCAGAAATTAAACCTACTGGAGATAATAGTTAGAAAATTGACAGTTAAGTTATAATAGAAACATGACAAGAGATCAGGAACCACCTTTTATATCACCTCAAGACCGCCAGCCAATTCCTGAAGGTAATGGTTCAGGACAAATGAATCCACCTCGTTTAGCTGAACTATTAAGAAACCACTTAATTCTTGCGAAAGGCGCGGTGCTTGGTGTTGGTAGTGGACTAGTTACTGGTGCAGCTTTTATTGTTGCTACGCATGAAGCTGGAATAGGTGATCCAAACAGCAGAGCTCTAGGGGCTCTAGTAGTTGCTTTAACATCTATTACTTGGGTACATCTAAGAGGAATGCGATCTGATTACCGGAGTTTATTGCATCCATCCAGAAAAGCTTAGGATAAATTCAGAATCTTTCTTCCCTACTACGAGTATCTACCTGGATGTCTTAGGTTTTCTTCTGACATGGCAGAGAGCCCCGCTCTTTTAAGAGCGGGGGTGAATGCCATCCCGTAGCGCAGCAACTTTCTTAAGTTGCGAAGCGGAGGCTAATTTGTCATGATTTGTTGGTGGCAAGGATTTACAAAAGCGGAGCATCAACAAAACATAGGTTACTCACACATCTGGCATGGTGTCCCAAATATCACAGGAGAGTACTCATAGGTAAGGTAGCAAAAAGGTTATATGAATTGTTCAAGGATTGTTGTGAGATGAATGATTGGCAAATCCATCAGATCAATATCCAAAAGGATCATGTCCACCTGCTCATTCAGGTAAACCCCAGAGATAGTATTGCCCATGTAATGCATTATCTCAAGGGTGGTTCATCAAGGATCATCAGAAAAGGGTTTCCGGAATTGGAAGAGTTTCTGTGGGGAGATTCATTCTGGTCGGATGGATACTTTGCTGAGAGTGTTGGTAAAGTCAGTGAGGCTACAATCAAAAACTATATTAAAAACCAAAACAAATCATGACGTAGGAGCAAAAGCCCCGTCATTTATGACGGGGATTCTATTACTCTCTTTTCAATTCTCCAAAGAATAGTTAGATATCTGGGATCTTCTTCTCCAGGATCTGTTTTGGATAATTCGGTATACTTTGCTTCTGCTTCTTGATCTCCAATTTCTTTAGAGATCCAAACTGCAGCGTGATATTTTTGCATTTCAGCATAAGTATCTCTTAGTCTGGTACCTACCTCTAAATTACCTGCTAGTGAGGTATCTCTCTCCCAAATTCTAGGATCTCCAGGAGGAAAATCATCATCTGGATATTTTGGTAATAATCCAAAAAATTGTCTATTTAGAAGTAAGGAATCTTTTTCTAAAGTTCTAACTCTATCTAACCACTGAATATATTCAGGTAAATCTACTTTTTCATCTTTACCAGCCGCAACTATTGCATATACTAATCCACTCTCCAAAGCTCCGAATCTTCTCTGAAGGTTAAATCTTTCTGTCTCTACTGGAGATAATAATGCCCTGTCTCCTAACCTTGACATAGCACCAGCAAAACCTACAGCACTCTGTAAACCCTTCTTATATGCCTCAAGAGCGGAAATTAAATTTCCACCGCTTAATTCTTGATTGGCAAATTCTTGATAAGCCTCCTCTGCCATCATAAAGGAGCCTGTCGTATCAAGAAAATGGACACCTCGTCTTAAGGTTCCCTCAACTCTAAAACGATTTCCCAGGATTGGAGGCATAAAGTCATAAACAACAGCTTCTTGTAAAGCAACGGGTTGTCCCGTACCTCTTGAGAGTACATCTGGATCTATTTGAACCCTTTTTAATTCACCAAAATCTGGTCTAGTCATAAATAATATCGGTTGTCCAAACTATAGGACGTATTAGACCATAATATTAGATGAAAGTCAAGCTAGAGTATGCTTACCTAGTAGATTCTTTGGAATTTTAAGTTATTGCGTAATTGCGCAAGTGTGTTATAATTTGCTGCATGGAATCTGATAAATCCATTATTCTAACAGAAGGTGTAGAGGCAAAAATTGACTATGCTGGAAAAATTGGACCAGGAGTTGATGGATACAGGGTAATTTTAAAAATTTATTCCACTCTACCAAGAACGACAGCCGGGCTCATAAAAGAATATGAAGTTTGGGTATCACAGGAGTATCTTGAAGATAATGATTATACATTCAGTGATGAAGGTGCTAGTAAATTTGCCTTAGATGTAATCCAAAGGCGGTTTCAAGAATCCGGAAATAACGTTCCTAGAGAAAATGGATTAAAGGCCACCAGCGCACATGGTGTAGAGTTGGGAAATCCCCAATTCATATCTGATTCTTTGACACGATTAAATCTTGTGGTTAGAAAAAGTCAAGCAAAATGGTTAAAAGAACAAGCACGAAAACAAAATTCTAATGTGTCAGCCGTTGTTAGGAATATTTTAGAAGACATAAGGAATAAATAATATGCCCAAGAAATTAACAATTATATTAGGTGCGGGAGCTTCACACAGCTTAAACCCAGATCCCAAGTCTTTGGATAACCAGGGATACAGACCTCCCTTAGCAAGAGATATTTTTGCAGGTAGTCGTGAATTTCGAGGGATACTTAACAAATATCCCTTGGCAGAAATTTTAGCAAGCGATATAGATAGAAGAATAAGACAGAATAAAGATGGAGTCGGTTTAGAACAAATACTAAAAACTTATGAGCAATTTCTACGAGATGGAAAAGATGGGGCAATTACTAGACAATTCTTACAAATTCCTCTTTATTTAAATGAACTATTTGGGGAGATAACAACTCATTTTACTAAACAACCAGATGAATATAACAATTTAGTAAATTTGGCTTTGAGTCATTTAGATGAAGTATTATTTTTAACCCTAAACTATGACAATCTTTTAGAGATTCCTTTGTCCAGAAATTTCGACATAGATTTTTCAAAAGAAGAACATTACATCAAACAAGAAGGCTGGTCTTTAGTTAAGCTTCATGGATCAATAAATTGGTATAAGCAATTTTCATCATTTCAAATTCAGGATAAAAATGATGGTGAATATTTTCGTTTACTAAAAACTTCTTCCCTACCCATACCCTTACAAGAAAATTTCGTTTTAATCAGTATGAATGGTTATGGTAACAAATATATTAGTGATACCCCTGTATATCCAGCTTTAACAGTACCAGTTGACGGAAAATATGATATCAATTGTCCAGAATCACATCAAGAAAAAGCTAGAAAATTTTTAGCTGACTGCCATAATTATTTAATTATTGGTACAAGTGGCAATGATCAGGATTTATTAGATTTATTAAAAAGTCATGTACGAAGCGCCCGTGTTATGTTAGTAGGTCGAGAGGAAGAAAGGATTAGGGAAACTAAAAGAAAATTCATGGATGCTGTACCACAATTTCAAAATAGTATAGATACCTTTTACCATCAGAGAGGATTTAGTATGTTTGTTGAAAGTGGAAAGCTTGATGAATTCTTAGATTCAATAAGCTAGAAGAGTTCTTTAAAATTTTTGCGTTTTTTGAATCCGCTGTGGCGGATTGTTCGAGCCTCCGGTTTTACGAGCGAGGTCGGCCTGCCTGTCGGCAGACAGGAATACGGTTTTAGGTAGGGAACGAACATGAGCTTGGCGCCGACGATGCATGCGTCGATTGAAAATGCGTTCGAATTTGTTTGTATCGGAGTACCGCAGAGGAATTTTAGTTCCTCAGCTTCAAAATCCCTTTCGGTACCGCCAACGGGAGTCGAACCCGTGATTTCCGGGATGAAAGCCCGATGTCCTAGGCCACTAGACGATGGCGGCAAGAGATAAAATTATACTTGAATTTTCAACTTTACTCAAATGCCTAAAATAGTTATTGACAATTAGAATAAATTTGTATTATTTTATATTTATTATTTAATGAATAATACTAACCCTTCTGAAAATTATCCTAATTCCTTAAAAAACTTCTTAGAAATTCCTTATGATGAATTGGAAGAGTTAAACCTTAAAGCCAAAGAAAAAGCAGAAACACTCAGTGCAAAAGAGTTAGAAACAGAATATTTAACCTTTCTTAAAAAAGAGAAGAAAATTAAGGCAGTCACTATTTGTTTTACGGATATAGAAGGTAGGCTGCATATGCTGGATTATGATAAAAAGTATCTGGTGGAGGCTTTAAACAATCTCACTTTTGACGGTTCCTCCATCAGGGGTTTCACTGCCCAATCTGAGTCTGATTTAAGGCTGGAGGTAGATTTTACCTCAATCAGGTATTTGCCATCTGATGTATTTGGTCCTGGAAAGGTGTTATTTTTTGCCTCTGTTTTAGACAGGGACAGAAAGCCATACTCTGCAGATTTTAGACGACAGTTGATAGAATATACCAGGGAACTGAAGAAAAAAAAGGGGATCACTGCTGTTGCTTCTGCGGAGATTGAGGGCTTTTTGATAGACGGGATTAATTCAGAGCAACTTTATGCTCAAAACAACGGGTTAAAATTGATTACCACAGGCGGTTATTACCATTCTTTGCCGATGGACAAGCTGAGGATTTTTATAGACAGAGCAGCAGAAGCCCAAAGGTCAATGGGTTTTAGGAATGAAAAAGATCACCCTGAGGTGGCACCTTCCCAGTTTGAGATGAACTTTTCTTATTCTGAGGTGATCAGAGCTGCTGATAATATTCAACTTTACAAGCTGGTTTGCCGGCAAGTGGCCAGGAATATGGGAATGACAGCCTGCTTTTTACCCAAGCCTTTTATGGGTATTAACGGTTCCGGCATGCACACCAACTTTTCTTTAAACAAAGGGGGTAAAAATATCTTTTATGATCCAAAAGGAGAGGACGGACTTTCAAAAGAGGCCTGGGAATTGATATTAAAACTTTTAAACCATGCACCGGAAATTTGCCTGATTTTTAACTCTTCTGTGAATGCTTACAGACGACTGGATCCGCATTTTGAAGCTCCTAACCAGATTAAAGTTTCACCAATAGACAGAGGTTCTATGATCAGGATACCGGTAGGTAATGAGAAAACCTCAAGAATTGAGCTTAGATCTGTGGCTCCTGATGCCAATCCTTATTTGGTTTTATATACTATTTTAAGGGTGGGTTTGGAGGGGGAAAGATTGGAAAAAGATGAGGACAAAAGGGAGCGTTCCAGGTTTTTGCCTGATAATATCTATGATGCAATCAGATTTTTTAAATCTTCTGATTTAGTGAGTCAGCTTTTGGGTGAAGAGAATAAGGAAAAATATGCCAGTTTTAAGCAAGCCTCAGCAGACAAATGCCCCAAAGCTTTAGGGACCCTTATTAAGAGCGCTGAAGTGATTTATCATCATGAGGTCACCAACCAGGTTCTTTGGAACGAGTTTTAAAGCTCTGAGACATTTGAGATGTAGATTAGGTTGTTGGGACAATTTAAACTTTAGACTTGACAAGCCAAGTAAAATGTTCTAACCTAAAATTATGTCCGGTTTAACAGATGATGTTAAAAATACGCTGACCTCACTAATCTCTGGTGCAGGTGATATTTTGTCCACCACCCAAAATGTGGCTAAAGAAAATCTTGTCAAAGCTGTTCAGGGGGTGGGAATGGTGGCTGAAACAAGCACTCAGGCTGTGACAGATGTGGTCACCGGTGGAGTTGAAGCGCTTTCTGAAGCAGGAGGTTCTCTGACAGATGGTGTTACAGGTTTGGTCAGAGGTGTGGTTGATGGGGCAAAAGATGTGGGTATTGATACAACTGAGGCGGCAGGAGAAGCAGCTCAAACAGCAGTCAAAACAGTTTCTTCTGTTGGAGGAGATATAGGAGAAACAGCAGTGTCCGTAGTGAGAGGGGCAATTGAGGGGGCGGGAGATATTGGTGCAGATACGGGTGCTGTTGCAAAAGGTGCAGTGTTAGGTATTTTAAGGGCAGCGGATGAAATAGGATCTGAAGCAGGATCTACTGTCAGAAAAGCCTTACTTAATGCGGCAACCTTGCCTCACGATATAATTGATGCACTGATTAGCGGAAAATCAGACTAGGCTAAAGATCTTCAGCTTGCCTACATTTATCCAGAATCGTATAATATCCAGGATGGGCCGGTAGCTCAGCGGTAGAGCAGGAGCCTTTTAAGCTCTTGGTCCTGGGTTCGATTCCCAGCCGGCTCACTCTTCGACTCGCACAATATAATTGTACTCGCTCAGAGTAAACTCTATAAGAACAGCATAAACGGTGCTCGTTTATCCTGAGAGTAATCGAAGGACTCAGAGTAAACTCGAGTCGAAGAACCCTGAGCGTAGCGAAACCCTGAGTCTATCGAAGGGTGAGAGAAGTCGAAGGGCAACATGTCTTGGTACGTCTACATTGCAAAAGCAAAAACTGGCAGATACTATACCGGTATTACCACAAATCCAAATAAAAGAATTATTAAACATAATTTGGGAAAGGGTTCAAGGTTTGCTATAGAGCAAGGTCCATTTGAACTGGTCTATATCTCCAAAGCATTTCCAGACAAATCAGAAGCAAGAAAACGGGAAATTCAGATTAAAGGTTGGTCAAGAGAAAAGAAATTAAAACTAATAAGCGGAGCGTGGAAGTAAAATTGAAAAATCCTCTCAGGATTCGAACTCATGATTAGATTGTTCTAGCAATCTTCTTTATTTTCAACTTACCCTTTAAAAGGAGATTTTCTTGAATTAAAGAATTCTTAGTAGAAAGCGTTTTGCTACCGACAATCGAGGGATAAACACTTATTGATCTAAAGTTGTTATGGGTCGAGATTGAATTATGTAAAAATTATCTTTCTCTAGAGCCCATTCAATATCTTGAGGACAACCATAGTGTTCTTCAATTTTCTTACCCAACAGAGCAAGTTTTTTTATTTGGTTATCAGACAATGCAGACTGACTTCTTTTATTTTCTGGTACAGGAATTTCTTTATTTGCGCCTTCTTGCAACATAAGCATAACATCTTGAGTTTGGATATCCCTATCTTTTATTTCTATTGTGGCTTTATTTAGCAAAAAATTATCAGGAGTTATAATTCCCTGTACAAGCATTTCCCCTAAACCATATCCTGCTTCTATCATCATTTCATCGGCATCTTTGGTAATTGGATTGACGGTAAACATTACACCGGATACTTCACTCTCAACCATTTTTTGTACTACTACAGCAACAATCATTCGATCCTCTGGTAAGTTTTGTTGAGCTGCATATGAGAGTGCCCTTTCCGATTTAATAGAGTCCCAACATTTTCTAATACTATCTATTAAATTTTCCTTGGTTACATTCAAATAGCTTTCTAATTGACCGGCCCAGGAAGCTACAGACGAATCCTCCGCTACGGCAGAGGAGCGCACAGCTACCCTTTCCGTTTTTAGGTTATCAAAAGCCTTGAATATTTCCTCTTCAACATCAGCGGGTAATTCTTGATTATAAAATTGCAAATAAGCCTTTGTAGTAATCACAAAACCAGAAGGAACTGGTAAGCCAGCTTTTAACATTTCGCCTAATGAAACACCCTTACCCCCTGCAAGACTTACATCATTTTTTGAAATTGTTTCAAAGGTCTTAATTAGCATGTTGTGGAATAAACAAACTACACTAGCTTAAAATTTTTACAGTCCCGTTGTCTGCATCAACTTTAACTAGGTCTCCGTCCTTAAAAACTTTTGTTGCTAGTTTCGTACCAACAATACATGGGATACCAAATTCTCTTGATACTATGGCTGCATGACTTGTAATACCTCCCTCATCAGTAACTATTGCAGCCACTTTTCTCATTACGGGAACATAATCAGGATGAGTAGCAACTGCAATGAAAATATTTCCTACTTCGACTTTATTTAAATCTTTAACGCCTCTTATAATTACAACCTTTCCTTCTGCTAATCCCTTTGATGCAATTCTTCCAGTTACATCTTTTACTTTTTCTTCTTCTTGTAAAAGATTCCAAGACTTCAGGATATTTTTTATTTCATCTCCTTGTAAACAAACCAACTCTTTATTTTTATCTAAATAAACTACATAACCCTTTTTCCTTTCTGAAATAATTTCTTTTGGAACTCGTACCCCAGTTCTTAGGAAATCTTCAATTTCGCTGGTTTGTAAATAACTTGTTTCTCCAGGATCAATATTCATTCGCCGTGCAATTTCAGCAAAAAGGGGTTGTGCATAAAATACACTTTTTCTCCTGTAATCATCACGCGCATCTTTTATATAAACAAAACGTTTGGCCATTAACAAATACTCTAAAGCTTCTTTTGATATATTCAGTTCACCAGCAATCTTTTTGAATGAGACTGGTTTTTTTGAAGAAAGAGAGGTGAACGATTTGATATGATTTCTAAATTCTTCTTTTGTCCAGGGTTTATTATGAATATCCAGACAAGATAGCCATTTAAATTTATTAAATAAATCTTCAAATTGTTTTTCGGAAAGTTTACCATTATATTTTCCAACTTCATATTGAAGTTGGAGAACAGCTGCGTTTTTATCAGGATGGAATAAGGCATTATGTATTTCTTGCTTTCCACTTTCTCGATTGTTTTCTGAAATATATTTATCAAGAATTGCAGTGGCGCGGTCAGCAACATAATTATTTAGAATAAACGCAGACCAAGCAAAAACAGAATATTTATCTCGTTTATCTTGATGGTCAAAAAACAATGATAACAACTCTTTATCACTTAATGATTTAAGATTTAAACTAGAAATCTTTTTAGCAAGAGCTAAATAATTTTTCCCATCAAAGATAAATTGTTTTTCGTATTCCTCTAATTTTTTAACATGAGAAGTATATCTTTCATTAAGGCCCTCCACTAACTCTACCCAAGATTTGCTGTCAATATAAAATGCTGTATTATGTCCTTCTCCGGGGATTACTACTTGATCTGTTGAAACTTTGGGGAAGTGATAATTCGCGTCAGCTAAAAGAGATACTGCTACTTCAGAATATTGCACCCCATATTCTCGCTCGTAAATCTTTTGCCATGATAGCTTATTTATTCGATCATTAAAAATTGGATCGGGCGCATTTTTCATATTAACTCCTAAAAATATCGTTTTCAGAAAGTCCAAACTCACGTCTTACATTTTTTATTCTTTTAACATACTCATTGAAAATAGGTTCTGGTTTATGAATTTTGTAAAAACCTTCAGCTCCCTTATAAAGGGAACAATCAAAAACATCAACATCTTTTACTAATTCTATATAAGGATTATCAGAATAAATTTCTTTCTCGCTATGATGAGCTACTGCCTCTGTGATTGTTTTTATATCTTCAGGAGAAAAACCACCAACCTCTTCTAAAATATTTTTCGCAATAGGAGTACCCAATTTTGCATGGTCTTTATATTTTCCTTCGACAATCACATATATATCATGTATTAAGGAGGCCACTTCAGAAATGGTAATATCCAATCCTCTTTTTTGCGCTAGTATTCTTCCAATTTGACAACAACCAGAAGAATGCTTTAATTCCCAAACAATAGAACTTTCTCGTTCATCATCCGGTAGATTTGATTCTAGCAGTAGTTCAACAACTTTTCTTTCAACCCTTTCAGAAGGTGTAAATTCATTACCTTTGTAATGATGAAAATCTTTTAATTGATTAGCCATATAAGATCAGCTTGTGCTCTATGAGTATATCAAATTTTGTAAGAATAAATTAACAGAAAGTTTATCAATAAATTGTAAGCTTCGCCAAGGACTACATACTGTGGTGCTGCTCATGTTCTTCAAGCTCCACTTTGGAGTTTGCTTTTAAGCCACACTTTGAACAACTTATTGAATGTTCCTGTGTTCCTTCTGTTTGTTCGGTTGGATGATTATGCTCTTTATGCATCTCGCAAGGACAAGAGCAGGCCATACAATTATTTTGATCGTTCATAGTTTTATAAATTCACCTCCTTCCAAAAGTTTAATAATTTTTTGTTTCATAAGTTAAGTTTATTCAAAATTTTAATATAATTCTGTTGTTTAGACGACAATTTTTCTTGAATCCTTTTTAAAGCCCCAATATATGCTGCTTCTCTTTATGATATCTACCGGAAGCTGTAAAACTTCTTCAGAAGATATATTCTTCCCCCCAAGCTTGTCCATATTTTTTAAATCGCAGACTGAACCGATACAGTAGTATCCGGCCAATAACCCTGTCCGGATTTGTAAGTTTTGCCAGCATTAAAGGATCAAGCTTGATATGCCTGGCTGCATTATTTAATTGTTTTTGGGCTCTTGCCCAGGGATTATTATTTACCATTCTGTCAGACATTATATTCCCTAATCCTTCTCAAAATCTGTCGCTTAGATGACGGAATAATTTAATTGAAGGATATACTCTTTAGGCGGATTACCAGTTAAAAATGTATAATAGCTATTGGCAGGAAGCCACAATTTTATGAAATATGAAAAATGTTAAAAAAGTTCCCAAAGTAGTCCTGGGGGTAGCAGCCCACCCTGATGATCTGGATTTTGGAGCCAGCGGGACGTTTGCCAAATGGGCAAAAGAGGGAACCGCCTGTTATTACCTGATTTGTACCGACGGATCCAAAGGCTCTGATGATCCTGAAATGACAGAGGCTAAACTTATAAAAATCCGCCGGCAAGAACAAAAGGATGCCGCCAGGATTTTAGGCCTTAAAGATGTCTTTTTTCTTAAGCATCCTGACACACAGCTTATGGCTGATTATTCCCTTAAGGAAGAAATAACCTACTACATCAGGAAGCTAAAGCCTGAGGTTGTAATTACTATGGACCCGACTTTTGTCTATTCCTCAAAATTTGGTTTTATCAACCATACAGACCACAGGGCAGCAGGGCAGGCAACTCTTGATGCGGTTTTTCCACTGGCCCGTGATAGGCTCACTTTCCCCAATCATTTGGCGCAGGGTTTAACGCCGCATAAGACAAAATTCCTGTATCTTGTCAGCTTTGAAAACCCCACAGAAGTTGTGGATATTTCCGAGGTAATAAAGACAAAATTAACAGCTCTCAGGGCGCATAAAAGCCAGATTAAAAAAGCTTCTTTGGCAGGCATAAAAAAGCGCCTGAAACAACTGGGTAAAGAATACGGGTTTGACTACGGGGAAGGGTTTGTCAAGATTACCCTTCCGGATTAAATAGCTTTCTTTATGTTTATTTTTAACTCACTTACCGCCAAATTAGAGCTTTTTAAACCCTTGAGTCAAAAAGAAGTCACTCTTTATGTTTGCGGGATAACCCCCTATGACACCACCCATCTTGGGCACGCTTTTACCTATATATCATTTGATGTTTTGGTCAGGTTCCTGCGCTTTAGGGGGTATCGGGTGATCTATACCCAAAATGTCACCGATATTAATGATAGGGATAATGATATTTTAAAGCGGGCTAAGGAACAAAAAACTACCTGGCAAAAACTTTCCCATACTTGGACAAAAAGGTTTCTTTCTGATATGAAAAACCTAAACTGGACTGAGCCCACCAACTTTTTATATGCTTCCGGGCAAATTAAACCAATGATAAGCCTTATTGAGAAAATTATTAAAAATGGTATTGGATATGTGGCAGGCAGCGGAGTCTATCTGGATATTACCAAAGATCCTGAGTTTGGTATTTTATCAAAGCTTTCTTCAGCTGAAATGATAGCAAAAGCAAAAGAATCTGAAGAGGATTTGGGCAGTCCCAACAAACGCCATCCTTTGGATATTACATTATGGAGGATGGCAACGCCTGATCAGCCAAAACATATTCCCTCATTTGACAGCCCCTGGGGAAAAGGCAGACCCGCCAGCGGGCGAGGCTCGCCCGGAGGGCGGCCAGGGTGGCATATTGAATGCTCTGCTATGGCGATCTCATCACTTGGCGAGCAAATTGATATTCACGGCGGAGGAAAAGATCTTATATACCCTCATCATGAAAGCGAAATCGCGCAGTCTGAGGCCGCAACTGGAAAAGTGCCATTTGTCAAGTACTGGCTTCACAGCGGCATTGTTTCCTACCAGGGTGAAAAAATGTCAAAGTCCAAAGGCAATTTAGTGATGGTCGCGGATCTTTTAAAAAAATATTCTGCAAATGCCCTGCGTTTCCTCCTTCTGTCCCATCATTACCGAGAGGATTGGGAATACTTTGAGAAGGATATTATTGAAGCGCAGAAAAAGGTTAGTTTTATAGAGTCGGCTATGAAAAATTCCCTGCCTGCTAAGGAAAATCAAAGTAGTAATTTCCAGGATAGTTTCATAGAGGTTATGGAGAATGATTTGGACACCAGGAAGGCTCTTGATTTCCTGTATTCACTTGCCAAGAAAGGCCAAACTCAAGCGCTTAAGAAGCTGTATTATATTTTGGGGTTTAAACCATAAAATATATGAAAACTTATATTTATTTTGTAAGGCATGGTGATGTTAAAAACCCCAAAAATATCTGGTACGGCAGGCTTAAGTTTCATGGACTTTCTGAAAAAGGAAGATTGGAAACAGTAAAAGCAGCAAATTACCTAAAGGATAAGAAAATAGATTTAATCTATTCCAGTCCTCAGCTTAGAGCCAGACAAAGCGCAGAGATTATCAGAAAAAGATTAGCGATTAAAAAAATACATATTTCAAAAAAAATTAACGAGGTTAAATCATCTTTGCAGGGAAAACCTGCCATCTTTTTAGGTCTAATTGGCTGGCATATTTTTGCCTCAAAAAATAATGAAATTAAGGGTGAAACAATTGAGGATTTATCAAACAGGATGCAGGATTTTATTTCCAAAATCACCAGAATTCATAAAGGAAAACCTATTGCGGTTATCACACACGGGGACCCGATAATGATTGTTAAAGCAAAAAAAGAGGGATTACCTGTAAAAATAGATTCAATCAGACCGCTGGATGGCAGCTATATTCAAAAAGGTGGAGTTTATCCTCTTAAAATTTGAGAGAATTTATCAGCCAGTTTGTCCCAGCTTAAATCCTGTACTCTTTTGTAGACTTCCTCACTCATTTTTTTATGTTCACTCTCGTTTACAAGTAAGTTTTTAATTTTTTTTGCCAAACGGATTGGATTAGATGATGAGGTGAGCAGTGATCTGTGCTTTTTATCAAACAGGCCTGATACCCCGGCTGCATCTGTAATTATAACCGGAATTCCACAGGCCATAGCCTCCAGGGCTGTTATCCCAAAAGATTCGTATTGTGAAGGCAGCAGTACTACCTCGGATGCACTGTAGTAGTAGGGAAGGATATTCCTGTCTTTTTTCCCGACAAAATTAACAAATATTTCTATACCTAAAACTTTTCTGATCTGCTCTAATCTGTTAAGCTCCGCTGACCACTTTTCCCGATCCTCGATCTTATTTCCTCCCACAATCCAAAGACAAATTTCTAAATCAGGATTTTTTTGCGCCAGTATTTTTATAGCGTATAAAATTACATCAATTCCTTTTAGAGGTTCAATTCTTCCCACAAAAAGGATTAATTTATGGTTGATACTTGCGCCAATTACTTTTTTGGCCGTATATTTATCAAGGGGTTTAAATAGTTTTAAATCAACCCCGGGTGTAAGGATTGAAATTTTGCTTAACGGACAATTGTATAATGTATGAATATACTCCAAGTCGGAAGTGCTTGTTGCAATAACTTTATCTGCATATTTGACTAATTCAAATTCTGTTTTAATTCTTCCAAAGTCCGCTTTTTCTTCCTCGCTTTTGGCAACTAAATTTTTCATTAAGGCTAAAGTATGGAAGGTGATAAATAGCGGTATTTGATATTTATTTTTTAACTGTAAGCCAATAAGGCCTGACAGGTAATAATGAGCGCTTATTAAATCATAAGATAATCCCTCTTTTCCTATAAATAAGTTTAAATTCCTGATAAATTCCGGGATATATTGAGCAAGTTCCTTTTTGGGAATTTCTACCGGTTCCCCTGCACCCAGGTGTATTACTCTTAAATTTTTTGAAACATCCCTAATTTCCGGACTGTCTTTATCAACACAGCGGGTATAAATATCAATCCCATAACCTTTTTTGGATAAGGCTTTTGATAGCTCTAAAATATAGGTATTCATCCCGCCTATCTCTGCGTCTTTTTCATCAGTTAAAGGACAGGTGTGGTATGAGATAACAGCGATTCTTTTAATATCCATAATTGCAGGTCCTTATTTTCTGCCCACAATCAGATTATCTAAAATATATTCGATTTTTTTGTTGTTAATGGATTCTTTAGCAGGACTGTCTATAGGTGCTGTTAAAAGCAAGTATAGGTCTTTCAGTACTGTATTTCTTAAAATTTTTTTGATGTTCATATTTAAACTATATATCTAACCTCCTCCGAATTCTGTTGTTTGGATGACAATTGTTATGACCAATTATCAGTCTTCACTTCATTACATTCTCGATCGAGAAGTTATTGAAGATAAGTTTCCACAAAAATTACACTTGGCAAAGAATTCTCCGGCTTTAGCTGCCTCTCTAACCGCTTTGCTCTCTATCCAGTATTGGTTATTTAAATTGCCTACGTAAATCCCGATCACAAAAGAAACGATGATAAAAGCCAGTCCCATCATCCCTACCATTCTGCACATATTACTCATTCCTTGAGCTTTTGGTACAACTGTTTTTGGATCAATCAACATTTCTCTCACCCCCTTTCTGTAAATATAGTTACTTCAACAGAGCCACACAATCTACATTGAAATGGTTCAGACCCAATGAGACACTCCGGACACATATAGATTCCGTCTTTATAAATCAGCTCGCTCTGTTTGCACCTGTTACATAAAAAAGTCACTCTGTCCTGATGAATCAACCCGTCATTAGGACATAAAAAATGGATATTTGGTTTTTGGAAACTATCCTGACAACTTTGACAACTTTGAATTCCAACCATATAAAATAAATTTACTACTCAACTAACTTTTAATCTGTTGTTTGGATGACAATTTTTTAAAGATCCTGCAGTTTTTGCAGATTAAAAGAGATTATTTTACTTTCTCTTTTGATAATCCCCTGATACTCAAATTTATTTAACAGTTCTGTCATGGTAGGGCGGGAGATTCCGATCATGTCTGCCAATTGCTCATGGGTAAATTTGGTGGTAATTATTACTCTATCATCCGTTACCTCCCCATGTTTTTTGGCAAGCCTTAACAGTAAATTTTTTACTTTAACTAGTAAATTATCTGAAGCTAATGCTGCCACCTGTTTCTCAGACTCAACTATCTTGGTAAATAGCTCTTTAACCAGAGTATTGGCAATTGGAGGATGCTGGCTAACCATCTTAAAAAACTCATTCTTATCCATCACACAGACAAAAGAGTCTGTGGTAGCTTCAATAAATTGTTCAGCGACCTCATTAATACCCAAATCACCAAAGACATCCCCTGGCCCTAAAATATCAATAATGATTTTTTTACCCTCCGGTGTCAGCTGATAAATTTCTACTTTGCCCACTTTTAAGATAAAAACCTTATTGCGGTCCTGTGGCTCCAGTATTACCTCTTTCTTCCCATATTCTTTAGCAGCAAAATGTTCCCCAATGTATTCAATTGCCTGCTCCGGGAGGGTCTTAAACAAATTTAGCTGTTTTAAAACCATCAGTTTTCTGTTCATAGCTAAACACAACAACTAAGTTTGGTAATGTCTTTGGTAAAAGACAGGGCGGCAATTTTAATGGCCTCGGAGAGCGTTGGAAACATGGGGAGTGAGTTTGCAACATCATCAATAGTATTTTTATTTTTGATAAGTACCATTGCCTCTGCAATCAATTCTCCTGCATTTGGTGCCAGTATATGAACTCCCGTAATTTGTTTTGTTTCTGGATGGATTGCCATTTTAATTAGTCCTTCAGTTCTGTTTAAAATAATAGCTTTAGGTATGTCTTGGAAAGAAACAGTCTTACACATACACGTTCCAAATCTCTTCATTTGATCTTCTTCTGTAAACCCTACTCCTGCCAGCTGTGGATCAGTAAAAATTGTCCAAGGGACAGTATTATAATCAATGCTATTCTGAACATTATTTAAGGCGTTCTCTGCTACTAAAGTTCCCTCTCTGCCTGCTGTTGGCTCCTGTCTGATTGGTAGATTTATTACATCACCTACTGCATAGATATGTGGCTGTGAGGTTTGGAAGTTTGGATTTACAATAATTGCTTGCTTTTCATCTACCTCAACGCCTGCTTTATCTAAAGCTAATCCCTGGGTGTTGGGAGTTTTACCTGTTGCCAGTAATATTTCATCCCCCTTCGCCAAGGCTTCGGGGGACAAGTCTGCTGCTTTGTATACTAAAACTTTTTTACCGCCTTCTTGATATGCTTTTTGAATTTGAACATTGGTTTTAATGGTGATTCCTTCTTTGGTCAGTATTTCGGCTAATCTATCGGTTAGCTCTCTTTCAGCCGGAGGGAAAATAGAGGCATTTCTTTGTAAAAGAGTAACTTTAGTGCCAAACCTTGAATACATCTGGGCAAACTCTAAACCTAATGGTCCTGCACCCACTACAATGAGTTCTTTAGGTTGCTCTTTAATCTGTAGAGCTTCAATATGAGTTAAATAGCCCACTTCTTTAATTCCTTCAATTGGCGGTACAGTGGCAGTTGAACCTGCTGCAATAATGATTTTTTTGGCTTGATATCGTTGCCCTTCAACTGCTATCTCATTTGGAGAAACAAAACTAGCCTTACCCTCCAGATGAGTAACATTTTCTAAATTCCTTAGTACCTTCTCATATTTCTCTTCTCTTAGTTTTGCAACAAGATCGAGTTCGTGCTGGACAACAGTTGAAAAATCAAAGTTTTTAACTTCTATATCAACTCCCGGAATATTGTGACTTTTGGCAAGATGCATGACTTCACCTGCCCAAAGTAAAGTCTTTGAAGGAACACAGCCCACATTGACACAGGTGCCGCCTAAAGGCAGACCCTGATTAACCATCAGAGTCTTTACACCAAGCTCATTTGCTTTAATTGCAGAGGCAAAAGCCCCTGCACCTCCACCAATAATGATTAAATCAAAATTTTCCATAAAAATACTTAGCCCGCCAACGCTTTACGAAGCTGCTGCTCAGTTGCCCCGCCTTGAAAAGCAAGTTTGCCATCAATCACAATCCCTGGTGAAGCCATCATACCGTATTCTTGAACCATTTTTTGCCCTTTTTCAGAAAGCATATCTACCTTCTCAAGCTCCATTTCCTGCCTGTCTTTTTTAATGTTTTCTAAAGCCGACCAAGCCTGCATGCAATGAGCGCAGCTCTCGGAGCTTATAAATTGGACTTTTGCCATTTTCCCCACCTCCTTCTAATCAGTTGGGCTGTAATTGCCGACAAGATTACTATCCCAAAAAACAAAACCGGCCCAAGCCAGGCTGCCTGGCCAGTGCTCACTCCTTCTTCATGAGCTAAAATCACAAACCTAAACATTATTTGACTCCTTCTTAAAGCTGCTCCAAATTATTATGCCCGCCAAAACCGCCCCCATGAATATCCAAGGCCAGATTCCTGAAGTGCCACCCTGTATTTGTAGAATTGCCTCAATTTCTGCCGATTCAGCAATCTTGGGAAATATAATTTCAACTGCTCTATTCCAGAAAGCATGAAAAATAGACTCCTCCCACCAAGCCATCCCAAATGGTAAATAAGTCAAAAGGAATGCTCCAATACCAACCAGCCCCCAGCCGGTATAGTTTTTGACTGCTTTCTGGTGAGTTGCCAACCAATTGGTAGCGCTGACTCCCAGCATGGCTAAAACTACTAGGAAAATAAGCGGTGTTGCTCTTCCTAAACCATGAACCAATCCCAGCCAAAAACCTTCGATAGGCAGACCAATAGTGGCAATATGGGTTAAAAGTACATAAAAAAGCGGATTGGGACAGCCGACTCCGGCATTTCCTAAAAGAATCCCCATTGCAAAAGATTTAGTGTAATCTCCCGACCTTTGCAAATAGGAAGGCAGTATGGTGGGCAGAAAGGGTATGTTCAACTTTAGTAAACCCAGCTCACGTAATCCAAAAAGAATGGCAAGTAAACCCGCAACACCAAACATCCCGCGAACAAATTGATTCATCCCAATGTAACCACCGACCAATCCTACTGCGGCTCCATAAAAAGAAAGCGTAATTGCCAGTCCTAAGCCAAACAGAATTGCCATCATTAAAGCTTTGCCAGGAGCTTTGCCCAAAGCCAGAGGAACAATCACAAAAACCAAGGGCAGTGTGCAGGGTAAAACTATCATGGAAAGCCCTGCAACATATGCCAATAACAAGCTCGCAGTTAAGGCCGGGGTAGTTGCCAACCAACCCATGCCAATGATGAAAATTGATAGTAGAATAAACGCTAACGACACTAAGAAAATTTTTACCTGTCTGTCCATTTTAAGTAATAAAGTTTTTCAAAGTTTTAGTAAAATCATTCCGTACAAGCGAGTAGTACACTGTTTGAGATTCTTTTCTTCTTTTGACCAGCTCCAGCTTCAGTAGCTTGTTTAAGCTATGAGAAACAACGGAAACAGAGGTATCTAAAATTTGAGCAATTTCTCCTACACTCAGTTCCGGATAATGACAAAGCAGATAACAAATTTTAATCCTGGTAGCATCACCAACAACACCTAGCTGCTTGGCACAAGCAATAAGTTCTTTTTTGTTTTTTAACTCTTTCTTAATTTGCTGATGTATAGACATAGTATTTGAACGATTATTCAAATAATACATCTTTAAAATCTATCTGTCAAGGACTACTTAAAAAGCTCCGTATCTGGATGGAACGCTGCCCAGGCAAACCAGAATAGTCTGATAGGAATTATTTCTTCATTTGTTTGCAGGTTTACTGCTTTAATCTCACCGGATTCTTTCTGCTCCAGTCTTATAGGAATATCTCCAATGCTATCTTCGATAATCCTTTTTTCTCTCAACTTATTTTCGGGATATGCTTTAGATTTACCACCTATCTCTATCCCGTAAACAACTGTTTTTATCTGGTAAGCTCTGATGATCCCTTTGTAGTTAATGGCAAAAACCATATCTTCATCCCTTAACCAACCAGCATCATTTGCAGATTCAAATTTCGGACTGTCAATAGAAGGAATGCAGTCTTGCCCAAAACAACCCTGTAAAAGGTCTTCTGGTTTTACCTTTGCTCCGGTAAAATCATTTTGTAAAGATACTTTTTGCACTTGCTGCCCACCTCCTTTTAACTCTCTAAGTTGTGTGTCAACTTTAACGCTACTTTCAAAAGTAGTTGCAATTTGAGTCCAAGACTGTGGTAAATTAGCCAATGTCCACCCTTGTAATACTCTATCCAGGCCTGTCCAAATAAAAAGGGCGGTTGCTAAGATAATAATTCCAAATACTTGTCTGATCTTTTGGTTTTCAGTTTTTAAAAAAGCTAATTTCTGAGAAGCTGCACTTCCACCCCTTGCAATAAAGTACAGCGGGATTCCTGCGCCGATGGCATAGGCCAGCACTACTGCTATCATTGATAGAGAAAATGAACTGACTGCAGCCAGAGTGGCCATGGCTGCTACAACCGGGCCAATACAGGGTGTCCAGACAATTCCTAAGCTTGTGCCTGTTAAAAATCCTCCCCAGAAGCCGCTATTTTGATTTTGCACTGGCTGAAAATGCCAATGCCTTTCAATCCAGATTTGGACTTTTTCCCAAATAACAGGAAACACAAGACTTATCCCAAATATTACCAAAAGTACTACTGCCAAGGCTCTGACAGTATCGGCAGGGATTCCTAAAACTCTAACTATTGTTGCCAAAAGCAAAGAGGCAATGGTAAAACTTATAACAAGTCCTAAGATAACCCCCTTTATTCTTCTGGTATTTCCATCAATACCGCTTGCCAAAACAGCAGGGAGTATGGGTAAAACACAGGGAGAAAAAGAAGTTAATATTCCTGATATAAAAGCAATAGGTATGAGCAGAAACATAATTTTACTCCAGATTTTGGATTAAGGCATCAAGGTTGCCGCCGATCCATCTTTTATTCTCATTGCCATTCCTATCCAGGACAATCAATGTATGCTGAGAAGTTACTCTATATTTAGAGTTCATTTCCTTATCATTGTCATAAGAGTCTGGTGCATAATTAAAATTGGGTTATCCCAACAGCACAAACTCTTTCTAG
>CAYNFQ010000005.1:0-56739 GCA_964396715.1 uncultured Gammaproteobacteria bacterium
AGTCTGTTACATTTCAGAGTTCTTAGAATTGTTACTATTGAGAGTTCGTATTACAGCTTATTGACATATTGACATGTCGTTAATCTATGGTACAATAGATATATGCAAGTTGTACCATCGCAGGAAAGTAAAGCAACGAGTGAATACCTCAGTCGCATCAGTCTTAAGGGGCAGATTACCGTACCCGCCCCTATTCGCCAAATCCTGGGAGTCAGACCCAAAGACAAGCTAGCCTTTGCGGTTTCTTCCGGCAAGGTCCAACTGGTCCGTGCCCGTTCAGGAGTGGATGCTAGCTTTCAGGTCGTACCCGCCCTTCCACGGAAATTGAGCAATAAACAGGTCGCAGAAGCTGCTGTCAATGAGCACGTCAGAGAGGTAGCCCGAGAAGGCATGTAACCTCCTATGGCCTTTGGACTTGCCTTTTTGGACACCAATGTGATTATCCGCTATCTCACCAAAGATAATCCCCAGCAATCCCAACGCTCATATATCTTCCTCAAAGGCGTGGAAGCCGGAACCGAGCAGGTCGAAACCAACGAGGCAGTGATTATCGAGGTCGTGCAGGTTCTCTCATCCAAAGTGCTCTATAACCTGCCCAGAGAGCAAATACACGAGCACATCCAAAATGTGCTCTCTTTCAGGGGGTTAAGAATCCCGAAGAAACACACGGTGCGCAAAGCACTGACTCTGTATGCCTCCACCTCTCTGGATTTCGTGGATTGCCTTATTGCCTGCCATGTCCAACAGAGCCACCTACCTGCTCTTATCAGCTTCGACGAAGACTTTGATGGTCTGCCTGGTGTTGACCGCAGAGCACCCTGACACCACTGCCCTTAACGTTCTCACTTGTTCCTCTCCTGTCTCAGAAACCATCCCACAAACAAAGTGCTGGATATTGCATTCTCCCTCAAGTGTAAGATTTCAATGTTTATATACTTACATCTTGCAATAATTTAGCTTCAAACAACTGAAAAATCACCTAAATTTTGACTGAAATCTTACAGGTGGAGAACAGGTTGTCAGGACAGGCCTTTCAGGGGTTGACAGGGGCAGTGTGGCGCGGCGCTGCATCTGACTGGCGGTCTCATCCTGTAGTAGGCGCTCCTGGAGAGCGTCGGGTTAGGGTGGGAAAGCGATCAAAGTCAGTGTCGTAGGAGTACAGGAGGGAGGAGTCGGCCCCCTGCATGGTCGCCACGATCATCGCATCCCCAAAGTCGATAGGGGAGCTGGCGTAATGGCGCAAAGCCAACAGCACCACCCGCTTATTCTTCACCCTGAAGCTGGGAAGGGCTACCAGCGGCCGCAATAACTCCTCAATCTGGGCACGGGGGAGGTGATAGAGCCGGGGAGAGGAGAGGACGTAGACTGCATCGGCGATGACGGTGTCGGGAGCCGCTACCTTCAGCTTGCCCGCTTGCACTTGCTCAAACAGGACTGCCGCCTCAGCCTGCTTCTGCGGGTCATCCCCGCTCAGCAGCCGGATAATCACGTCGGTGTCCACAAAGGGGTCGCTCATGGTTGGCTAGGATACTTGGCCTTCAGCCGATCCTCGTGGGCAATCTCCCGCATCTCCTGCCAGGTGAGGGGTTGCTTCAAGCTCCCGGCAGCACCCCGCAGCGAGGCAATATCGGGGTACCGAGGCGCAGCCAAGCGCACCGTGCCATCGGCTTCCAGCACAAAGGCCACCTTATCCCTGGTGGCCACCTTCAGGTGCCGGCGCACTTCGGCCGGGATGGTGATTTGGCCCTTGCTGGTAATGGTGGACAAGATCTCTTTCATATCTGGTTCCGATGTAAGGACTTGCTGCATAGGTAAGATCACTCTACCATTATCCTTACCTGTAGTCAAGGGCCAGCTTGGTCTCAGCAGGCCCACTTCTTGCTTCCGAAGGAAGCTACCTTAAGGGGGTGGGTGGGAGCCGCCAACTACTTTACGAAGCGAAGCGCAGTAAAGCACCTTCCGTGTGCCTCCCTGGCGCGAACTGAGCGCCTTAGAAGACGCTCAGTCCTTTCATGCCCCACGGTGTAAGATTTAAATGTTTATATACTACATCTTGCAATAATTTAGCTTCAAATAACTGTAAAATCACCTAGATTTTGACTGAAATCTTACAGTTCAGGCCCCCTTCCTTGTTCCTGCAGGATACTTGACGGCAATGTTACACTATTTGTAATCCTCTATTATGCAGCCAGACGAGAAACGCCGGATTGTGTTCCAGGAGAGCGGGACGCCAGCGATTGGCCCCGCTCAGGCAACTACCGCGGGAAAAAGAACCATGCGTGGGCACCTGCCAAAACTCATAGCTGGAGCTGGAGTCGTCACCCTCCTGCTGATCGGGGCAGGTGCTGGTATCTATCTCGCGTTGTCTCATCAGCGCCCCATGCCAAGCATCGCCCCCGAGCCACAGTTGTCTGCCTCGTCTCCGACTGATATCTCCGCTGCATTGAGAACACAACTGACCATCCTCAGGCCCATCATTGCTTCTTCGTCCAGCTACGCCCCTCCTGCTCGCATGCTGGCGCCCTGGGAATCTACTCCTGCTGACCCTTCTCCGCGCTCGGTCGCAGCCACCTTGACCGCACCCACCCTGACGAACCCACCTGACGGAGCGCAACTCACAAGTCTGTCCACCACCCTTTCATGGACTAACCCACCCGGAACCACCCAGTACCACGTCCAGGTCATCCCCTGGAATAACGACGGCCCTGGTATTGACCTTATCGTGGGCGACCCTGCTCTGGTAGCGAAGGCCTCCTACATCATCCCTGCGCCTGTGTTTGGTCAAGGCCCCTACATCATGCTTCCGGGCGCTACGTATACATGGAAGGTGCAAGTCTCTGATGTGACCACCTCCATTGGCCCTACTGACCCTAGTTGGAGCGAGTGGTCGGTGCCTCGGACTTTCACAACCCCTAAGCCGGATCCCTTAACTATCGAACTTCTGTTTCCAGCGGACGACGCCACAGTCTCCACTCCGATCCCTACTCTCCGGTGGACAGATACCAACGTACAGATATTCTACTACGAGGTCCAACTGAGCTCTGACCCCTTCTTTGGAAATGGTCCCCAGGGCGCCGTTGCGCCCGTATACTGGAATCTCGTCCACGGTGGCATCACCAATCCGCTGGATAGTTGGACGGTTCCAGCTGCCGCAGCTCTCCAACCCGACACTTACTATTACTGGCGAGTCCGGCAGCGCGTACAAGCTACCCCTCAAGGGAGAGAAGAAGCAGGTATGCCCTGGAGTTACTTAGCATATTTCAAGTACAATAAAGCCTTAATTTCCCAAATATTCAACTACACTGAGCACCCATCACGGCAGCCTCTTCACTAGTCGTGCTGCTCCTGGTTAGCAATAGAAAGGCAGAGCGACAATGCATAAGGTGGGGCTCCCACGTTAGCGCTTGTCGCATTTGTCCTGATGGTGCTTTTGCTCCCTTCAGTTCAGAAAATTACCGTGGTATCCGCTGACGAACTCAGCAGAGCGGCACGCCAGTACAATGGAATTGAAGCTTCTATCGTCTCGTCATTCGAGGAGATTCAAACGGCGAGCAATGCGGGGTGGCCGGTTGTCACGCTGATAAATTGGTATCGTGGACATTGGGTAGTAGTTACGGGCTTTTCCGGTGACAACATAGGGTTCAACGATCCGCTAAAAACTTCAAACGGGTTCACGGAAATATCCACAACTGATTTTAGACGTGCCTTTGAGGGATCTTACGAAGATCAAATAATGATTCAGCTGTCATTCTACCCTGAATGATAAGTTATTTTTATCCTTTGTCAACTTTAATGGCAAATGTTAATATATGCCACATGCTCCACCTTCTCAATGATTTAAACCCGGATCAACAAAAAGCAGTTAAAGCAACAGAAGGGCCGGTGTTAATTTTAGCCGGAGCAGGTTCTGGGAAAACCAGAGTCTTAACTTACAGAGTCACCTACCTTATTGGAGAAAAAAAAATTCCACCGGAAAATATTCTTTGTTTAACTTTCACCAATAAAGCCGCCGGAGAGATGATGGATCGAATCAGAAAATTATTACACCATGAACCATCAACCATGAACCATCAACCAGTCATGGGAACTTTTCATAGCTTTTGTGCCAGAATCTTAAGACGTGATGGCAGAGAATTAGGACTGCCCCCTGGCTTTGCTATATATGATGAATCCGATGCTTTGGATGCAATAAAAGAAGCCATGGCAAATCTAAACATTCCAGTGCAAAAAACTTCCCCATCAGCTGTTAGGGCCACTATCTCTGGGGCAAAGAACGAGCTTATCTCCTCTTTAGAATATCCAAGATATGCCAGAGGTTTTTTTCAAGAAACTGTGGCCAAAATATATCTGGAATATCAAAAAATTTTAGAAAAAAATCATGCCTTGGATTTTGATGATTTATTGCTTTATACAATCAGGCTTTTTCAAACTGCCCCAACTATCTTAACCAAATACCAAATCCAATTCCGTTATATCTTAATTGATGAGTACCAAGATACCAATCCGGCCCAATATTTAATTTCAAAATACTTGGCCGCCCGTCATAAAAATATCTGTGTGGTGGGAGATGCTGCACAGTCGATCTATTCCTTCCGAGGAGCAGATTTTAGAAATATTGTTAACTTTGAAAAAGATTACTCAAATTGCAAAATTTTTAATCTGGAACAAAATTACAGATCCACCCAAAATATCTTAGATGCTGCCCATGCTGTTATTTCCAAAAATAAAACTCATCCTATTTTGAAACTTTGGACCCAAAAAGATGGTGGAGAAAACATAGAGGTGGTGGAAGTCAGAAATGAGGTAGAGGAAGCGCTTTTCATTATAAACCACCTAGAACGTGGGGTGACCCAACGAGGTGAAAAAATGCGACTACACCTCGGAGGTGTAGCCGTACTTTACAGAACAAATGCCCAGTCCAGATCTTTGGAGGAGCAGTTTTTAAAAGCTGGAGTACCATACAGATTGGTGGGGGGAGTTTCCTTCTACGGAAGAAGGGAAATTAAAGATGTTTTATCTTATCTAAGACTTCTACAAAATCCCCAAGATTCAGTCTCTTTAAAAAGAGCGGAAAAGGTGGGCAAAGGAAGACTAATGAAAGTTATGGAGCTATATCAGGAAATTTCCCACCAATTAGACCAATATTCCACACTGGACCTATTGGACCAAATCCTGCAAAAAACTGGATATTTAGCATATTTAGATGATGGCAGCGAAGAAGGTAAAGGTCGCGTAGAAAATGTTAAAGAACTTCGCTCGGTGGCAGAAGAATTTCCCAACTTGGTGGACTTTTTGGAAAATGTGGCCCTGGTGGAAAATGGATACGATAGAAAAGAAGTTGGTGATGCAGTCACTCTGATGACTTTGCATTCTGCCAAAGGGTTAGAATTTCCTGTTGTTTTTATGGTGGGTATGGAGGAGGGTTTATTTCCCCATTCCAGGTCAATGCTAAATATGAATGAACTGGAAGAAGAAAGAAGGCTTTGCTACGTGGGGATCACTCGCGCCAAAGAAAAGCTGTATTTAACTTACACCAGACAAAGACTATATTTTGGTACCAGGTCTAATAATCTGGTATCACGCTTTTTATCTGATATCCCCCAAAATTTAATTTCTTCAAATACCAGCTTCCGTGACTTTGATAATGATGACTGGTTAAATGCATAACTACAGTGGTGAGTGAAATCGAACCATGGAACGTTATTTAGGAATATTACTAATCATTATTCTTTCTTTTTTAGCAGGGACAATTTTCCCTACCAATAAAGTTTTGGGTGAAAGTACACCAGCGGATAGTTTACCCGTTAATCAACCTGTCACAACAGAATCCTCATTTACAGAAAAATTAGCAGAAGCAACAGAGGTAATCCCTAAAAAAGTAGTCTATCAGGATGATCCCCAAACAGCAGCAGGTGAGGAAAAAGTTTTGGAAGAAGGAGGGGATGGAAAAATTACAAAAATTATCAAGATAACGCATGTGAAAGGTGGCGAGGAATACTCAAGAGAAATTATCTCAACGGAAACAACTCCAGCAAAAAATAAAAAGATCTTAAGAGGCACCAAAATTGTCTGGAAAAGTCTGGATACCCCTGATGGAGAAATCAAATATTGGAGAAAGCTACGGGTTTGGGCAACTCATTATGATTCCAGATGTCCAGGCTGTAATGAACGGACAGCCATTGGTATGAGAGCCGGTAAAGGAGTAATTGCAGTTGATCCAAAAGTAATACCTATGAGAAGCAAAGTTTATATCCCAGGATATGGCTTAGCAGTTGCTGGTGATACCGGCGGAGCCATCAAAGGAAATATTATAGATTTAGGCTTTGATGATGCAAAAACTGCCGGCTGGTCAGCAAGGTTCGTTGACATATACCTTCTCTAATGTCATTGCGAGGAGCGAAGCGACGTGGCAATCTATATTCTGTCATTCTGGCCTCCGGAAGAGGGGCGTGTTGTGCAGCGAAGAATCTAATTTGTAAATTTAAAAGTAGAAAACATTAAATCAAAAAGCTTCTCATACCTGGTAGTATTCTTATTCAAACTGAATAAAGTAAATGTGTACATTTTATCTCCTCTAACAATAGCAACATCATATGTCTTAGAATCTATAGAAAATTCATGAGTTGCACTGATACCCTGTAGTCCCTCAACCATCACATTTCTGGCATCATTTTCCTTTCCAGTAAGGGCAAATGTGCCCCCATATCCATCCTTAAGAGCTTCTTGTACAGTCAGCCCTGCAGGGATTTTAATTACATCAATATAAACACCTTCACAAAAGTGAGGATTGCAGTTTTCTTTGTTAAATTCGAAAGAGACTCCTCCAATGAAAATTTCGGGAGAAGAACCCTGATTTTCAGTAGGGTTAATATAATTTGGATACTTTATAGAAAAACTAAACTTGTTACTTGTATATGTTTTCCAATTGGCAGTTTCATCCGGAGATGGAGAAGGTGTTGGTTGTGGAGTTTGTGAAGTTACCACTGGAGCAGGCGTAGGTTTTGTAGTAGTTTGTCTTCCCAAATAATATGCTCCACCAGCTACTACTCCAATTATTAATACTCCCACCAAAATATAAACTAACGCTTGCCCTTTTTGCATACTTTAATTGTAACATTTTATGTTCATACCATTTGGGTGTACGATCGTACAACGAATTGGTATCAGTCTAAGAATTTAAAGTTCTGTAGAATTTTATCACCACTTTCCCCTATTATTCTAAACAAATACATCTTTTTGTCTTTTGATAAATAAATAAATTTTGGTTTTCCTTCTCTATAATCTATTATTCCTGATTTTCCCATTTGCCCGGAGATTGTGGCTTCTTCTTTGGGGACAAGGATAAATTTACCACTGTAAGTAAAATCCCCCCAAACAAATGGATAATACCAATATTTTTGATACCATTGTTCTATTGTTAAATCGTTGGGATTTTCAAAAACCCAAACAGTTAAGGGGTTTGTTTCATAAGAGTTAGTTTCATCCAAAAGAGCTACAATCCCCAAAACTTCTGCTGGAGGATATGTCACATAATAAGTAAAGTTTTTCCTGAAATCCCCATTTCCCCTTTGATTAAATTCCTCCTCAGAATCTTCTTTGGCAGTTAACTGCTTGGGGTAATCAAACTGAATTTGAAGTTTCTCGCCAGTGAATGTTTTAATTTTGCTTTCGGAAACAGGCGGCTGCAAAAGTTTAGCTGGTTCATCCCTTGTCCCAGTTCTACTACCAGTTCTACTATAAGAATAGAAAAAAACTAAACTTCCTAAAATTACAATTACTAGTATTAAAAAGGGCAGGGCAGAACCTTTTTGCATAATCTAATTTTAAATTAGTCCTTGCCAAGAAACAACATGTTTTGTTATTATCGGTCAATGGCAAAAAAAGTTTCTCCAACAAGCAAGATAAATCAACCTTTTGCTTCTGTCAATAATCTTTTGGATAAGATATCTTCTGTTAAAAATTTCCGTTCTTCTAAAAAAGTTTATTTTGTCATCCTCGTTGCCGGACTTTTACTTTTGGCAGTATACAAGAAAAGCTTATTTGTAGCCGCAACTGTTAATGGAATGCCGCTGACTAATTTGGAATTACAAAATAAATTAAATCAGCAATTTCGCACTCAGACCCTAAATCAGCTTATTAATGAAAAGATCATCCTGCAAGAGGCACAAAAATCAGGTGCCATTCCTACGGAAACAGAAATAAGCGCAAAAATTACCGAGCTTGAGACCAGTGTCGGAGGAAAAGAGGCCTTAAATACTCTGCTTTCACAACAGGGCCAGACAAGGGATACTTTAAGAGAACAAATAAGGATCCAGCTTTCAGTTACCAAACTGTATGAAAGTCAGGCAACTGTTTCTGCCCAGGAAGTTGAAAAATTTTTATCGGAAAACAAATCTTTGCTTCGGGCAACTGATTCCGCCTCGCAGCAAAAAGAAGCTGAGGAAAGCCTACAACAACAAAAACTGACGGAAATTTTTTCCCAAAAATTTCAAGATTTAAGACAAAAAGCAAATATTAACATCTTTTAACCTCAAATCCTGTATAATTGCTCCATGGATTTGCGGCCAATTAGTGATAAGCAAAGATCTCAATATAACAAATTGGTTACCCATGTTATCCAATCTTGGGAATGGGGGGAGTTCAGAAAATCTTTGGGAATTCCCCTTTTAAGATACGGTCTCTATCATAACAATAAGCTTTCTATCGTTTTCCAGCTAACCTTACACAAAATTCCATTTACCAAAAAATTCGTGGGTTATTTACCAAAGGGTCCAGCTCCCGACAAAGAATTAGCAGATGCTTTAAAAAAAATAGGCAAAGCATATAACCGTGCCTTTATAAAACTGGAGCCCCACGTCATTGCGACCCCGGACTTGATCCGGGGGAAGCAATCTCCCAATCAATCATTTACCCCATCTGCTAAACCACTTTTTACCAAATATAACTTTATATTAGATCTTACAAAATCTGAAGAAGAACTTTTAAAAAACATGCACCCAAAAACCAGATATAACATTAAGTTAGCTCAAAAACATGGAGTGAAAGTGGAGGAAAGGACAGATGATGAAGCTTTTGAAATTTATTTGAAATTATATTTTGAGACCACCAAACGCCAAGGTTACCATGGACACAATCAAGAGTATCATCTAAAAGTATGGCAGATTCTTAAACAGGCTGGAATGGCTAGATTGTTGATTGCATTTTATAAAAATGAACCACTCGCTGCTTGGGTGTTACTTAATTTTAAAGATACTCTTTACTATCCCTATGGTGGTTCTTCTAAAGCTCATCCGGAAGTGATGGCCAATAATTTGATAGCTTGGGAGGCAATAAAATTGGGTAAAAAAATGGGCCTGAAAAAATTTGATATGTGGGGGGCATTAGGACCTGATGCTAATCCCAAAGATCCCTGGTTTGGGTTTCATAAATTTAAGCAAGGCTATGGAGGACAATTGGTTGAATACATTGGAACATATGATCTTGTTTTCAATTGGCCGATCTACATAATTTTTACTGCAATTGATAAACTAATGCCACTGAAAGTTTTTCTGCTAAACTTGTTAAAAAGATAGTCTAAAATCTCCTTATTGTCAATATAAATGTCAGAAAAATATTTGACAAATATATAGACATCGTGTACAATATTTATATTATGCTCAATACTACAATTATAACTGCCAGAGATATCCTTAGAAATTACCGACGGGTTTTTGATCAAGTTAAAAAAACCAAACGTCCTGTCGTGATTGTTTCCCAAAAAGAACCGCAGGTAGCAATTATCCCTTTAGATGACTTAGAGAGGCTGAAGGCTTTAAAAAATAAGCAATCTACTAAAGCCCTTTTAGATATGGCTGGTATTATTCCCAAAGGAAGCGGACTACCTAAAGACTTATCCGATAAACATGATGCGTACACGTGGGATTGACAAATCACTCATCGTAGTTGGGGATACAGATGGTCTGATTGCCCTTTTACACGAAGAAGATCGTAACCACAAACAGGCCGTCGAAACAGTGACCAAATTACTACAACTTGATGCCCAAACGATTTTCCCGCTAACAACCATTACAGAAACTATCACTACTTTGATTCGTAAACTTAAGTCATCTGATCTAGCTGTTCAAGTAGTTGAAAAAATCACATCTGGAACATTAACAATTGAGAATACAGATACTGATATGTTAAATGAAGCCTTAAAGGTGTTTGACCCAAAAGGTAGTAAGAAAAAAACCATCTTTGATGCTATGGTTGTAGCTTGTGCCAAGAAGCTCAAAACTAATGTTATATTCTCAACAGATGACTGGTATTCTAAACTCGGCTTTACTCTGACAAAAAACCTTTTCAAAGAAAAACCCCTGTAAGATTTCAGTGTTATTGAACCCTATCTTGCAATAATTTAGCTTCAAACAACTGAAAAATCACCTAGATTTTGACTGAAATCTTACACAAAATCCCCAAATTGTAGCTTGCACGCTTGTGCCACTGCCGGAGCCGGAGCTAGCATACCCTCCAGACGCCGCCACTATACCACGCAGATCGGGTTCAATGCCAAGAGAAGGGCTCTGCTGCCATTCTTGATCTCCCATGCACCCGGCTATGACTATGCTAGTCATGTTCCGGTGTCCTATTTCATCCGAGTATTGACAATCCATCTAAATAGGAGTATAAGAGCCGCGAGCTGAGTTCCCTCTTGTTCAGATGCGCTATGCGAATTATTTCCAGCGATATGTGCATATACTGGAGGCTGACAGTCCGCAGGCACAACGGCCGGGAACTCATCGAAGAGCTATTGGGCCAGATGGTGCTCCAGCAACCGACTGCGATTCTTGGAGAAGCTGCTGTGATCGAAGCTCGGCTCGACCAAGTCCATCTAGAGGAACCAGCGGAAGAGCAGGTTGCCATTCAGTTGGTCACAGGAGGCCTGCTGCCTACCGACTGACTCGAAGGCGATGAACAGGGGAAGGCTTTGAGCAGGCGTTCGGGAGGAACGGACGGGCGGCCGGCCCAGATTTCCTTGGTCCTGAACTTTCACGCGACTGCTTAGGGCTCGTTATGAAATAAACCTCTCAATGTGAATGCTTGGTGGGCAGGATGGTGCAGTTCCACTCTCCGTGAAATTCATGGCGTTGCAGGTTCACCGCCGCTAGTTCGCCGTCCGACACTTTGATACCGGTGTCGTAGCGGGACATGACCCTGTTGGCTAATCTCCGATGCCATGGCACAACAACACTCGGCACTACCAACTCGTACTCAATAGCGTACGGAGAACAAAGGAGGCTATAATTGCTACCATTATGATCATTAATTTTAAACTAAAAACAACTACGAGTATAATTGCTAAAAACCTATTCTTTATTATCGTGTCGATATAACTTAGTGAAGTTTTCCTCAGTTCTCTCCACATACCGACTAAAATCGGTACACTATCGATAGATAAGCTCGATATTATAGATGGGATATCTTCGATAGATAATCTCCCCGTAGTTCTATTCTGGTGGATAGAATCTACGATTAACAAGCTCATTATGATGGCATTACTTATTCCTATTAATAAGAGATAATCCGACAATCGTTTCAACATAAGATCAATAGCATTATATCAACATCTTCTGTCTATATCGAATCAACGTTTCTTCTGCCCCGGAGGTGAACTGAAGTGAATAATCAAAGACTCCATTGGCGCTATATTGGCCTCGTCGCAACTATCATTATACCAGTAGCTCAACCATTGAAGATAAACTCCGCCGCGCCTATCCCCCACGTCATCCACCCCCGCCAGCGGCTCTTCAGTTCGTGGCTCATCGCTAACAACCGCTGGCACATCCTCCGCTGCACCATGGGCTGATTCTGAAGGAACAAGACTCGCCTTACTAAGCAGAGCACCGCCTATGTCGTTGTTCATGTCCCTAAGAGTTTCTTTGCCTTTTATTGTTGCGTTCACCTCCTCCTGATGATGTATTATAGCAGAACGTTCACTTCCTGTAAGATTTCAGTGTTATTGAACCCTATTTTTCAATCCTTTAGCCTCAAAACATTGAAAAATACCTCAAATTTTGACTGAAATCTTACACATTGACAGACATTTTCCTCAGTAGTATTATCTTGTCGAATGAGAACGATGTTGGTTATATGGTGGTTATATTACCTGATACTTGCCTTATTGGCCCGACATGAGTCGACCAGGCAAGGCAGGAGAGGAAGCTATGGCAAGTTCCTCTGAGCGAGAAGTGACTCATCCGGGCGGGGAGTGGGTTCCGGTAGAAAAACCAGTCGAATCCCTCGAACAGGACCTGCTCGCGGTGAGGCCAGGAGGAACGATCCGCATATTTTGTGGTGAAGCAGACCCGCTAGTGTATAACGACGACCGTTTCCTGGAGGCGGCCAAGCGCGCCAAGAAGTCTGGGGCAACGCTGTGGGTCATCACCGGTCCCATCCTACTCGTCGACTCGGCTGGCCGCAACGGTCTGCTAGAACTTGCCTCGCCGGAGCAAGATGTGGTCCAAAAACTGTATCACCGCGCCGCTCGGGGTTCCATCCCCCACTTTCGTATAGTTGATACGATTGATATACCGCGCTATTACGTCGAACAACCCCATGCTCCACTTCTTCCCGGCGACCAGCGTTGGTGCGCCACCGCCCGGTCGCTGTCTAGAGCCCAGTTTGAACGCCGTGTTGAGAGTGACCGAATCCTTTTTGATAGTTGGCTCACACGGCTTGAAGAAACGAGATTCTCGGACGTAAGCAAGTTGCTCCCCATAACTATCGACCGTCCTACCCTATACAAGCTTCTTATCGCTGCACGGAACAAGCAGCTTGTCTTCAAGTATCTAGGTCCAGCCGACCTTCTTTCTCTTATGTCCCACAGTAACAACGGGAACTCCGTTCCGGTATAGAGTTTCGGAATCTGCGACGTTTGGAGTGCAGAGGTGACGACGTCGGTTAATCGCGTCCTTAATTTCAGGTCCCCCATACCAGTAAATGAGGATAAGTTGACTGTGTAAGATTTTAATGTTTATATACTACATCTTGCAATAATTTAGCTTCAAAACATTGCAAAATCAGCTAAATTTTGACTGAAATCTTACAGCACGTTATAATCAACCAAATTTTTAATCAAATCTTTCAATACACATAATGGATCTAACTCTCATTATCTCCGGAGGTATATTAATAGGTTGCCTAATCGGCCTTTCCTGGTTTGCCGGATCTGATGCTCCATATGTACCCACAAAATTAGCAACCATCAGAAAAATTTTAAAATTAGCAGGAGTAAAAAAAGGAAAAAGATTTTATGAACTGGGATCTGGTGATGGGCGGGTTGTTGTGGAAGCTGCCAAATTGGGTGCTTCCTCAATCGGAATAGAACAATCATGGCTTAGAGTTTTATACTCCAGATGGAAAACTTATAGACAAAAAAGTGCAATTGCAACAAATTGTCAATTTTATCATGGCGATATTTTTAAAAGAAATTATTCTGATGCTGATATTGTTTATATTTATTTACTTCTAAAAGGAGTTACAAAATTAGAACATAAATTGAAAAGAGAATTAAAAAAAGGCTCAATCGTTATTACTCAAACTTATCATTTCCCAAACTGGAAGCCTTTCAAAAAAGTAGACCTTTCCCAAGAAATTGATTTTTCAAAAGATATCGTTGGCGCAGGAAAATTTCAAATCTACCGCCGTTAAAAACCTAATTTCTCCTGAACCAAAATAAGGGTAACTCTACCTGGGTTTATTTCTTTATTAACAATTAAGAGCTTGCTTACATTACTACCCGGCACTCCATATGCTTTTCTGGCCCTTTCTGATTCTAAGGGTAAGACATATTCATCAATTCTCTTTATACCATCCGGGGTATTTTTAACAATTTTTTGTGCCCCTACTACCCAAATCACATGCAATGCCCCATAAGCATAAGCTGGCAATTGGCTGCCTGTGTTGGAAGCAATCAGCACACTGCCTTCCTCAGTCACCGCATGAACACTGCCTATAGCATATTGGGGCGCTGCCCCCAGTTTATTCATTTCCTGGGCTTGAGTCTGCTGATTCATGGCATACAACTTGTCTCTGACTGGCTTAAACTGACTGCCTTCTTTATTGATCTCCTCAGACAAACTGATTGCATCCAAAGTGGTAGAGCTCATGGTCATAACCTCGCTACCTGCCGGCAAAAGCTCCAGAACCATTTTCTTGGCATCTTCAGAAGTTTCCACAACTTTGGCATCTATGCCATTTGCCTTTAAAGCTGAAATTGTTTTATCTAAAATAGCTTTATCTGCCAGTTGATCCCATTTGTTCATAAAGAGGGGTTATTATAATACAATTCTCTCTTTTGGGGAATAGGTCATTTGCTTTAAACCGTTTTTTTCTATTACAAATAAATCCTCAATTCTTACTCCTCCAAAGCCTGGTAAATAAATTCCAGGTTCTATGGAAAAAACCATACCAGCTTTTAAAATGTCCTTACTTTTTGGAGATAAAGATGGGTGTTCATGTACCTCAAGACCTATGCCATGTCCTAATGAATGAGGAATTGTTGGATAACCATGAGATGTGATATATTTTCTTGCTATCTTATCCACCTCCTTGGCCTTTATTTCCTGCCCACTTTCTATTGCTGCCTTGATAAATTCCACTGCCTTTTGTTGGGCCTCTAAAACCACGTCATAAATCTTTTTCTGTCTCTCCGATGGTTTGCCAAAAAATATGGTTCTTGTCATATCCGAACAATATCCATCCATTTTTACCCCAAAGTCCAGTAAAATTAGCTTCTCGTTAATCGTTAATTGTTGATCACCAGTTTGATGATGGGGAACAGAGGAGTTTTTCCCAAAAGCCACAATTGGCGGAAAAGAAATTGCAGCTCCATAACTTTTGATAAACTTTTCCAACTCCTGTGCTATTTCTTTTTCTGTAATCCCAACTTTAATCTGCTTAACAATATAATCAAATGCCAAATCCGAAGTCTGGCAAGCTTTTTTAATCTTTTTTATTTCCTCATCTGTCTTGATGGATCTTAAATGACCGGCACTAAAATGCTTAATATGTTTAAAATGCTTTTTAACTATTTTAAACTCTGCCACTGTTAAATTATCTTCCTCGATTCCCAATGTTTTAATTTCTTTTTTGTGCTTTTTAAAAAGCTTGTCTATTTGCTTTTCATTACCTCTCTCAAAAAGAGTCAGGTGGGAAACATCTCTTTTGATTACCTCCGAATATCTCCCATCTGTTATGATGTAGCCAAAACCACCGCCTACCAAAAGATAAGCTTCTCTTTCGTCTTTGGAAAAATTTGTAAAACCTGTCAGATATTCTATATTGGAAACAGAGGATATAAAAGCGGCATCAAGCTTGTCCGCTCTGATACTTTCTCGTAATTTCTGCACTCTTTTTCTATACATATAGTTTTAAAAACTCAATCTTCGTAACTTACAGTATTCACAATCTTTCTCTCCACACGTTTGGTCCCAAAAAGTAAGGTTGATTATTTGATCACCCACTGATTTTATGAGCTTTTCCAATTCTTTAACCTGGGTATCGGAAATGAAAAAAATCTCTGATTTAAACCTGCCTTTTTCATCCGGCTCTATGAAATCTATTACTCCTTCAGTCATATTAAATAATCCGCTTTTATAGCGATCGAGCAAGAGTTTATAAAATACCAGCTGTCTTAAGTAATTATACTTTTTCTCATCTTTTGATCCATCAATTTGAGATCTGGATCTCGGCTTTCCGGTTTTAAAATCATGCACGCGCACTATATTGTCTCTGACAATCTCCACCATATCCAGCCGGCCATTTAATATCAGCTGATCAGAAAATTTAACTCCCCTAATATGCATTTCACTTTGTAAATCCTTTGGCCAAGTCGGAATAATTTGATGGAAATAATTAATCAGTACCTTTTTGCCTTTTGCCACAAGCTCTTTGTAATCTGCTTTGGACAAAGCGCTTTTATCCAAAACTTCCAGATATTTATCAATCAATATTTTCTCATTTATTTTTTTAAAATGTCTGACCTTTATAAAATAATCCAAAGCATGATGTATTGCCGTTCCGAAAATCAGGAATTTGCTTTTAACATCGGGGAGTGCTACCAGATTTCTGAAAAAATATTTCCAGGGACATTCCAAAAAATTCCCCAAACCGGTAACAGACAATCCTTTCTCCAAAAATAAATTTTGTAGATATTTTTTATTTTTGGCGCTGGTTTTTGTTGGATTACCAATTGCAAACAAATCTTTTTTGTCAAAACTTTTTTCAAATTTTGCCGCATCAATATATTCCAAAAATCGGGCATCAATTTCCTGCAAAAACTGGCTGGGCAATTGTTCCCTTCCTTCAATACCGATAGCAGCATAGGTTAAATAGATATTATTTTTGGCGCGAGTGATCCCCACATACAACAGCCTTCTTTCGTCTTCCAGCTTTTCAAAATCAATCTCTGCCTTGATATTTTCTCCTAAAAATTTCCAGGGGATAGCAATTTTTGCATCTTTCTTCCTGCTACCCCAACGGCTGTCAAAAAAATTGATAATAAAAACTGTTTCAAATTCCAATCCTTTCGATTTATGAACAGTCATCAGTCTGACTCCCCCATCCAAAGTTTTTTGATCCTTGGTGGAAATTGTTACTTTATGTTTTTTTGAAGTTTCCAAAAGATGTAAAAAATCAGACAAAGAAAACGCGGGATTTTTGTATGTATTTTGCTTGATCTGATTAAAAAGTGCCGTTAATTTATCTAACTCCTGGTACCTGTTCGGCTGAGATAAAACTTCTTTCATCAGTCCAGATTCGTCAATTATCTTTACAAATAAATCATCGAATGGAATATTCACAGAAAGTTTAATCCAGCCCTTATAGATTTGTAGAAAGGGGTTGAATTTTTCATTTTTTTTCAAGGCAGAGATAAAATCAATTTTTTCTTTTTTTGAAAAACTTATTGTTTTATATAAATCAAAAGGGTCAAACCCCAAAAAATCTATTTGCATCACCCTGGACAGATAATACTCATCAAAAGGATTTGCCAGAGATTCCAGGATTAGGATTAATTTCCTGATCTGGTCAGATTCCAAAACATCATCATCTGAGGAGATAACAAACCTAATGCTCTTTTTATTTAAAACTTCAGCCGCAGGGTAAAGATCTGCATTCCTTCTTGATAAAACCGCAATCTCCGAAATATTGTTTCCTCTTTTGATCAAGCGTTCAATTTCTGCCGCAACATATTCATATTCCAGATTATAATCAGACAATTTGGCTATTTTTATCCTGGAACCTGTCTTTTTATTGTGCGATGTTAAAGGCGCGGAAGGTAAAATATTGGCGCTGATATTTTTTTCAATAAGTGATGAGGCCGCATCCAAAATCGTCTGCTGCGACCGGTAATTTTTTTGCAGATTTATCAATTTCGCCCTTTGATATTTTTTTTTAAAATACAAAAAGTTCTCCAGAGATGCTCCCTGAAAACGGTATATTGCCTGGCTGATATCTCCCACCACAAATAAATTAGGATTATCATAGTAAGAAGACAATAGCTCCACCAGTTTATTCTGGGCAGAATTTGTATCCTGATGTTCATCTATCAAAATATATTGGTATTTTTCCTGAAGACGCAAAGATAGATCTTTTTCTTTCTGTAAAACTTTTACAGCTTCCATCAGCATGTCGCTAAAGTCATACTTTTTCTCATCAAGCAAAGTCTGCTCATAAAATGCAAATATTTTTAAAAATTCGCGGCATTTCTCAATATCTTTTTTAAGACCAAGATATTTGCCTTTCATCTCACCCTTGTATTTACCCTTTTCATGATATAAATCTGAGGCAGATGCAGTTTCATCCTGCCATTTATTTAAAGCATCTTCCAGTTCCTTGCGGCTGAGCCCTTCCTTTTTTAAATTGTTGATTGCGGATAAGATATCGCGAATATAATAGAGAGGATCTCCAAATGGACGCAGGATTTTAAAATCACCAATTTCAATTAATCTTTCCAAGATCTCGAGTTGTTCAATCTCTGTAATTGAATCAGCTGACAAAAGATAGGGGAATTCATCAGGATAATTTTTGATAATGTCGTTGGCAAACGAGTGAAATGTTGAAATCTCGACTCTGAATGCGGGAGTTCCAATAATCTCAGCCAGTCTTTTTCTCATTTCATATGATGCTGATTCGGAAAAGGTTAGGGCCAGAATATTTTCAGGATTAATCTGTGTTTTGAGTAAAATGTTTGCAATTCTAAGAGTTAAAATTTGAGTTTTGCCTGTACCGGGACCGGCAAGTACCATCACAGGGCCCTCAATTTCATCAACTGCTTCTTTCTGCTGAGGATTTAAACTTTTATATGCGGCTTTAAATTCATTTGTTATCATTTAATTCTGTGACTAATGACAAATTATTTTCTTCTAGTCCTTCCGCAAGCTCAAAACTCTTAATTGTAGGGAGCGCGCGACCAACCATTGATTGCAAATCTCCATACATACCATAGGTCTGATCTATAATTCTACGTATGTCCTTCTCCTCTCTACCCCATTTAGCATTGAACCATCTTTTTTCTTTTTCTAATTCACCTTGCAAATTACTGAAGGCTTCAATTATAGCCTCTACTCTATTTTTAAATTCTGCTCCAGTGAAATATTGATATAGAATCTCCTTTTTTTCCTGTTTCTCCTGACCAGATATTTTTTCTTTTTCGTGATTGATACTAATAAGACTAAACCTGAGAGCAAATGCTAGAGGAATTACAAATTGCCAAGTAGTCAACCATACGCCTTCTCTATAAGTAAAAGAATCTAAACCATTTGGTTTGTTAATGGTTACCAATACCGCCAAATCATAATTTTTGGCCCTTTGGTCTTCTTTTAGTTTTGAGGGCCAATCATTTTTCCATTGAGCATTCTTTGATTCCCAAAGGATAGTCCCACTTTTTCTTCCTCGTTTATCAATAACTTCATGAATAATGTCTGCTCCGCGTTCCCCTTTCTTAACTTCTTGTATTATATCTTGAGGAAATTCATTAATCAGAATACGTTCTAATTCTAATTCAATTACTTCCCCTTGAATTTGTTGAGAACCTTGCTGAATCTTATTTTTAAGTTCATCTATTTGTTTCAATGCATCATTAAGTTTTTTATCTTTTTCTAAAATTTTTGTTTGATTTTCCTCATCCGCCTGTCTTCTGGCTTCTTTTTTAGCATTGTCTTCTGCCTCCATAAGCTTTTTTTTCATTTCGATCTCTCTCTCGTCATCCTTCGCTCTAAGTTTTCTTATTTCATTTAACATTTCATCAATTTGTGAAATTAGTTTTTTGTTTCTTCCTTTTTCGTCTTCGTTTTCCTTCTGAAGATTTATCACTTGTTGTTGAAACTTTTCTTCCATCTGCTTCTGCGCATTCTCTTCTCCCGTCTTTCTTGCGTTTTCAATATCAATTTGGTGCTTAGCTTCTTCTGAAACTCTTATTCGTTCTTCAATTTGATGGGTTAAAGCTTCTGATATTTCTATCTCTGTACCACACTTTTTACACTTAATAGTTTGTTTATCCATAACGTGGGTATTTTACCACGATAAAAATTGTTAAGATATATCTATGGTCAAAATATTGATAGTAATTCTGCCTGCCTTAATTTTTTGGGGGATTTTTGTTTATGTAGTTTTCCAAATTCCCTATCCGGAGAATATAACCCAGGCAAATCCAACCCAGCTTGTTGGTTTTTTTATCCCATTATATTTGGCAATAACTTTTACTTTAAAGGCTTTTCTTAAAAATATTTTTATTTCCGGATCCATTTCTTTGGGGTTATTACTCCTGCTTATTCTGAAAGCTTTAGATTCTTTAAATCTGGTGACAGGGGTTTTAGTAATAATTTCTGTTGTACTTTTAGTCAGTTATTTTGGCAAAATGAAAAAGAAAAGTTTGACTAAACTACCAAAAATTTCTAAAATAACACACTTACGGAGAAGGTATGAATAAATTTTTTGCAACAACACCTATATATTATGTGAATGATGTACCCCATCTTGGTCATGCATATCCTACAATAGCGGCTGATGTTCTAACGCGCTACTGGGCTCACAAAGGTTACGATGCAAAACTCTTAACTGGTACAGATGAACATGGAGCAAAAATAGCCCAAGCAGCTAAAGAACATGGTAAAGAACCTAAGGATTATGCAGATGAAATTTCAGAAAAATTCAAACAAGCTTGGAAAAATTTAAATATTAACTATGTGAGATTTATTAGAACTACTGATGATGATCATATCAAAATCGCCCAAGCATTCTTGCAAAAACTTTATGACAAAGGTGCAATTGATCCAAAGCCAAGGCTCTATAAAGGCCTTTACTGTATTTCTTGTGAGAAATTCTGGGCTAAAGAAGATTTAAAGGATGGATTATGTCCAGATCATCTCAAACCTCCTGTTGAACATTCAGAAGAAAATTATTATTTCAGACTTAGTAAATATAAAAAAAGACTGATTGCTCTTATTAACAATGAAGGTGGTAAAAAAATTGAAGTCTTACCCGTAAAAAGACAACACGAAATTTTGAGTAAACTAGAACGAGGACTTGAAGATATTTCTATATCAAGAGCAAATCTGGAATGGGGTATTCCATTACCATTTGATAAAAATCATACTTCCTATGTTTGGATTGAGGCTTTAATAAATTATTATACTTATGGGTCACAAAATAATTATTGGCCAGCAGATCTCCATTTGGTGGGAAAAGACATTTTATGGTTCCATAGTGTAGTGTGGCCTGCTATGTTACTGGCTATCGGTGAAGATTTACCCAGAAAAATTTTTGCTCATGGATTTTTTACTATAAACGGACAGAAGATGTCCAAAACCATCGGTAATGTTATCCATCCAGATGATTTAGTAAAAAAATATGGTGTTGATGGAGCAAGATATGTTTTACTTGCTGCATTTCCATTTGGGGAGGATGGAGATTTTTCTTGGGATTTATTTGACAGAATTTATAATGCAGATCTTGCAAACGGATTAGGTAATTTAGTGGGAAGGGTAGCTATGTTATGCCAAAAAAATAATCTTGCAATACCTTCAAATCCTATTGAGCAAGAATTGAAAGACAAAGTCAAGTGGCAATTATTCTTCAACGATTTAAACTTCTTTGGTGCTATTGAATATTTAAAATTACAAATACAGGAAGATGATAAAAAGATAAATGAAGAAAAGCCATGGGAACTGGAAGGTGAAAAAGCAAAAATTGTTTTAGAAGATCTAGTAAAAAGAATTCAGGCCATAGGATATAATCTTCAACCCTTTTTACCCCAGACAGCAGAAAAAATATTAAAACAATTCTCAGGTAAAATTAAATCATCTGCTCCACTTTTCCCCAGGATATGATTTTAGTCTCGTCTAAAGTTTCTGATGGAAATATGTCCATATATTATGGAAGTCCGAAAAAAGCTTTAGCAAACAGGGAAAAGTTTTTTAAAAAAATTAAAATAAATCCTAAAAAACTAGCTGAAGTCAAACAAATTCATGGAAACAAGGTTATAAAAATAGACAATGTTCCATTAGAAATTATAGAGGCAGATGGGTTAATAACCAATAAAGATATTTATTTAATGATAAAAGTGGCAGATTGCATGGCTATTTCTTTTTATGATAAGGCACATAAAGCTATTGGATTAATCCATGTAGGATATAGAGGCCTAGATAATGGAATTATTAAAAAAGCCATCAAAAGCCTTGAGAAAAATTACAAAACAAATCCTAAAGCTTTAATAGTGAAATTTGGCCCATCAATTGGGCCCTGCCACTACCGTTTGGATATTTGGAAAGAAGCTGAAAAGCAATTAATAAAGACTGGGGTATTACCAGAAAATATAGACAATCCCAAAATCTGTACTTATGAGAATAAGAATTATTTTTCTCATAGAAGATCCGTGGATAAAAACCAACCAGAAGGAAGATTTGTTACAATATTTGGACTGTAATGTTAATTGATACACATGCCCATTTATATTGGCCAGGTTATGAGAAAGATCTTGGCGAGGTTATACAACACTGCCTCGAGGCAGAGGTAACCACTATTATTAATGTTGGAGTTGATGTACAGTTATCCCAAAAAGCAGCAGAATTCACTTCAGATAAAATCAAGTTTTACTCAACTATTGGCATTCATCCACATGAAGCAGTTAAATATAAAAGTGACAAGGCACAAGTAACAAGTAACAAGTTAAGAAAAGATGCTGAGGAGTTAGAAAATATTTATAGAAAAAATCCAGCAAAAGTTGTGGCGGTTGGAGAATGTGGTCTGGATTACTTTTTTGATCATCCTGGCTTACTCCCTAACTCTATCTCGATAAACCAGGCCAAGAAGCTGCAACGCCAGTTGTTTCAGGCTCAAATTGATCTGGCCAAAAAACTAAATTTACCTTTGATAGTACATTGTCGTGATGACAGATCAAAAAATCCTGAAAATAGTGAGGCTTGGGATGAAGTTTTAGAAATGGTAGGCAACCATCCTACTATTTTGCATTGCTATAGTGGGTTGATACATACTACAAAATACATTCTACATACTACTAACTTACTTGTTTCTTTTGCCGCCACAATTACCTATCCAAAAAATGAATATTTGCGGGAAGCTGTTAAACTTTTGCCTCTGGAAAAAATCGTCCTGGAAACAGATTGTCCATTCCTCCCTCCTCAGAGCAAAAGAGGCCAGCGCAATGAACCGGCCAATGTTCTAGAAGTTACCCAACTGATTGCCGAACTAAAAAATGTCTCTTTGGAAGAAGTTTGTGATCAAACCACTACTAACGTCAAAAAAATTTTCCAACTCTCTTGAGTTGCTTTCTTACCTCAAACTGAGTAAACTTAACCATACTAATGAGGATCATTTTGGTCTTTTTTATTGGTTTTTTATCGTTTTTTTATATCTCTGAAATCATCAAAAGGATCTTAGGAGAGATCAGGTATTCTATATTTGGCCTGATATTTATCATATCAGGTTTTTTAATGGGCTTTTTTGGCAGGAATTTCTTTCCAGGAGGGGTGAATCTTTTAACCTCTTTTTTCCTGATTGGTGCTGGGCTGGGGATTATTATCCACCATCTCCTTTCCAAAAGATTTATTTTATTTAAAGAGTTGGAAAAAGAATTTGTCTTAAAGCATGAAAGTGCCTTTGAAAGGCTTCTGGAAATTCTGCCTGGCAGTCTAACCTGGCTGGCATTAACCTCTCCTATCTGGCTTTCCTTTACCCTACCCTATGCTGTGGCCTATTTAATTTTAATTGCCGATGTATATTGGCTTCTGAACGCTTTAAAAATTGGTGTTCTGATAATAATAGGTTATCAAAAAATGGAACGGGCAAAACAAGAGGACTGGGTTAATCTTTTGCAAAAAGATTTTCCAAAAGAATGGAAAAAATATTACCATCTAATTTTAATTCCCACCTACAAAGAAGCTTTATACATTCTTGCGCCTACTTTTGAGGCAATAATTAATAGCCAATATCCCAAAGAAAAAATATTGATTGCTGTTGGTTTTGAACAAAGAGATGATCCTGATAAAATTAAAAAGACCCAAAAATATCTTAAAAAAATTGAAGGAAAAATCGGTGGGGTATTTACCACAATCCACCCATACGACCTGGCAGGTGAAGTTGCGGGACAGGGTTCAAACAAAAACTGGATGATTAAACATATCCTGCCAAAACTTAAGCAAAAAGGAGTGAAGATTGATGATGTTTTTGTGACCACTTTGGATGCTGATTTTGTCATCCATCCGCAATTTTTAGCAGGAGCTCTGCACAAATATTTAACCCTTCCCCAAAACAAGCGGGATCAAAGAAGCTTTACCGGAGTCTTTTTGTACCACAACAACTACTGGCAAGCCCCCACCCCCATGCGGCTGATGGCAACCGGCACCAGCTTTTGGCAACTGGCTGAAATGGTGGGATCAGATAAGTATATCAACTATTCATCAATGTCAATTTCCCTAAAAAGCCTCTTGGATATCGGACTTTGGCTTCCGGATAAGGTGAATGATGATTCAGGATTTTACTGGAAAGCATATTATCACTTCAAGGGAGCTTACAAAGTCATCCCCCATTTTTTGCCGATTTCCGCAGACGCGGTTCAGGATACTACTCTTTTAAAAACTTTCCAAAACCAGTATTTACAGATCAAGCGGTGGGCCTACGGTGTTGAACACATTCCTTTTATTGTTAAACAATATTTTAAAAACGAGGGCGATTTTTGGGATAAAACCGATAAACTGCTTTTTAAAATCTGGGGAGATTTAAAGTGGGGATTTTTGGCCATCTTTGTCACCTTCGGCAGTTTACTGATACCACTGGTAAATCCCCAGTTTAAAGTATCTGTCTTGTCTGTAAATTTGCCCATTATTTCTTCCTGGATCTTAACTGCCGCCTTTTTAGGACTTTTTGCCACAATTTACGTCCATGAAAAAACAGCGCCAAAAAGGCCAAAAGAGTGGTCTTTTTTTAAAAGGGTTTGGTCGTATATGCAGTGGGTTTTGGTGCCGATTATTTTAATCACCATTTCATCTTTGCCTGCAATTGATGCCCAAACTTCTTTAATGTTTGGGAAACGTTTGGAGTTTAGGGTAACCAACAAGGCACGGCTGCTGCAAAAGGTATAAAAATTATGTTGAAACTAAAGAAAAACCAATCCCTTCTTGTGGTGATTTCTCTTTCTTGCGCATTCACAATTGCCGCAGTTATACTGATTTTTTTCAGATTTCTGCCGGAAAAACTGCCGCTTTTTTACTCCCTCCCTTGGGGAGAAGCACAACTTGCTCATCATCGGCAATTCTTAATACTACCCGTAAGCATTATCTTAATTTGTACTTTTAATTTTATCCTGTCCCAACAGCTTCATCATTCCCAGTCTTTTTTTAAAAAAGTTTTAATTCTTTCATCTTTGATTTCAACGCTGATATTATCTGTCACGTTTATTAAAATTATATTAATATTTATCTAAATGATTTTTTTCTTACCTGCCCTAATCTCTTTTATAGTAACTACGCTCTCAACTCCCCTCACTATTAAATTTGCGAAAAAATTTAATCTTTTGGATAATCCCAAAGAGCGGCCACACCCGGCCCATACTCAAAAACGGATCGTTCCCCGCGCAGGAGGGTTAAGCCTATTTTTAGGAATTATCATAAGCTTGCTGATATTTACCCCTTTCAGGGCATACACCCTGGGGTTAATAGCTGCCTTAATAATTTTACTTTTGGTGGGACTTTTGGATGATAAATATCAAAACCTATCTCCGTATTTAAGGCTGATTGTCCAATTTATTGCAGCCTCTATTTTAGTTTTCAGTGGAGTTAGCATACAGTTTATTACCAATCCTTTGGGAGGGATTATCTACTTTGATCCCTTGCTTGCTAACCTGCTTGCCATAATTTGGATTGTTTGGGTGGTGAATATGATTAATTGGTCAAAAGGGGTGGACGGACAAATGCCGGGGATCACTGCTGTTGCCGCAGTTATTTTGGGGTTACTATCCTTAAAACTCTCCCTTTCCCAGGATCCCACACAAGCAGATGTTGCCAAATTGGCCTTTATTACGGCTGGTTCATCTTTGGGATTTTTAATTTTTAACTGGTATCCGGCCAAAATTTTTCCCGGCTTTTCCGGATCGGGAGTTTTGGGTTTTATGATTGCCACCTTGGCAATTTTATCCGGCGCAAAACTGGCCACCGCAGGATTGGTACTTTTAATACCGGCCACTGATTTTGTCTATACTTTCTTTCGCAGAATCATGCAGGGTAAATCCCCTGTCTGGGCAGATCGGGGTCATTTACACCATAAACTTTTGCAGGCAGGCTTCTCACACAGACAAATAGCCTTGTTTTATATTTTAGGATCTGCTATGTTAGGGGCAACAGCCCTAAGTTTATCCTCACAAGGTAAACTGTTTGCGGCAATCTTAGTTGCAACTGTTGTAGCAGGTGGAATATTATGGCTCAGCTTCTTTGGGGAATCCTTAAAACGTCGCGTCCCAGACAATGGGTAAAAAATTTTGCGGTTTTCGCGGCATTGGTTTTTTCCGGAACCTTACCAGATCCGCTAAACCAACTGCGGGCCACCCAGGCATTTGTACTATTTTGTGTATTTTCATCCGCCACCTATTTTTTAAATGACATTTTTGATATTGAAAGGGATAAACTTCACCCTTTTAAAAAAAGGCGTCCCATCGCTTCAGGACTGATACCTACCCCCTTAGCTTTAACTCTGGCTTTACTGCTGATTGTTTTAGGTCTGCCGTTTGCCTACAAACTCTCCCCGGCCTTTTTCTTTGCCGCCATCACTTATTTAATACTGCAACTTTTTTACTCCTCCTATCTTAAACAGGTAATTTTAATTGATGTTTTGGTGATTGCCGCAGGCTTTGTGTTAAGGGTTTATGGTGGGGTCTGGGCAATCGACGCGCATTTGAATGTCTGGTTTTTACTGTCTGTTTCCTCATTTGCTTTATTTTTGGCAATCGGAAAAAGGCGCTCCGAAAGAACGCTTTTGGAGGGACAAGCCTCACAACATCGGGAAACACTGCTGCATTATCCGGAGTCTCTTTTGGATATTTTAACCTCCATGTTTGCCACCTCTGCCTGGCTGTCTTATGCATTTTTTGCTTTTTTGCAACCGTCTATTCAGGTACGACCCGTAGTTTCACTTTTCCTGGGTGGTTTTGAACTGCCGTTTGCCGAGGCAAAATATTTAATGGCCACAGTGCCGGTGGTGATTTATGGCGTCATGAGATATCTGTATATTATTTATGAGAAAAAGGAAGGCGAATCACCCGAGAGAGTGTTGCTGTCTGATAAGCCACTTTTAACAACAGTAGTTATCTATCTTTTGATGGTGGTGGGAATTATCTATTATCTGGGGGTATAAGCAAAACTTGATAATGCTCTCCTATATTGGGGAGATTGATCTGGACAAAAAAACCAGCCGGACATCAATTCATTTTAATACTACCCTGAGGCGGAAAACTTAATTGTCCGTCGAAACCATTATTTCCAATTTTAAGACCTACTCTGGCAGACAAGGCTATTGACTCAATTAAACTGCGTATCTGATAAACATCTCTTCTGAAAAGCTTATCAACAAATATATCTAAGCCTCCTGTTAAACTCTTAATGTGGACATGCCCAAAGAATGGACCGGCTGATGCATCAACACAGGCAATATCTGTGGCCATGATAGAAATCACCTCATCCGCCCAAGGCCCCTCAATTCTCTTCCACACAATTCTTAGCTCCTCAATGATCAACTCATCAGGAAAAAAAGTCAGCGGGAAAATCTGCCTAAAGCGACCCAAGATCTTAGAATTCGGATTTTGACCATTGAATGTTTTAACACCAATAACCTGATCAAGCTGCCAGATTTCAGTCTTGGCAAGGTACCTCATTTATCACCTCCTTTCCATTGTTCTAAACTTTGGTCCAACTTGTCCAAAGTCAAATAAAAAAACTTTGTTTCCTTATCGGATAATCTTTGCTTTAAAAATTCCTCTAGACTGGCTATATGAGCTTTTATTGTCCTGATCACTGATCCGCCCTTTCTGGTGAGGACAATTTGATATTTCCTACGGTCACCATTGACATTTTCTCTTGTCACCAAATCCAATTTTTCCAGATCATCAATCACTGTCACCACTGTGGCCGGTTCCAGATTTAAAGTTTGGGCAATCTGCTTTTGACTGATGCCTTTTTTTGCATTGATTAATATCAGAGCAGAAGATTGCGAATAGGAAAGCGGCACGGGAGATAAATCAAAGTCTATACACTTTTGGAATTTTTTACCTAGATTGACAGTATGAAAAAGGAGTGTATGTTTCATAAAATAATTTGATTTCTAACAATAAGAATTCTAACATATCATAGTTCAATATCTTTGTCAAGGTGTTGCTTTTTTCTCCACATATGTCGAAGAGACAAACCCTTCAGTATTATCCGCAAGCCTGACCCGCATCCAATCGCCCAGATCTTCCAGCAGGATCAGTGTATCACCCGGGGTCACCCTGGCTATTTCCTTGCCATTTAAGGATGCCTTATCCCTGACTCTTAAAAAGTTTGTTGGGGTATCCAAAACTAACACCTCAGGCGTAACTTTGATTGCAGGCGTGGCAATGGTGGTCAAATCCGCCTCGGAAAGACCCAAGTCTACCGAAACAGTCAAATTAAACTCAGCAGGCAGATTAGCCCTGATGCTTCTTTTTAGATAATTTGGGTGGGAAATCAGAATGGTGTGCTCTCCTGCTGCCAAACTCAAGGTAGTGGGAGTTTTGCCTAAAACCTTTCCGTCCACCTCCACCTCTGATGCTGACGGGTTGGAAATAACAGTCAATCCCCGTCCCTTTTCCAAGGTTAAAACCTCACCGCTTTGCGACGATGTATCTTTGGCAAGATCCCTGTTTATCACAGATACTGTTCCTTCAGAAAGCATCACTTTCCCCTGCCAGACTGCTCCCTCCTTATCAATTGTTACCGTATATTCCCTCACTGCCAAATTTTTATCCTCAAAAGGGGTTTTTCCCACCTCACGACCATCCAAAAAAACAGTGGCGCCATCCGGTTTGGACAAAACCGAGATACCGCTTCTCTCTTTAATACCCAAAAGCATCTCCGCTCCCTTACCGCTGAATCTGACAATCAGCATCAGCAGGCTCAGTAAAACCAGTATCCAAATTATTGTTTTTTTCATACTGCGGCACTTTCAGTACAAATTATTATACCCTACAATTTTGACTTTGAGGCTGGAATTTGTTATCATACGCGCCTGTTTGAAAAAACAATTTAAAAACTCTCTGCCTAAGGCAGTTTTTGAAAGGGTCGCCCTAAATCAAAAATTGCCTAAAATAGGCCCGAGGTTCCAAGGTTGGTTTAAAAGGCTTAGTATAATTTTCTTGGTGGCATTTGCTCTCCTGGGTTACTATCCTTCCCTTTCCATGCCTCCTGTCAGGTTGTCCACTGCCAAAGCCCAGGGACTGGCACAAAGGGGGGAGATTTTAGCATCCTCATTTTCCCAGGCCTTGGTACTGCCGCACCCGGGTTATCTATCCACCAGATTCTCCAATTATCATCCGGCAGTCGATATTGCTTCAGGTTTGGGTATGCCTATCCGTCCGATATTAAAAGGTGTTGTGGAAAAAACAGGCAAGGACTTTTTCGGTTTGGGAAATTATGTGGTAGTTACCCACGAAAAGGGTTTTCAATCAACATACGGCCACATGGGCAAAATCTTTGTCAGGGAAGACCAGGCAGTAAGCAGTGAAAACATCCTGGGAGAAGTTGGACTAACCGGTCACACATCCGGTCCCCACACACACTTGGAAATAAGGCAAAATGGAAAATATATCGACCCGCTTCCCCTGCTTCCTCAAATCCCCGATATGCCAAGGATTGCCGCAACTAAGTAACAATTTCACCCTCCACTTCTGTCAAAGTTGCCCCCCGCAGTCCAAATTGTTCTCTTTCCCGATTTATCAACCGCTCCAGCAGATTTTTTAACTCCATCGGGTAATCCACGTATGCTAAATTAATTTCACCTTTATTCATGCCGGCTGTATTGATAATTATTGAACCGTGATGCAAAAACAGGCGATCAATTATTGACTGGTCAACCTCCAGATGAGTAATTTTATCAAAAAGGGTGGCTGATAGCTTGACCCCAAAAATCCCCTTCTTGATAACCACTCTTCTGGTTGTCAAAAGATACCTGTTGGAATGAAAAGTGTGCATGGTCTTTAAAATGGCAGAGGCAAACATTAATCCTGTTGCCAAAATAATCGCCCAAACCTTATCAAGTCCCAAGAGCCAGCCTAATCCCAAACCTAAACCTGCAAATAACAATCCAGGCAGTAAAAGGTAGATGATAAATTTGGAACGAATATAGGCTTTGGAAAAAGAAGTTACCAAAACCAACTCTTCGTCCTCAGATAAATATTTGGAGAATGCTTTTTGTTCTTTTTGGGTAGGTGAATCTTTGTAATGAAACTTAGCCATCAATTAAATTGTAGCAGATTAACCAAAATCATTCTCTGAAAAAATGGATGTAGAACTAGGAAATCTAGATAATGATATTCTTCTGCTACGGGAAGCTCTAGATGATAATATTCCTCTGCCACGGAAGGCTCTACTGGAAAATAGCCTGAATCTGCTTGACCCCCTTCTTGTTCTCATTCTCGAACTCCATCTTGATAGGGAAGTTTCCGAACTATCTGCTCTTTCTGTATCTGATTCCACTACTGCCTCAGGGCTTACCATTTGAATAGTATTAAAGTGTACAGCTACCTTAACTTTCTGTCAAATTTTAATATTCACCCATTCCACCCGGGGGCATTGGAGGAGTTGGAGCTGGGGGCTCTGGTTTGTCCGAGATTAAAACGTGGGTAGTCATCACCATGATAGCAACAGAGGCAGCATTTTGCAGAGCAGATCTGGTTACTTTCACAGGATCGATAATTCCAGCTTTAATTAAATCTTTGACTTGCCCATCAATTACATCAATACCCATTGAACCATTACTGTCCATCACCTTTGATAAAGCTATCCCATCATCCATACCGGCATTTTTAACCAAGCTCCTGAATGGTTGTTCCAGCGCTTTTTTGACAATCTCCACCCCAACCTTTTCCTCTTGCCCATCCACCACCACGCTCTCTAAAACTTGCGCCACTCTCAAAAGTGCCACTTCTCCTCCTGCCACAATTCCTTCCTCAATGGCAGCTTTGGTGGCAGCCACTGCATCAATCACTCTTTCTTTTTTCTCTTTAAGCTCAATTTCTGTGGCAGCTCCCACATTAACCACAGCCACACCACCAGTCAGCTTGGCCAGTCTTTCCTGCAGTTTTTCCTTATCAAATTCTGAATCTGAAGTTTCCAGCTCCCTTCTTATTTGGGAAATTCTTGCTTCAATTTTACTTTTGGCACCTTTTCCGTCAACAATCAACGTGTTGTCCTTATCTGAAGTCACCCTGCCGGCTCTGCCCAGCATATCCACTTCAACTGATTCAAACTTTACTCCGGTGTCTTCTGAAATCACTGTTCCGCCTGTTAAAATGGCAATATCCTCCAGCATTTCTTTCCGTCTGTCCCCGAATCCGGGAGCTTTAACTGCCAAAACATTAAATGAGCCCCGCAACTTATTTACCACTAATAAAGCTAGTGCTTCACCTTCTACCTCATCTGCTAGTAACACCAGATTCTTACTAACCTGGACGAATTTCTCCAAAAACGGCACCAAATCAGCAGCAGAGGAAATCTTTTTATCAGTAATTAAAATATAGGCATCTTCAATAGAGGATTCCATTTTATCCGTATCTGTCACAAAATAAGGGGAGACAAAACCTTTATCAAACTCCATCCCTTCTTTATAATCAACGCTCATTTCAGTGGTTTTACCTTCCTCAACTGTCACCACTCCGTCTTTACCCACTTTTTGTAAGGCTTCGGCAATTAAATTGCCGATCTGGGAATCTGCCGCTGCAATAGTAGCAACTTGGGCCACCTCCTCTTGAGTGGAAATTTTCTTGCTCATTTTCTTAAGCTCTTCCACCAAAGCAGAAACAGCCTTCTCCATGCCGTGTTTTAAAATCATGGGGTTTGAACCTGCCTGGATATTCTTCAAGCCTTCAGATACCATGGCCTGGGCTAAAATAGTGGCAGTGGTGGTACCATCTCCTGCCACATCATTGGTTTTTGAAGCAGCCTCTTTAATCAGTTGCGCTCCCATATTTTCAAAGGGATCTTCCAAATCTATTTCTTTGGCAACAGTTACCCCATCATGCACCACATTAGGTGCTCCCCATTTTTTATCCAAAGCCACGTTCCTGCCTTTTGGCCCTAAGGTTGTAGCCACAGCCTCTGTTAAGGTATTTATACCTTTAAGTAACTTTTCTCTAGCTTCCGCATTAAATTTTAGTATTTTAGCCATAAATTAAAGATCTCCTAACTCTCCATCATAAGGATCATAAGGTGGCCTAAGCCAACCACTTGAAGGATTGTATTCTTTTTCCATCTTATCTAATACAGTTTGAAGTGGTTCACCAACTATCAGCGCCCATACAATCCCTCTTGCACCTAGTAATTCCCTATAATGAGCCTCCATGATTTTTCTTTCATTTTCAGTGCGATCTGGATTTAATCTACCTGCATATAAATCCATCATTTGACCAGTAATAGCACCGTTGATTGATCGTAAATGTTCCCTTTCTTTATGATTCATATTTTTATCCTTCCAAAATTGCCATAAGATCGTCAAATTTTACCAATTTATACTCCACCCCATCTATTTTTATCTCATCTCCGCCCCATTTTTTATAAACAACTTTATCCCCATTTTTAACAGGACACTTCACAGTTTTTCCATTTTCCATCACCATATCATCACCACAAGCTATTACTGTTCCTTGAGCCGGTTTTTCTTGGGCTGATTCCGGCAGGATTATACCAGAGGCAGTAGTGGATTCTGCTTCAGAAGGCTCAACTAACACATATCCCATGAGAGGTTTTATAGAAACTTTTGAAGTTGTATTTTTATTTACTTTTGGCATATGAAAACTTATGAGGCAGGACCTGACTGCCGTCAGGCAGGTCGAGTATGATTTATACCAAAAACTAGCACTACTTGTCAAGGGGTGCCAGTTTTTTGCTTGTACAGCTTCAAAATTTTAGGCCTGATATCATTTGGGTGAAAATACAAAGCTCCATCTTCCATCCTTTCCATTCCCTGTGGTTTTTGCATATACCATAATTGGAATTTCTTTGCTATCTTTTCTAAAAAAGCTCCTAGTCTGAAGGTATCAAAAGTTTTTTTTGTTTTTACCTTTGATACGTTTGATACTTTTCCTTCATTTGATACTTTTTCTTGGGCTATCCAGTTTGGTAAAAACTTAAAAGCCCATTCATTGTCTAATAGATACTTTGAGTAAACCCCATCCCTTTGCCATAAAACTTTCATCTGTAATACCTCATGTGCAAGGTATATATCTTTGTTTCTTTGGCCTAATCTATCCTCTTCGAGTAAAGTATTTATACAAAGCTTTCCGGCAATTTTTCTACCATTTATCCCTACTTTTCGTCTAACTCCCATAAAATCCAGTATCCCAACTGCCAAAAATCTGGAAATCCACAGGCGATTATTAGATGTAATAATAAATAAATCTATATCATCGCTTTTACCAGCATTGTCCATAGCCAACCCGCCTGATATACCCACCAGCTTGATCCAGGGAACCAACTTTAAAATCTGTGTTAGTATTCGTGCTTTCCTCAAATATTTTTCCGACTGTTTCTCTCTTTGCTTTCTTTTTGCAACCAACCCATCTTTTGTGGATAAAAAATAATATTCCCCTTGATTCTTGATTCTTGCCGCCTTTGGCGAGCCTTGCCTTTGGCGGGATTCTTGATTCAATTTCCTCAACGCTTTTTCCACCTGCCGCAGTGTTGCTTTCCTGCCAATCAGCCATTTATGAATTTCAAAAATAGTTAGCGGATAATCAAAAATATCAGCATAAATTAAGGTTTTAAGAATAACTTTTTCCATTTGGCCTAATTTACCATGTATAATATGCGCATGCAATTTGAAGATAACTATCCATTAAAAAATGTTACTGCACTAAAAATAGGTGGTCCTGCCAAAAAGTTTGTTTCTATAAATACTATTGATGAGTTAAAAGAAGCCATCAATTATGCCAAACAAAATCGTATGGAATTTTTAGTAATTGGCGGAGGGAGTAATTTATTAGTAAATGATAAAGGAGTTGATAAATTAATTATAAAAAACGAAATAGTGGAGATTACCACCTCGAAGGTGGGCCCTGACTCCTTCGAGGTGAAGGTTAAATCTGGGACTGTTCTACAAGAACTGGTGGATTACACCATAGAACATGGCTTATCCGGACTCCATAAAATGACCGGAATTCCGGGCACTGTTGGTGGAGCAGTTTACGGCAATGCCGGAGCATATGGCCAGACAATTTCAGATCACATCGTAGAAGTGACAACAATCAACCCTTCTGTCATTCCGGCCTCTGAGCCGGAATCTATACAAATTTATGGATCCCGTGTCAAGCCTGCCCCGAGCGAAGTCGAGGGGTACGGGATGACAAAGGAAGCATGTGAATTTAACTACCGAGATAGTGTATTTAAAAGAAATCATTTTATTATCCTAGAAGTAACTTTTCAGCTGGAAAAAGGTGATACAAAAACTCTGCAGCAAGAAGCAGGTGAAGTTTTACAAAAAAGGCTGATTAAATATCCACCTGGCATAAAATGTCCCGGGTCATTTTTCAAAAATATTGTGGCTGATACTTTACCAAAAAAGATTTTGGATAAAATTCCGTCGGAGAAAATAGTTTATGGAAAACTACCTGCCGGAGCACTCCTCGAAGAAGTGGGGGCCAAGGGCGATTCTTTAGATGGAATTTATATTGCTGATTATCATGCTAATTTATTTGTAAATAATGGAGGCGGCAGCGCCAAAGCATTTTATGACTTAGCCAAAAAATATGCAGATAAAGTTTATCAAAAATTCGGCATAAAACTTGAACCCGAAGTCCAACTTATCAACTTACCAACCTTCTAATAATTTTCATTTATCTTGGTTACAAAGATACGCTATAGCGTTATATTGTAACCCCTGCTCCAATGATTTGTATCATTTAAATAGAAACTATTCTCTATTTCTTAGTTCATTTTTTAAATTTTGTTGGGCAAAAGCTATTTCCAATTCCTTAAGATCAGTATTTTTACCTCCCTCTTCAACCTTTTTCATATACTGACAAACCATACAATCATCAAAATATTCCCAATCATTTTTGACTTTTTTATTTTTATATTGCATTTTTTGATCCAAATTCACAGTATTTTACTTATGGATAAGAATTCTAATTGTAACCAGAGCGCTTTTCATAACTCTTAATTAAATTCACAGATAAATCATCATTAGAGATAGCCCTTAGAATAATACCCTTTAATTTAGTATTGTTTCTTTTAAATTTTTTACCTGGTTTACAAAGACCGCAAGTTGATTTAGAAACAATCATAGTTATTTCATTATACTCTAAGCAACAAGCATTTTTGCATATTGGTTGAGTACCTTATTAGTAGGTTGTACAAAAAACCTATCCAAGGCAAACCTTGTTTCCCATTTCAAATTTAATCTTTCTAATGCCGTTTGCGCCTTTTTTAAAAAATCCAAACCTCTAGGAACATGGTATTCATACCAACTCCTCATTGGTTCATATTCTAATAACTGCTTAACCGTTTCTCTTCCTTGAAGTTGGGTCTCAAGCTCAACAGGGTCATCAACACCAACTTGTTCCATCTCTTCTCTGGAAATATTAATTATTCCCTGAGCAAAATCTTTTGGAAAATCTCTTGCATTAAACATAGTTCTGACAGCCCAGCTTAACTCTGATAAATCCCTACTATCACACTTTTCTCCCGCAACTTTTAAAGCCCCTCCTATACATGCAAAATCCAGTTTATTAAAATACTCATCTAGTGCTTGTTGAGTTAAAACTCTCCTGCCTGCTGCTCGCTCCCCATCTAATTCCATAGTATCCCAGATAGCTAATGATTCCTCCAATAAGTCTATCTTTAATCTTCTTGCTAAAGAAAAGTAATCTACCAAAAGTATGTCTACTCTGTCACCATAAAGAGGTCGACTATCTGGCTGGGCAACTCTATAAATTAACTCTCTTTTTATTTGTGAGAATTCTGTCTTATCTTTATAACCTTTAGGTAATAACTTATCCCCATCAAATATATCATCTCCATCTCTATCCCAAGCGTATGCGGATCTTATAAGCGCTGCTCTTACAGGTTCTTTAAATCCATATGCCAACATCCCACCAAACAATAATCCATACTGTTTTAAACCCCTCATTCCTCTATTCCTAATGGTTTCAGCTGCTACACACACTTGAAGTCTGGTTGCTTCTAAGTGACATATTTTGGGGTGAGCAGCATAGTAAGATAAATCTACTTGTTCTCTCATTAACTACTTATTTTATCCTCGCTGAGCAGTTGATAAATCTCTAAAGGTATTTCCTCATATGGATGGTTTTTCTTAATTACTGAAATTACATCTTTAATCTTTTCTTTCCTGCAAATTACTTCTATCCTTTCTTCCTCCACTTCTGATTCTTTTCCTCTCTCACCAATTGTGGGATGTGCTCCCTCAGATGGAGTAAACCTCCCCACTCCTTTAGTTGAAAAGCTGGCATGATGATAATTTCCCAAAACTCCGGCTCCGGCATCTCCCATGGCCTGTCTTACCTTATCAGCAGCTTTAACCGGCACAAAAGTAATAATTTTAAACATACTATTTACCTGAAACAGCCGGCTGCACTTTCATATATTTATCCAAAATCTGTTGCACTCCGGAGGCAACTGTCTGTAAAACAGTTTGCGGACTACTGCCTGCCAAAACTGAATTTATCCCATCTTCCCAGTATTTGATCATCTCATCATTCAGTCCCCCGTCATAGGTGTTTGATGCCAGATACCAGAATTTATAATTCGGGCCCTGGGTTACAAATGCTCCTGCTAAAGGATCATTGGCAAGTTCTGCTGCCAGATCAACCCTTGAGTAAGGCTCGCCAAAAAGCCGCACTTTTGCAGCCTCCTGATACATTAATTTTTCCGCCTCCGCAGAGGTTAAATATTTTATAAATTTCCAGGCCTCAGAGGGATTTGGGGATTTGGCAGATACTGCCTCTGCCCAAAATGTAGCCCAATTGGCTTGCTTGCCTGAAAGTTGGGGAACAGGGGCAATTTGAAATTGTAAATTCGGGTTGGCAACCCTGATTTCATGTGCTCTCCAGGAAGGAGCAAAATAAAATCCCAATCTTCCTTGGGCAAACATATCGGTTGAGCGCGGCAAATTAACATCCCATGTCTTTTTTCTGGGATCTGTCACAAAACCGGTATAAAAACGTAAAACTTCTGCAACCGCGCTCGTTGCGGGGTCTGCCGGATCAGCCCCCGGCTGCTGCAGGAGCAAAAGTCCCAAAATATCGCTCCAATGATCAACATTACCCGCAGTGCCCATTGCAGCACCGGCAGTTTTGACACCTGTTGCATCCCGCACAGTCATTTTAGCAGCTTTTTCTATAAATTCCTGCCAGTTTTTGGGAGAATTGCCTCCCACATTACCGAGCATCTCTTCGTTGTAAAAAAGAGAGAGCCCGTCAATCTCCAGGGGAGCTGCATAAATTTTATTACTCTTCACAAAGCTGTCATAGGCCACAGGATAAAAGATAGACTTATAGTCGTCAGTGCTGAAAACATCAGCTGGAGCAGGAGCTAAATCAGCTTCAAACATGGGCAGCCAGGAATTGTGGATTCTAAAAACATCCGGCCCTATTCCTTCCCGAATCTGAGTCTGCACCCTGGTTCTGTAATTGACGGAGGATTGGCGGACGTAACTTATTTTTACATTGGGGTTTTGTTTCTGGTATTCTTCCAAAACAGTTTTTATCAAACCATCTTCTTCCCAAAGCCCCCAATAGGTTAAGGTTACTGGACCCTGCTGCTTTGGTTGGTTAAAAAAAGAGACACTGGGCCCAAATCTCCAGAACAAAAATCCCAAAACAATGCTTAAAGATAAAACAATGATTATAATACGTTTCATTAAATAGCTATCAGTCTTCAGCTATCAGCTGTCAGACTTAAAATTTGTCTGATGACTGACGACTGAGAGCTGACGACTCCTTTCCAATTATACTCTAAAAAGTTACAATAGCGGCGATGGCTAAAACAAAACTTTCCAAAAACTTACTTCCCGCACTTTTATCCGTAATTTTATTGATACTTTTGTTTTTTCTGTACCAGATGTTTATTTTTGACAAATTTTATCCCCTAACTTTCATTGGCAACATTAATGTATCCTTTCTTAACTACACAGATGGGGTCAGGGCAATTTCTGCCAATGTTGAAAAAAGGGCTCAAAATAAACTTTTATTTACCCTGGACAGTCAAAATTTTACCATTGACCTTGCCACCTCTTCTGCCACCATAGATTATGCGGAAGTTGAATCCGAACTGATCAAATCTCACCCGGCCAATCTTTGGGAAAGAGTGGGAAAACAATTGGAAAATCTTATTTTTTATAAAAAAATTGTCCCCAAAATCAATCTGTCTTTGGAAAATGTGCTGGAGGCAATATCTTCTTCTGTGAATAAAAAAGCTCAAGATGCCAAGGTGATCTTTGATGAAACTCCCACCCCAGCAGGCACTCCGTCTGCCCGTATCCAAATTCAGGCAGGGTTAAACGGGATTGAGCTGGATCAGGAAGGGTTAAAAAAACAAATTGCCCGGTTTCTGCTAACCGGACAATACACAAACGAACTGCCAATTAAAATTTTAGAGCCAAAAGTTACCACTTCTCATGTTAGCCGGGCAAAGCAGGCTTTGGAAGAAATCCTGCGTGAGCCTGTTAAGTTAAACTTCAAAGGCAATCTTTGGGTGCTGGATACCAAACAACTGCTCACTCTTTTAGATCTGACTTCCGGAGGAGATTTACTTTTAGACAAGGATAAAACCTATACATATATCGGAAAAATTGCCCAAACAATCAACAGTGATGTTCAGGAGGGTCTTTTTGAATTTCATCCGCAAACAAGACGGGTCACGGCTTTCAAAACCTCAAAACAGGGACAGCAACTGGATGAGGATCGAACTTATCAACTGATCAGCCAAGCAGTCAGTGGACAGGCCTCGCACACCATTACCCTGCCTGTGACAATTATCAATCCCAAAATCCCAACCTCTGATGCTAACTCTTTGGGAATAAAAGAGCTTTTGGCAAGAGGCATTTCTCATTTTGCCGGATCAATTCCCAACAGAATTTATAATATTCAACTCACAGCCCAAAAAATTAATGGTATATTGGTGCCTCCCGGGGAAATTTTCTCATTTAACCAAGCTGTGGGTGATATTACAGCGGCCACTGGTTTTAAACAAGCTTATGTGATTAAAGAAGGCCGGACTGTTTTGGATGATGGCGGTGGAGTTTGCCAGGATTCCACAACTTTATTTAGGGCGGTATTAAATGCCGGGTTGCCTGTTGTTCAAAGAACTGCCCATGCTTACAGGGTTGGGTATTATGAACAAGGTTTTCCCCCGGGCTTGGATGCCACGGTATTTTATCCATCAGTTGATTTTCAGTTTAAAAATGACACCCAAAACCATATTTTAATCCAGGCTTATACTGCTGGAACAACTTTATATGTAGATTTATATGGCACATCTGATGGCAGAAACGTGGTGTTGTCAAAACCGGTGGTAACAGACCGGGTACCTGCTCCCGAACCTTTGTATCAGGATGATCCGACTTTACCCAAAGGTACTACCAAACAGGTGGACTGGGCAGCCCAGGGGGCCAAAGTTAAATTTACCAGAACAGTTTACAGAAACGGTGAGGAAATTATCAAAGAAACCTGGAACTCTTTCTATAAATCCTGGCAGGCTATATATCTGGTAGGAACACAGTAATGAGTTTATCGTAACACTTCGTTCTTCGTATATCGTTCGTCCAATAATTTCCCAGAGAAAGTTATATGGATTGAATTACCTCTGTTACAAAAGGCTTACTTTTAGCTAAGTTTTCTATTTGACTTCTAATAGTAAAATCGTCCAAAAAAACCTCAATAGATGCAGGTAGAATATCAGCGGTGACTAACTCCAAAAGCGCTGGGTCAGTCTTATTTTGCTCTTTGTATATCATTAATGCTTCTTCTTGAGATACAAAATTTACCTTTTTTACTCCCTGGATTAGCTGCAATTCAGATACTAAATTATCTAGGTCTGATTTACTTGAATCCGTTTTAAAAAAAATTACAATAGCAGATGCTCGTTCAATTCCGTTAAGTTCTGTAAGAAGATTTTGGTATGGTTTATCAAATCTAAGAAAAGGCCACACAGTTTGAGCAAGTCTAATTTTTTCAATTGCAGCTGTACGATTTTTAGAATTATATAATTCTGTCCAACTCTCTTTTCTTAATGTATCAGAGTAGTTTTTAAGACCAACAGAGCTTAAAACAATAATCAGGATACCAATGATTAAATAAATTTTTTTCATTCTTTTTATCTTCACTGATCAAAGTATATCATGACCATACTTTATGGCACTTTACGATAAACTATAACCGATATACGATATAACCATGTTTGCATATGAATCACTTGATATCTGGAAACTTGCTATCCAGTATGCCCGCACTGTTTATAAAGTAACAGATAAATTTCCGAAATCTGAGGTTTATGGGCTTACTAATCAACTTCGAAGAGCTTCTGTATCTATCTCAGCTAACATTGCCGAAGGCTCTGGAGCCAACAGTATTATTGATAAGATGCATTATTTGGATATTGCAGTTAAATCAGCCCTTGAGACAACTTCAGAAATACAGATAGCACTTGCGCTAAGTTATTTGAATGAACCAACTCGAAATCGGTTATATGAAGAAGCTGAAAAGATAATTCGTAAAATACGCTCCTATAAGAAATTCTTGAAATCCGATAAACGATAAGTAGAATTTATTTGCTCTTTACGATAAACGATAAACCATATACGATATACCAACACATGATAACAGTTACCGGTTCTTTGGCTTGTGATCATATTATGGATTTTATCTCTATTTCTTCCTTTCCAAGATCAAATTTGACTGTAAATTTATCAAAAAATCCATATTGGCCCAAAATTCCTACCCTACCTGCTAAATCCGCAAAAACTACTTTTACTTTAAAGCTTGTTTTACCAATGTCTAAAATTACGGCCGCAATGATACCTTCTATCATATCTCCACTGGCAGAAGAGAAATAAATTTTATTCATTTTTTTAAAGTTTATTCCTAACTTTTTAGCTATTCCAGTAGGAAAAATGCAAAAATCAGCTCCGGAATCTATTAATCCTTCATAACGAATAGATACACCATGGCTTTTTAAGCTTATGGGAATAATTGGTCTAAGTAAATTTTTATTTTTGGAAAATGGCGCAGGTAAAGAAAGCTCTCTATATTTAAATTTCACTTGGATAATTTACCAACAAAATAGGTCAATTTTTTGGGTATGCTCATAAAAATAGGATTTTTAAATCCTTTTTTCTCTGCTTTTTTTGAAGTTTCCTCTAAGCTCTTGCCAGAGGAGATCACTGTCACCTCATCATCCATTAAAGCCACCCAAAGTCCTTTATATTTTTTATAAATGTGGCTCCAGTCAATTGCTGCCATATGTTAAATTTTACCAAATTGTTATGATAGAATCATCAAGTAAATGATTACCATTACCGGCTCTTTGGCTTTTGATTATATTATGGATTTTCAGGGTCAGTTTTCTGACCACATCATGCCTGATAAAATCCATCAGATAAATTTATCTTTTTTGGTTAATGCTTTATCTAAACAAAAAGGCGGCACAGCCGGCAATATTGCTTATAATCTGGCTCTGTTAAATGCTCCAGTAACCATTATTGGTGCAGCCGGATCTGATTTTTCAGAATATGGAAAATTCCTGCAAGATGCAGGTGTGGATATCTCAAAAATAAAAATTATTGACAATGAATCTACCTCTTCTGCCTATATTATGACTGATCTTAAAGATAACCAGATTTCCGCATTTTACCCGGGGGCCATGAGTCAGAATTCCCAACTATCGTTAGGTGCTAGCGAATTTGTAGTAATTTCCCCCAATGATCCGCAAGCTATGGTTAAATTTGCCAGAGAAGCAAAGGAGGCTGGAATAAATTATATGATTGATCCTGGGATGCAGCTGCCTGCTTTAGATCCACAGGATCTAAAAAATATGATTGATAAAGCTACTATATTAATAGGTAATGATTATGAAATTTCACTACTTTGTAACAAGTTACAAGTGACAAGTGACAAGTTATTGGAACAAGTCAAAATTTTGATTACCACTTTAGGAGAAAAAGGGTCAATTATCCAAACTGGAAACCAGACTTATCAGATTCCAGCTGCCAAACCAAATGAAGTTTTGGATCCAACTGGCGCCGGTGATGCTTATAGAGCAGGATTTTTAGCCGGATACTTAAAAGGATTGGATTTAAAGATTTGCGGACAGATGGGATCAGTTGCTGCTTGTTATACCATAGAAAAATATGGTACAACTTCTCATAAGTTTTCTTTAGAGGAATTTAAGGAAAGGTATAAGGAGAATTTTAATAAGGAGCTACCCTACCCGTCATTGCGAGGAGCGTAGCGACGAAGCAATCTTCTTTCTGTAAGAAAGAGCTTGCTCATTAATATAGATTGCCACGCCCTTCGACAAGCTCAGGGCTCGCAATGACAATATTATGAAATCTGATATAAAAGATAAAAATGTAGCCTCTAAAGGCAAATTAAAAATTGAATGGGCCGGGTCCCAAATGAAAGTGCTCCAGCTTATCCAACAGCGCTTTGCCAAAGAAAAACCTCTGGCAGGTGTAAAATTAGGGGCTTGCCTGCATGTTACATCAGAAACAGCCAATTTAATGATTGCGCTAAAGGCAGGAGGCGCAGATTTGGCGCTTTGTGCTTCAAATCCGCTGTCAACCCAGGATGAAGTGGCAGCTTCTTTGGTGGAAGATTACGGCATACCTACTTTTGCCATCAAAGGTGAAGATAATGAAACTTATTACAAACACTTGAATGAGGTTTTGGATTTTAAGCCGCAAATTACCATGGATGATGGTGCAGATTTGGTGACGCTTTTACACACCCAAAGAAAAGATCAGCTTAAAGATGTGATTGGTTCATCCGAGGAAACAACCACTGGAGTAATAAGGCTAAGGGCCATGTTAAAAGATGGCACTTTGCAAATACCGGTTATCTCTGTCAATGACTCTGACACCAAACATATGTTTGACAACAGATACGGCACAGGTCAATCAACCATCGATGGGATAATCAGGGCTACCAATATCTTGCTGGCCGGAAAGAAATTTGTGGTGTGTGGATATGGCTGGTGCGGCAGAGGATTGGCATCCCGTGCCCGTGGCATGGGGGCACAAGTTATAGTGACAGAAATCAATCCGCTTAAGGCTTTGGAGGCAACCATGGATGGGTTTGAAGTTATACCAATTGCTGAAGCTATCAAAATTGCCGATATAGTCTGCACAGCCACAGGCAACAAATCAGTTATTACTGTAGAGGATTTTAAAAACGCCAAAGATGGAATTATTGTTTCAAATACCGGACATTTTAATGTGGAGTTTGAATATGAAGATTTGGTCAAGATTGCCAAATCAAGGCGTCAGCTCCGGGATTATCTTGAGGAAATAATCCTGGATTCCGGCTCGCCTCGCGGCGAAGCGGGTAAAAAAATACTTGTGCTGGCAGAAGGCAGGCTGATCAATTTAGCAGCAGCAGAAGGCCATCCGCCGGATGTGATGGATATGAGCTTTGCCAATCAGGCTTTGGCAGCAGAATATTTAGTCCAAAACAAAGGAAAACTGGAAGCAGGAGTTTACACAGTTCCGGAAGAATTAGACCAGATGATTGCTAAATTAAAGCTGGAAGCTTTAGGCATAAAAATAGATAAACTGACCCCAGAGCAGGAAAAATATTTATCTTCCTGGAATGAAGGAACTTAAGGTAAAGACTTCCTTTTATTGGATAGAAAGTTTCTTTTTGAAACTATTGACCTACCGAGTCTTTTTTCCAGTTGTTTACGCGCTCCTCCGGCAATATCACCGCCTGCTTTTGCATCTTTTTTAAGTTTAGGTACTCCTTTAGAATTCTCTGTTCTGTGAATTTCAGTTGTTGAACGTTCTCCAAGCATAGTAAAAATCAGTTCAAAATCATCCATATGATCACGTAAATTTTCCCTTTTTACCCCTTTTACTTTTTTGTATTCACTTGGTGTTACTCCAAATGTAGCTTTTGATATTTCTGCAGTCAGAATTTCATAATCTTTCTGCTCTTTTGCTCCGCGGTTTTTCCATTCATCAGTCAACTCTTCACGAATAGCAATACCACGCATCCGTTTTTCAATCCAATCGTCAGAATAACCTTTCAGTTTATATAACATTTTGGTCCGTTTAATCGCCAATTCAGGATTTTCAATTTCCTGTACTCTCTCATACCCAACTCTTGCCAACCAACGTTTAAATGGTTCTGCTTTGGGAGAGGGAATAGACTGAATAATACGGAAAATCCCTTCTGTATTAGCACAATCTGTTTCATATTTTTTTCCGTCAGAGGCTTCTAATTTCAGTCCGTGACAAAATGTCACAACCTCACTACCTTCTTCTTTAAGTCTTTGTTTTAACTTTCTCCAATATGATCCAGAATCAATACTGTCAGTCAATGCTTCACATACATCCACCACTGAGAGCCACCATTCATTTTTATATAGGGTTTTCCTGATTTTTTTACCTTTAAATAGAGAAATTTTTGTAGATTCTAGGCTGTCTGCATTCATATACTAAATTAGCGTATACCAAATATTACCCGAAGTCAAGTTGGAAGATATGTAGGAAAAATACCTGGCCTCCTGGAACAAAAGAACTTAAATACCTACCAAAGACCTTTGTTTAGCATCTATGGCTTGGGCATAAATCACTGTTAAAAGTGGGTCATTTATAAGCAACCCATCTGGTATAAACACTAAATACCCCAATCCCAAACTTTCTGCAACTGAGATAAATTCTCCTTTATGATCATCTCCTCTGCATATTAAGGCTAAAGTTTTTTGTGCCTCATCCATGGCATGAGTAACAGATAGAACATGCTCTTTTGTCCTCAAATAATAAATATTTTCAGTGGTTGGTCCTCCTAATTCTGTAAGTTCTACCTGTAATCTTGGATCTAAATTACTATATGCATCTTTGAGAGCATCTTCTGAACCAAAGTCAGGGTTGAGTTTTCTCTGCTCCGAGTAATAATCATAAAATAAATCTAAATCACTCAATTGACTCTCTCCACCTGCATTAACTGAATCCAACTCATATCCTAACCAAAAAGCAGAAGAAGGAATAATATAGCCATGGAAAAATTGACTTGCAGAACTATCATCAAACCATCTTCCAACCTGCTTTCTTCTAATGACATCTTCCCAAGTATCTCTTGAGGTATGGGGCTTTCCTTTTTCTCTATACCGCCTTTCTGATTTATTTTCAAAACCAACCATGGTTAGACCATAATTTTGCGCTAAGTGTATATATAACAACGATATATTCACCTGAGCATGATAAGAACTATGGTTATCTGAGGCAAAAATAATATTTCTACCAGGCTTTAATCTATTAACTTCAACGTAACCTAAATTTTTAGGTATATCTATCTCCATAGTTAACTTTTTTTCCTATAAAATCCTTTTGGAACGAGGGAGCTTAAATTAGCCTAATTCCCATTCTCCATAAACCTTATCTGGTAATGAATTAGGTTGTAATGCAGAGCAAAAATTAACTGTTCCTTCGTTATCAGAAATTTCTGGATAAGAGAAAGCTCTAGCAGCTGATCCACCCCTGAGCACTAATTCCAAAAATCTATTATTTACTCCTCCAGATGATCCTTCTAATAGACCGATTCGGCCAGTCGGTACTGGATTTCCAGCTAAATGGTTAAAGACTCTATGCCTCTCCTGACCAATTTTAGCTTCAAGAAACGGATGGATACTTAAATCAGCTGGGAATTGATCTCTTCTGGTTGTAATCTTCAAATTGCCATATCCATCTACAACAATATGATTAAGTGGAATTTCAGGTATCTGTTCTGGATCAATTTCTTTACCTAAGAAGGTCCTATCTCCGGCTAGAAATCTAACAACTGCTGGTCCATAGATATCTCGAGATCGAAATTGAGAACCACTGTTTGGTATATCTAAATCACGGAATTCCACTAACTCATCCCTGACAAATGACCAATTATACCCTGCAGAAACAGCAAATACTTCTACACCATTTCTTAATACTCCATAAAGTAGTCTTTGTCTTTCTTCACCTTCCCAGGTAATTTCATCCTGATTGCCCCTGGGAGCTGTATTAGAAAAAATTACTGCTCCGCCGTAACCATCTTCCAGCCCTATTTGTCTAATCCAAAAACCGGTTGATATGGTAGAAAAAGCAGGCACAGATAAGTTTTCCATAGCAGAAAGAATACCCCCATTTTCTCTACTTTCAGCTCGAATTCTTGCATTAACTTCAGTAAAAGCAGGATCTCCTATACCATAATCTGCAATCACATAAAGATCAAATCTTCTTTCTAAACCTGCCATATTTTTTGCCTCCTTTCAAAATTTTTCTCAAAAAAACCTCTCATAAAGAGAGGTTAAATTTTTTCCTTCGATTACACTCAGGACTAATCCTTCCCTTTATGGGCTTGGGTTTAGCACCCATTTACGACTTGGCTATTCACTTGCAAGGGCTATAGCCCTGAGCGAGCGAAGCGAGTCGAAGGGTTGCTGGGTAGCTTAACGAGCCAATTCTCTATCTACCACTCTTGATTGAATATTTAATTGTAATTTAATAGTATCTAATTTTAATGTGCTTTGTCAAGGTTCAGAATATTTGATCTTACTCAACTGCTAGATATTTATTTAATCCCAAAACTGTTCCCCTAATAGCATCCTGCTGCAATTCTCCTTCCCTCCCTTCGGGAAATATTATACCGGATGAACAGATGAAACCGCGTTGACCTGGATTAAACACCAGCGGCAGCAACTGTTCAAGCTGATAATATCCTTTCCAACCAAGCGGCAAATCTGGTGAAAGAAGATATTTATCAGAACCTAATGCAGCCCTTGCTGCTTGAATATGTAAAAGCCTTAATCCTTCTGCAGCTATTCCAAAATTATCTGGCATAAAACCTCGAAAATTACTCAGTATAGAATGCCAACTATGCGGGAGCCGTCCATCCCGATCATATTCTGGGGGCCTCAGAAATACTCCTATATTAGGTCTATCATAAAACTCCCTTATGGATAGTTCATCGTCATGATTTACTATAACACCATCCGCACCACATTCGGCTATGGCAATCTCTGCTTGAGCATGATTTTCAGCTGCCACTAAAACTGACACCCTAGGATCAATCGTATGAATTAACCTAATGGTTGCGCTTGCAGCCCACCCAGCTTGACTATTAAATTTTTTATAAGACTCTAGATCTAGTGTGTAAGCTCCTAGTAAACCTTGTGCAGCTTCTGCTACTAATTTAATATACTGAACAAACTTCTCAGCAGGAAACTCTCTGGCTGTAATACGTCTTAAAACATCCCATCTCTGCATTACTTCTGTTAATCGATCTGGCTGATATTTTAAAATAGGGTTCAGATAGAATCCTTCAGTAGCTTGTGACTCAAGTAATCCTATACATTCTCTTTCTTGTGAGGCTACGGTCATATCGGGCTAAATTTATACTACAACTTTAGCAAATACATCGCAAGATAATGAACTACTCCGCAGTAAACTGCGGAGTATCCCTTCGGGCAAGTTCTTCTGTGAACCATTCATCCCCGCAGCAAGTCTTCGGATCCTGAGGTCTCTCAGACCGAAGGGCTGCGAGGTATTCCGGTTCAAGAATAAAGGTTTGACAAATATTATCTATTCTTACATACTGTAAGAGCCCGAAGGTGGTATGCTAGAAGAAGAAACGATACAGGGAAGAATTAAAATACTCTATGACTTAGGACATAATAGCGTCAATAGACTCATGACGCATCAACTAACCAATCATTTGATAACTGCATCTGTAGGTAGATTTGATGATGATCATTTTAATGGCATGGTCTGGATTAAAGATGGAGTAAGAGCAGTCAAATTTGCCTTAGATCCAAATTTCCAACAAGCTTTTCCCCAATTAACTAAACCTGCAAAAAGCCTGTATCTTTCCTCAGTACGGGCCTTACTACAAATACAAGCTCAGCCTGCACAGCTTTGGCGTTTCCAAAATAGACCTTCCATTGATGCGGGCAATGGATACGTAACCATCGATGATCGTCAAGCTCCAGCAATTAAATTTACTCAGGATGGTCTTATTTACCATGATTGGGGCCATAATCAACCGGACAATTGGGGGACTCTTTTGTTGGAAGTAGGCAAAGGGATAGAGGCTGGCTGGCCAGTTTTAGAAAAGGGTCAAAACCAAGCTATTCCCTTAGGATCTATTATGCAGGAAGTTACCTCTTATGTCGTAGGACTTAGGACAGAAAGGTTAGTCTGTCGTTCTATCTGGGAACACAAAAAAGCATGGTCTTCTTATTCAACCAGAAGAATTGTGCTAGCTGGGCTGGAAAAAACAGAACAGATCTGGCCAGAACTAATAACTGACAGTAGAAAAAGAGCTTACCCGCTTAAGGTAACTAGGCAGCAGCTGGAAGATGCCATCGGACGATTGAGAGAGAAGGTAAAAGAACATTTCCCCGCAGACTATACTGATTCTGAAGGGCATGAGTCATCTGCTGATTTAGCTTCAATTGTAGTTTTAAATGATATTGACTTACCTGACGATGAAAGCAGTGAAATTTTGGAGAGAGCCAGAGAGCTGGAAAACCGTCAAGGATTTTACCGATATTTAGGCGATCCCTGGAAACAGGGACGGGCTGAGGCAAAATGGACAATGGGTAAACCAATTATGGCTCGCTATTATTTTCGCCTTGCCAGGAGACTTTATGAACAAGGCAAGGCTAGAGAGGCATATAGATCTCTTGGCCGCGGACTGGATAAAATAGATGATATGATAGCAATTATTAATACTTATGGGTATATCCCTGAGATATTCGAAGACCGACAAAAAGATGGAGTCTATCGACCAAATAATAATGAGCTTGCCTGGACCCATGGAGATATAATAGAGGCTACCTCTGCTGGAATTGTAGCTTTAGAAACTTCTGAAAGATTTTATCAAAAAGTAGCATGATAAACTAGTATATCTTTATGAGATTTTTTATAGCTTTAGAAATTCCGAGTAAGAATTTATTGCAGTTTCAAGCTATTCAGGATAAATTGAGTAAACTTATTCCTCAAGCCAGAATTACTGATTTGGATAAAATTCACCTCACTTTGGCTTTTTTGGGGGAACAGGAAGATAGTTTAAAGGATAAATTAGTAGAAATTATTAAAAAAGCTGCCCAAGATATCCCTATCTTCGAGGTTACCCCTGCTTATATTGATGGCTTCCCTAATATTCATCAGCCTAATATTTTATGGGTAGGAGTAAAGGGAGACATAGATAAGGTACTTTTAATCAGGGAACGGGTTAAAGACGCACTTGCAAATATGCATTTGCCCGTGGATGAGCGAAGATTTATGCCCCATATCACTATTGCCAAGCTCAATGAAGCTATCAAAGTAGATCAAGCATTAGAAGTAGAATTAGAAAAATTAATGGCTATCCCTGTTGATCCAATTAAAATCTCCTCTATTAAACTCTTTGAATCTATCCCCAATGAAGGCTTTCATAAACATAACACTCTGGCTGAAGTTAAACTCATTTAGGAAGATAATAAATATCTTTTTTGTACCTATAATCTGAAAATTGGAACTCACCTTTTCCATCTACTATGGCCTGATAACCCTGGCAATCCCGGCACAGCTCCTCTCCTTTTATACCCGCTTCGCCAAAGCGCGAGCGGGGCGAGCAAACCCATTCCCCTTTTTCCAAAGCCTGTTTTATTTCTTTAGCTTTTTCCTTAAGCCACTCCAATTTTGGCTCCAGCGGATCTAAAACTATCTCACGGGGTTTATCATCCCGATCCAGATACCAAAAGCTGGCAGAAGTAACAGGCTTTTCCAAATTTACCTCAGCCAAAATAGCATAAATATAAAGCTGAATTGGATCTTTTTCATCCGTTACTCCGGTTTTAAAATCCACCACATGCAGTGTTTCATCTGCCTTTTCTCCAATAAAATCAAAATTGCCCATTAAAATGACATTATCCAATAAAGGATACTTGGGGAATTCAATTGTGTGATGTTCATCTTCCAAAGTTTTGGCATTTTTGAAAAAATTCTCCAGCATTGTTAAGCCTCTTTTACCAAAATCTCCTTCCTGTTCTCTTGATGCAAACCCTCCTTTTTTTCCCCTGTATTTCAGCCAAAAATTGCGGAATTTAGCTTCCAGTTGTTCATATGTAGCTTGTCTCTCCATTTCTATATACCACTTGATAGCATCATGCACTGTTGAACCTAAAGAAAGATAGGGTGAGGCAATCTGAATTTTAAAAGGCTCATGCGGCTCCTCACCCTCCATTAAAGGCCGTTTATTCTTATAAACATTTTTTAAATAATAACTCCTGGGACACTTCAAAAAATCAGATAAAGAAGTATAGGAAATAAAAATAGGATTTTTAATGTATTCTGTTTTAGGTTTTGTAATCATATTGCAAATAAACTCCAGATTTTAGGCTCAAAAACTTCGATTATTCCTTTATTTGCTTTCCAATCCTGCAAATAAACTTTTTTCATCGGCATTTGGCAACCTGTATCGAATATTCCTCTTGGCACCACTTCTTGGAGTAATCCGAGTTAATAAACCTTGCACTGTCCATTTCTTTAGTAATCTTGATACTTTAATAATATCTGCAATCCTGAGTACACTCCTTGCTTCTCCGTTATTGATATACTTATTACTTTTTAAATAATTAGAAATTTTAGCCCATTCATCAGGGGCTTTTTCATTAAACAAAACAACTCTAACAGCATCTTGTAAAATAGGATAGGTGAAAAAGATCGGAGGATATAGATTAGCAACCCTCATACCCTCTCTCATAGCACGAACACCCTCATTCTGATCAAGATTAGGTGGATCTGGGAATTCTCTTAAATGCTTAACCAAAAGATCATTTCTGTAACCATAAGCCCGCTCGTATCCGATATTTGAAGGGGTAATATTAAATGGTAATAACCCCGGGCTTTCTACTTCAATCCTATCCTCAAAAATTTTAATCTCAATATCACGCTTTGTGTAGTAATCTCTATGAATTACTGCGTTTGTAATTGCTTCTTTGACTGCACGCTCCGGCACTTGATAAGTAGTTATGAAACCAGAAGGTACTCTCATTCCCGAACGCAGTAGAGTCAAAACAAACTCATGAGCTTCGCTAATTTGTTTGGATACTGGACCATTTATATTTTTAGGCGTACCTACTAGATTAAGCGTTTCTTTTACTGTTTCGAGATTCCCCTCATACTGAAAAACCCTAACCGCACACTTTGTATCCAACAGATCATTTGGAAATTCTGCAAACAATAAAACAGCTGCTCTTGTTGGAAGAAACTTACCTTTATCATTTTTTCTGGCAAGTCCTGTTTTTTCTAAAATATGCTCAATCTTATCTTCCGAAATTCCTCGTTTTCTTCTCCAAAACTCGTAATACTCTGTTTTTAGCAGACTAAGATCTACGTCAACTAATTCTTTATCTGCTCGTTCAAAACCCTTAATGTATGAAAAATGAATAATTTCCTGAGGATTTAATTCTTTATTTCCTTTTTCTAAACGCACGTATACTTTGTTATCGACAGCTCGAAAACCACCACTGACTTTTGGTATAAAGAGTATGCCCACCCTCACATTTTTCTCTTGAACAATAAGTAATTTCGGGGGCCAAATGCCAGAAATTGGTGGGGTAATCTTTTTAACACTACGTCCTAATTCATCATAAAGCTCTAAATTCTCTTCAATTCCAAATATCCTATCTAGCCTTTTTCGCTGCGACTTTTGAGGATCATCTATACCTAAAATAAGGATTCCACCATCTGTATTGGCCATTGCCACAATTGATTGTAGTGTTCTGTCTATACTTTCGTTTCTACTGCCTAGACGTTTAAATTCTGCGGTTCTGGATTCTGTTGGAAAAGATAAAATATGTTGGATTAATTCTGCATCACTCATATTTGGTTATATTTAAACATAGAACATTTTATTGCAACATGCAGCATTGGGACACTTTAAAAAATCAGATAAAGAAGTATAGGAAATAAAGATGGGGTTTTTAATGTATTCTGTTTTAGACCTAGCAATCATTCTGTTTAAGAATCATTCTTAATAAACTCTTCCAGATTTTGCTTGGCCTCTGTATCTGTAAACTGTTTGGGAGGTGATTTCATGAAATAGGAAGAAGGCTCCAAAAGCGGGCCGCCAATTTCCCGATCCAAAGCAATTTGGGCACACCTAATAGCATCTATCACTACCCCTGCAGAATTTGGGGAATCCTCAACAGACAGCCTCACTTCTAAAGAGGCGGGCACATCCCCAAAGTGCCTGCTTTCTATTCTGATAAAAGCTATTTTATGATCTTTTAACCAGGGCACATGATCTGAGGGACCTATATGAATATCCTCAGGAGCAATCTCCAAATCTCGCAGTTGTAGTTGCGAGGTGACTGATCTGGTTTTGGATATTTTTTTGGAAACCAACCTCTCTCTTTCCAGCATATTCAAAAAATCAGTATTACCTCCTACATTAAGCTGATAAGTGTGATCAATCGGCATACCCCGATCCATAAACAAATTAACTAAGTTGCGATGCAAAATAGTTGCTCCTACTTGTGATTTAATATCATCTCCAATAATTGGTATTCCCCTCCTGGTAAATTTATCAGCCCAACTCTGATTTGAAGCTATAAAAACAGGAATACAATTAATCATAGCCACTTTAGCTTTCAGGCAAACATTAGCCCAATACTCAGCTGCTCTTTCACTTCCCACCGGCAGATAATTTATTAAAACTTGGGTGTTTGAATCTTGTAAGATCTTAACCGGATCTTTTATTGGCAGTTTGCTGATCTTTATAACATCTTTTAAATAATGACCAATGCCATCTAAAACTTTAGCATTTTCCACCTTAACATTAAGTCTTTTGACCTTAGCAAAGGTGACAGTATTATTAGGAAAAGCGTAAATGGCCTCAGCTAAATCCTGACCGACTTTGGCCTCATTCACATCAAATGCAGCCACCACTTCTATATCAGAAATCTTATATCCGCCTAAAACAGTATGCATTAGCCCCACTACTTTTTGGTTATCTTTGATATTTTTGTAGTAAGTAAGGCCTTGAATCAAGGAGGAAGCACAATTTCCCACCCCCACAATGGCGATTTTAATCTTGCTCATCTGATAATGGGTAAAGTAACACTCCTCAGATAAAAAGTAAAGAATGCCTGCACTCAATCTGTATTATGTCAGTACATTGTCAGTACATTTATGGTATACTGATAAATATGAGAAAAGTATTTAAAAATGGTAATTCACTGGCTGTAACTGTTCCTAAATCCTATGCTCATCAGCTCTCTATCAGAGATGGGTCAAAAATTGAATGGAAAGAAACAGCTGAAGGATTATTGTTAGTCCATGAACAAAGAGTGGCCAGAAAACCAAGCGAGATTGATCCTGAAGTTGCCAGGCTTATTAAAAAGCTCTCCAAAAAATACTCCGGAGTATGGCAAGATCTATCAAGAGTGTAATCCGTTTTTTATCCGAAGCTGAAGTTATCGCTATCAATGAAGAGATGGTTTCAAAATACGGTGGGCTTCATGGAGTCAAAGATTTACATATGTTGAGACTGGCTGTGGGAAGACCACAAATGTCAGTTGGATTCCAGGATGCATATAAAACTATTTTTGATAAAGCTGCAGCCATGTTCCATTCAATTATTAACAATCATCCATTCTTAGATGGAAATAAAAGAACTTCACTTATGAGTGCAATTTTATTCTTAGAAAGAAATGGCCGGAGCGTGGAATTTAGAAGAAAAGAGGCTGTAAAATTTACTAGAAAAGCACATAATGCGGATTACACAGTTGAACAAATCTCCAAATGGTTAAAGTTGCATTCTGTTAAGATTTATTAACCAGAATTTCTTGAGGTTTTTTAACTGTAATTTCTTTGATTTTAGATAGCTCCTCATCAAAACTTACTAAAATTGTATTTTGGGGAATTTGGCTGGATATTAAACAATCAGGAAACTTAACCTTATATTTTCGGTAAAATTCCAAAGCCAAATTAAAATTTGTTTTCTCAATAATAGTCATCTCTCTCACTTTTTGGATAATTTCAAAAACCTCCAAAACTCCTGCAAAAGAAAGTTTATATATTTTTTGTAAAACAAACTGCAATTCCAAAAGCACAATGGTGGATGTATAGGCTCTTAATTCTCCTGCCTCGACTTTAGCGAGTAGATTTTTAGTTATCTCATATTGATCTGCTACATCCTGAATAAAAAATCTAACCCAAAGATTAGTGTCTATGAAAATTTTCATAGATCAGAGTAGTCAATATAATCTCTAATCTTATCAATATTAATCTTTTTAGTATTTTTATTTAGTAAATAATGATATTTACCGGCATAATCTAAGATACTTTTCCTTCTGGGAGTAATGCTAATGACACCCTTTTTAGCTTTGATATGAACCATACCAGGCTTTTCAATGCCAAAAACTTTTCTAGCTGCCTTGGGGATATGAATCTGCCATTTACTGGTAATTGCTATTGTTGTTTGCATAACAATATTAAGTATACCACAATACTAGTCATTTTATAAGGGGAAAATTCCGAATGGCTCGCCTCGCGAAGTTTCGCCCGCCTCGCCGAGACGAGTCGAGGCTGGACCAAAGACAGGCGAAGCGGGCTAAAAGGTATTTCTGTTAAATTTAATAATGTTGATATATAACTCTAGAGTAATAAACTTACCCTTGTACTGTCTGCTTCACCTACAAATATCTTAAGATCATATTTTTTACCGGCTTGACGAAGTAATGCCAGTCTTGCTTTATTATTAGTTTCCATTTGTGCAGAGTTAGACATATAAGGAATTGTAAACTCTATTACTCTTTCTTTTATCGATCTCTCCCATAATGCAATTTTTTCATATACCTGTTCACGGGTAAATTGTGGTGTATTCTTGCCTCTAAAGATTACAAAATTCCTTTTTGCCGAAGAAACAAAAACTACTGAAGATGCACTGTAATCGAAATCACCTAATAAGAGTTGTTGTAAATCTTCAGAGCTGGGAGAGATATCTTCGGGATGAGAATGAAGGGAAGCAGCAATCATTCTATCTTGTCTCAGGTACCATGGCAAACTTGTATTATCAATCAAAATATTCATCTTAACTGAGTGGGATACACTGTTTTCATCACCTGCTGTTGGCTTGTCTTGCAAAAGTACTTTCCTCTCGTTTGTTACGTATACTAATTTTCCAAACTCTCTACGTCTAGGATCTCTCATCATCAGTGAGACTAACTCTCTCCCTTCATTAGCAAAAATGCCTAGTTCAATTTCAGAAATAGAATCTGATATTGCCCTTCCTCTAGAAAAAGCGCTTTGTAGTAATACTTCTTTGAAAGTTGAAACAGCTCCGGGTTCTTTCTCGGTTGACGTAGCATCTACCATATATCATCTTTTAGTATATCATTTTAGTTTGCTTCACCATATATCAAACAAGCCAATGATCAATTTTAACTTTATGCTAAAATTCAGCTATGATTATTCTTGGAATAGAAACCTCCTGTGATGAAACAGCTGCTGCTGTATTGCTAAAAGATAAAAAAGGAATACATATTTTATCCAATGTTGTGGCTTCATCTGCTTCCTTGCAAGCTAAATATGGCGGGATCATTCCTGAACAAGCAGCCAGAGAGCAGATTAAAAGTATTATTCCGGTGATTGAGGAATCCCTTCGACTCGCTTCGCTCGCTCAGGGCAGTTCTATCGAACTGGATGCTATCGCAGTAACTTATGGCCCAGGTTTAATTGGCTCACTTCTAGTGGGAGTTGAAACTGCTAAAACTTTGGCTACTATCTGGCAAAAGCCACTTATTCCAGTAAATCACTTAATTGGTCATTTTTATGCAAACTGGATCACAGATCAGTTATCAGTTCTCGGTAGTCAGTTGTCAGATGAAGGTTTATCAGTTGTCAGTCCGTCAGAAACAGACAAACAGACAACTGGAAAATTTAAATCCGAAAACAGAAAACTGAAACCTGATAACAGAATACCATCCTTTCCCTGCTTAGGCTTACTTGTTTCTGGAGGTCACACAGATTTAGTACTTTTCACTGGCCATGGCAAATACAAATACCTTGGTGGAACCAGAGATGATGCAGCTGGAGAGTGTTTTGATAAATGTGCCAGATTATTAAGTCTTCCTTACCCTGGTGGACCGGAAATTGCCAAATTAGCCTCGCAAGGGGACGCCTTGAGGTTCAAACTACCAATTCCTATGAAAGGATCAAAAGACTTTGATTTCTCCTATTCCGGATTAAAAACAGCAGTGGCTAGGATAATTTCAGAAAACTCAGAAAGACTCAGAATACCAGATGGTCAGAATACCAGAAACTCAGATCTTCTGATACACCGATCTCCTGATACACCGAGTTATTCCGAGTCATTCCGATCTGATTTGGCAGCTTCAATTGAAAATGCCATTGTTGAATCCTTAATTGATAAAGTCATGCTGGCTTTAAAAACTTATCCTGTAAAAGATGTCATGATAGCCGGCGGTGTGGCAGCTAATCAGAAACTTGCACATGAGCTTAAATTGAAAATTGGAAATTGGAAACCTGTCTGCCGACAGGCAAGATTGGAAATTAATTTGCACATACCCAGCGCAAATTTATGTACGGATAATGGAGCCATGATAGCTGCCGCTGCCTTTTTCCTGTCTGCCGGCAGGCAAGGCCAAAAACCAACCAAAGATATTTTATCCTTACAAGCAGATCCAAATTTAACCTTAGAGTCTGGTACATAACTAGATTTGGGTTATCCCAACAGTCCAAAATCTTTTA
>CAYNFQ010000006.1:0-52361 GCA_964396715.1 uncultured Gammaproteobacteria bacterium
TCAGTTGCCTTTTTACTTGTCAAATCAACTTAAAAGTAGTTTTGCACCAAACTCTCATAATCCACCTTGAGTATCGTTACATCAGATGGTAAAATATTACCTCTCTCTTTTATCTCTTTTTCCAAAGCCTGGCAGGTCTGGCACCAAACAGTGGCAGCAAAAAATAAAACCGGTCTGCCATTTCTTTGAGCCGACACTAAATTTTGTTCGGAATAATCTATATAATTTAGCCTGTCCATTAAAATAGGGGAATTGGTGTCCGAAACTGTATTTTGTAATTTGTTAAATCCATCTCTGAAGAAGAGAAAACCTATTGCAATTACAACTAAAAATACGGCAATGAATATATTAAACGGTTTCATATTATCATCATTTAAACTTGTCAAAAAAACTCAAAAATTTATTCTTTTTCTTACTATTGCTAAGTGAATAACAAATCAGTTGACCGCAACGATGGTATTCAACAAGCCCCAGGTTTTTCAAATCCGATAATGCATGGGATATAGCAGATTGGGATAAATCCAAGACCTGAGTTAAATCAGCCACTGGAATTTCTTCTACCTGATGAAGTATTGAATAAATCTTTAATTTGGTAGGATCTGATAAATTACGAATTATTCTTACGAGTTCTTCCTCATCTTGGGAGAAACTGATGGTTTTTTGCAAAGATGAAAGTTTAGAATTAGCTATGTAGTGAGGATGCCCTTCATGCCCTTGAATATATGCACGGTTGAACATACACTAATATTACCTAGTTTAAATTATGTTGTCAACGACTAGCAGTCATTTCAAAACCTCCCTTGTCATCCCTGCGAAGGCCCGCCTGCCAGCCTGCCGGCAGGATCCATTTAATAAAGTTGTAGCTAGTCCGCTTATTGTCTACTTACTCATTCGTTAAAAGGTTTGTCTTATTGCTTTGCCTTTTCCTCTGGTGGTTGGTAGTCCGGGTTGAAGTATTGATAAAACTGCTCAACCTCTCTATAAATTCTTCGTGACTCTGCTGCTTTTGCATTGAACTGACTAACCATGTTATTAAATTGTGGAACAAGACCATTATACCCATCAATATTTCCCGCATTTTGATATGCAGTTAGCTGATGGCTAAGGTTATTAAGTTGACTGTTGAGAGTGGCGAGTTCAATATTCAATGCGTCTATTGCTCTCACCCTACTGTTAAACCCGCCGTTTTTGTAAAGTTCCACCACCTTTTTGCGATCTACAAAGTATTGCTTATAGTGTTCTTCCAATTCCGGTGAAAGGTTAGTGTACTCCACGCCGAACTTTGAGTGTAACTCACTGAGGATATCATCCTCTCTTTTATTAGCTTTCTTATTGAGAATATCAATGACAGCCTTCAAATGCGGATCGTCCTGGTGTTTTGACAACTCCTGATCCAAAAGCGCATTGAGCTGCTCTTTTTTGCTGGAACGTACTCGTTTATAGGCTTCGTGCAGCATTTCATGGACGGAGGCTGCATACTTATGATCAGCAAATTTTGGATCGTCAATTTTTAATAGGAATATTTGCCTCCCGGCAAAAGGTCCCCTCTCAGGATTTGGGGCAATACATGCTAGGGGCTCAACCCCTCCTTTTTTGACCTGACAGTATTTCATAAAACTCTGTACATCGACAGGCTGTGGATCTGCTCTATAGAGAATAACTTTCCCTTTGTCGGTCAGAGTATTTTTCTCTGCCAAATCTGCTATTTCGGCTGTTGGTTGATAGGTTTTCAGAAATTTTTCATCTGAATCAAGAAGCGTTTTTACAGCAAGAAAGGCAAAGATTACAATAAACAAAACTACTGGGATTGCCAGTATAATCAAGACTACCCTCAGACATCCAATACCTTTTTTCTTTTGTAATGGTTTTTGCGCCATAAATACCTAATACCAGTTTAGTAATAAAAAATACAGAAAGTCAATTACTAACTTCTTCCCAGGTATCATTTCCAAGATCATGCTTGTATACTTTCCTGCTTTTATTATCCACTCGGTACCAGTTAAAGGTATAGATGAAAGCCTAAGGCTACTTTTCTTCATCGCTCAATTTTCTCTTTTGCAGAGGAAGGATGATTGAAATTGTTACTCAGCAGATGATATTGTGGTGCTTATGAGATTAATCTCTCAGGCAGTCACTCAATGAACAAGTTCTTGCTTCGCAATAAAAGGAATATGTCTCAATCGCGGATTATCGTTACTGGTTATTCCAATCCTGACCTGGATGGTACTGCTTCCGCAATAGCATACGCAGAGTTACTTAAAAAAAAGGGTAAGAATGCAACTGCTGCACTTTTTGGTACACCTCACAGAGAAGCGCAATTTGTCTTTAAAACCTTTGATATTGATAAACCTGCTCAAGCAGAAAACATTCTCAATCAGGTAGATAAGCTAATCCTTGTGGATGCCAGTGATTTACGCGGTATCTCAAATTTAATTGACCTAAAGCAAGTAATTGAAGTAATTGACCATAGAAAGGTTAATCAAGCTGATAAATTTCCTAATGCAAAAATACAGATTGAACTGGTTGGATCCTGTGCAACCTTAATTGCTGAAAAATTCTTTAAAGAAAAAATAATGATAACTTCCTCCTCCGCAGCCCTGCTTTACTCAGCAATTATCTCCAATACCGTCAATTTCCAAGCGGATGTCACTACAGATAGAGATAAGAAAATGTGCGACTGGTTGGTAAAACAATTTGATTTACCTGAAAACTATGTTCATAAAATGTTTGTGGCAAAGTCAGTATTTGGAAAACCTTTAAAAGAAGTACTTTGTGATGATTTTGCAACTTTCGAATTTAGTTCTAAACAGCTGGGAGTTGCGCAACTGGAAATTGTTAATACTGATGATTTTGTCTATAAAAACAAAAATGAAATACAAAAAGCACTTACTAAAATAAAAAAAGAAAAAAACCTAGATTTAATTTTTCTTTCTCTTATTGACTTAGAAAAAATAAAAAACACTTTTATGGTAATTGATGAATCCTCTAAAAAACTGCTTGAGCAAACATTAGGTGTTAGATTTGTAAATAATATCTCACGCCAGGAGGGTATTATGATGAGAAAAACTATTGTTTCCCTGGTGAAGGATCTATTAATCCCTACTATGCAAACTTAAGCAAAAGAAACGGTTAGCAAACATCATTCGAAGAGTGATGTATTAAAGTAAAAGTTAAGGTTTTAAATTAGGAAGTCTGTTTTTGAAGCTAATTCGGGGTACAACCACCATACTAAATCTGGTAAACTAGGCACAGACAAGAATTTTTCGGAGAATTCCCGCAGTCTACTCGCCTCGCTGTCGCCCTTGGCGAACCTCGCCTTCGGCGGGAGTCGGCGAAGCGGGTTTAAGGTACTAGCGGGTTCACAAACCTAAAGTAGAATGATTTTTTCAAACACCAAAATACTGGTTGCAGCCAGTCTGATCACTATAATGTTTGGCTTTGGCCTGATTTGGTTTGGGTTAAAAACTGCTACTTTAAAACAGGCTGTTTTGGTGGAAAACTCTCCTCCCGCCACTGCTTCAGCCGCTCCCAGGGTGAACAATGAAAAGCTTTTGGTTACAGAAGTTATTGACGGGGACACAATCAAAATCCAAACCGGACAAACAGTCAGGCTCTTGGGGATAGATACGCCGGAAACCAAAGATCCGAGAAGACCTGTTGGTTGTTTTGGCAAGGAGGCTGCAAATGAGACAAAGAAGCTGCTCTTAGGAAAAGAAATAATCCTCCAAAAAGATGTTTCCGAAACCGATAAATACGGCAGGCTTTTAAGATATATTTATCTTCCCTTAGAGGACGGGCAAGATCTTTTTGTGAATGATTATCTGGTAAGAGAGGGATTTGCCAGCGCTTTAACTTACCCTCCTGATGTGAAATTTAACGAGCAACTGCGGGAAGCGGAAAGGTCTGCCAAAGAAAATAAAAGGGGACTGTGGGGTAAGTGTAACTAGTTGTGGTAAACTGAAGATATCATGAAAAAGTTTGCCATACAGGCAGTTTTACTGCTTATTGTGATTGCTCTGGCATTGGTATTTTTTGGCCCGACTGCCAAAGTATCCAAGATAGAATTACCCTTTCTTCCAAAACCGGCTATTTTTACCAAGTTGCAGATAAAGGGGGTTAATCTGAGGGTAGAAATTGCCGATTCACAACCTAAAAGAAGCAAAGGTTTGGGAGGGAGAAGCAGTTTGGGGCAAAATGAAGGGATGCTGTTTATTTTTCCCAAGGCGGATAAGTACCAGTTTTGGATGAAAGGATTAATTTTCCCTTTGGATTTAATATACATCAAAGATGAAAAAATTGTCGAAATTTTATCCAGCGTCCAACCGCCCGCTGCGGGGCAAACAGATGCCTCTTTGCCAATTTATCAGCCGCAGGAGGAGATAAATATGGTTTTGGAGGTGAATGCCGGTACAGTACTGAGGTTGAATATTCAACCAGGAGACACAATTAAACTTTTACCATGATGGAGATTCTGCCCATTAAAGTTGTAACTTTGGAAGATGCCCCAATTTTTGGTGGATTGAATGTTAGTTTAGGCAAACTGGCAAGATTAGGTTTGCCTGTTGGGAGGGGGATAGTTGTTGCTCCGCCTGAGTTTAAATTAAAAGCAGTCCTGGAGCATTTTGCTTTTGGGAAAAGAGAGCTTTTTGAGCAAAGCCTGAACTTAGTTAAAAAAGAGATTTCCAAAGTGCCTATTCCCGAAGTTTTACAACAAGAAATTAAAAAACAAAATAAATTTTTATTAAGCGGGCAAGAAATTAAGGGTATAAAAAATCTTTGGCAAACACTTTTGAGGATCTGGCTTGAAGAAATAAAATCAAGGCTTTGGCAAGATGGTTTTTATCCGGGAATTACTCAAAATTTAGATCCTCAAGCGGTAATTTTTGTAAAAAGAGTAGAAGCACAAGGGGCTGCTTATTTTGATACTCTAGGGGATGATACGGTCATAAATATTAGGGAGGGAAAACTGCATCCGAATGACCTAAAAAAATTAGATGAAATGGTCAGACAAGCCAACAGAAAATTATTTATCCCTCATGAATATGAGTGGATTGTAGATGGGGGAGTTAGGTTAACTAAAGTATTACCGTATACTCCAGTTTCTGCCTCATCCTTAATAATTCCTGAGGTGTCTACCTACGACACACCTGGTGTGGGTAATGGTAAGACTGAAGTTAGGTCTGCTGTGAAAGTTTTTTTGGATTTATCCAGCGGTTTGGTGGTGGAAAGTCAGGTTGATGGGGTGTTTATTGCTTCTGAGAAAATATTTGATTTAAATAAATCCCGGGATTCCTTTGAGGATCTGGTTTTTAGACTGGTGGAGTCGGCCACCACCTTTCCCAACTCCCCCATCCTTTTTAAATTGGCGGATATGTCAGAAGGCCTGCCTGCTCGCCTCGCGGCGAAGCGGGCCGGCAGGCAGGGTATGGGGAAAGTTAGAGGAACTCTCAGGCTTTTACATCAGAAAAGTTTATTTGAACCAATGATTGATGCCTTGGATTTTGCCCGTCACAAAAAGGGGCTGACAAATGTCCATATTGTAATTCCATTTGTTAGGGGAGTAAATGAGCTTTTACAAATTAAAAGAGAACTGGCAGTAAAAAAACTTTCACGCAAAAATTCTTTACAACTTTGGATGGAGGCGGCAGTGCCAGAAAATATAGTTAATCTTGAGGATTATCTGATGGTTGGGCTAGATGGCGTGGTCTTAAATATGGATGAGCTCACTAGCCATTTGAATGGATTTGATACTACCCAGGAGGATTTACTGTTTTACAAAAACGAAGTAGATGGCTTAATAAAATTTTTAGAAGATGGAATAAGACTTTTGCACAGATCAAAAATACCATTTATAGCTTATGGCACTTTGAGTCTTTATCCAAAAGTTTTGGAGTTTTTGGTGGGAAAAGGAGTTTGGGGCATAGTGGTGGAAAAATATGAGGCCCCATCTGCCAAGGATTTACTTTATCAGACAGAAAAAAGGCTGATACTCAGGAAATCCGCCTAGGCACGCAAGGCCAGGCCTTGCGAGGCTAAAGATGAAAAAGTAGAATGTATTCTCCTTTAGGATTTTTTAAAATTTCTAACCACTCACTTATTAATTTAGTTTCCACACTTTGATGAATCTTAGTTAATTCATGGGCCAAAACTACTTCCATATCCCCAAAAACTTCCCTCATATCCTCTAAGATTTTAATTAGTTTATGTGGGGAGACAAACATGATATATGTAGCTTTTAATCCTTCATTACCTTCTCGATCGAGAAGGTAATGAAGAAATTTGAGCCTATGCCCATTTTTTTCTGGGGGATAACCTAAAAATGTAAATTTGTCAGGGGGAAGGCCGGATAAAGTCAGGGCTGTTATTACAGATGACGGGCCTGGTAATGAATCTAGCTTAATCCCCTGGCGGATTGCTTCTCTAACCAGTTTATATCCCGGATCAGAAATAAGTGGAGTTCCGGCATCAGAGACTAAGGCCAGGTTTTCTCCCTGGTTTAATCTGTTGATTATCTGTGGGATAGTCTTAAATTCATTGTAGTCATTTAGCACGATCAGTTGTTTTTTATATGAGATATTGTAATGTTTGAGTAACACAGAAGTTCTTCTGGTATCTTCACAAATTATCCCATCAACTTCTTTTAAAACCGCTAGGGCTCTTAAAGTGATATCCTTCAGATTACCAATGGGTGTTGAAATAATGTAAAGCATGATTATTGTAGTTTGTTATGATACACTAGAGTATCATAGTAAATTGAGACTATTTTCTTCTCTTAAATTTGCTGATTATACTGGCTCGGATTTCAGCATCAACTAAGGTATGATGAAGGCCGGGAAGGATAGAGACAAAGATGATAAGCCCCACAATTGGTAATAAGTATTGATCTACATTAGGAATAAGATTGCCTAAATAATATCCTGCAAAAGTAATGCCAACTGCCCAAAGCACCCCTCCGATGAGATTATAAGTAACAAACTTTTTGTAATTCATGGTTCCTACTCCTGCCACAACAGGGGCAAAAGCTCGGATAACCGGTACAAATCTTGCTAGGATAATGGTTTTTCCGCCATGTTTATCATAAAATTTTTGGGCCCTTTCCAAATGCTTTTTATGAAAAAAAATTGAGCTGTCTTTGGTAAAAATTTTCGGCCCTAACTTTTTACCAATGTAGTAACCGATGCTGTCTCCTAAAACTGCAAAAATAAAACAGCCGGCAATTAAGATTTTAATATCCAAAAAACCTTGGGAAGCCAAAAATCCGGCAGTAAAAAGGAGGCTGTCCCCGGGAAAGAAAAACCCAATCAGTAAGCCTGATTCCAAAAAAACTATGGCAAAAACACCCAAATAGCCAACAGTGCGGATAAGTTCTATCAGATCAAATTGAGGCATAAAGTATAGTATAACAGAAATTAGAGAGCTATTAGAACCTGCGGATTACCCCGACACAACGGCCTTGGATGCGGAGACTGTCTGGGTCATGTACATAAATAGGAGACATTGATGAATTGGCAGGCTCTAAGCGAATCTTATCGGGTTCACGAAAGAAACGTTTCAATGTGGCTAATCCATTTTCCAAGAGAGCCACCACAATATCTCCATCATTGGCCTCTGTCTGCTCCTCAATAATGACAAAGTCCCCATCCAAAATCCCTTCCTCAATCATGGAATCCCCTTTTACCTGTAAAACATAAGAGCGTTTTTTGCCGGAAAGCATGGCTGGTGCAACCTTTACTGTAGCATCCGGATCTGTGTAGGTCATAATAGGCTGGCCTGCTGCAATAAAGCCTAGAATCGGCAGTTCAATGCCCTGCAGCTTGGGTGCCAGATTTTGATCCAAAACCTCAATTCCCCTGACTGCCCCCTCAAACCTCTTAATAACTCTTTTAGTAACCAGGGCCTGCAGGTGTTCATGGACTGTGGCCAAAGAAGAAACTCCGATTGCTTCTGCAATTTCACCTAAAGTTGGGGAATAACCATATTTGTCGATATATTGTTTTAAGAAGTCTAAAATTTGTTTTTGTCTTCTGTATAAAGTTATCGGCATTCTTCGACTCCTTTCAGTTGCTCAGGACTATAGTACCAAAACTTTATCAAAGATAACCCGAAGATGTCAATACCTCAATTTCATTTCATTCGGTATTGACCCTGAGCGCAGTCGAATGGGTCAAGTAGGACAAAGTGTATCAACATGTTAAAATAGACTGTTATGGCAAATTTTAAAATTATTTCAGATTTTCAACCTACTGGTGATCAACCTCAGGCTATTGAGAAGCTGGTGAATGGTTTAAATAAGGGTGAGCGACATCAGGTGCTTTTGGGGGTAACCGGTTCTGGTAAGACTTTCACCATGGCCAATGTCATCCAAAAAGTGCAAAAACCAACTCTGGTGATTTCCCACAATAAAACTTTAGCCGGGCAATTGACCCAAGAATTTAGATCACTTTTTCCTCATAATGCTGTTGAGTACTTTGTTTCCTATTATGATTATTACCAGCCTGAAGCATATGTTCCTCAATCAGATACTTACATAGAAAAGGAAACAGAAATAAATGAAGAGATTGAAAAGTTAAGGCTTTCTGCAACTACCTCTTTGATGACCCGTCAAGATGTGATAGTAGTAGCCTCAGTTTCCGCAATTTATAACTTAGGTTCACCAGTTGAGTATGGAGGAGCTGTTTTAGAGCTTAAAGAGGGAGTTAAAGTTGGTTTTCAGGCAATTTTGAAAATGCTTTCCAAAATTCATTACTCAAGAAATGATGTGGATTTTAAGAGATCAACTTATCGGGTACGTGGTGACACTTTGGATATTTATCCGTCATATTCCGATTCAGGATACAGAGTACAGTTTTTAGCAGACAGGATAGAAAAAGTCTCACACCTGGATCCCCTGACAGGCAGCACGACACCCACATCTCAGACTGTCACCATTTATCCTGCCAAACACTACATTGCCTCTGAATCCAGATTTGAAGGCGCCTTAAAGCAAATAGAAGAAGATTTAAGATTTAGGATTAAAGAATTAAGAAAACAGAACAAATTGATTGAAGCACAGAGGCTTGAGCAAAGAACTTACTATGATCTGGAGATGATAAAGGAATTTGGATACTGTAATGGGATAGAAAATTACTCAAGATATTTTGATGGCAGAAAAAGTGGTGAACCACCCTTTACTTTGATGGAATATTTCCCTGCCTCGTCCGCTTCGCCGCGAGGCGGGCCGGCAGGCGGGCCGAAAAATTACCTCATCATCATAGATGAATCACACATTACTTTGCCGCAACTTCGCGGAATGTACAATGGCGATCGGTCCAGAAAAGAGACTTTGGTAGAATTTGGCTTCAGGCTTCCGTCTGCATTAGATAACAGGCCCTTAAGGTATGAGGAATTCAGTAGAAAAATTAATCAGGCAATTTATGTTTCAGCCACTCCGGATGAATATGAGCTGTCTTTGGCAGGTAAGGATAATGTGGCAGAACAATTGATCAGACCTACTGGTATTTTGGATCCGCAAGTTTTTGTCAGACCAACAAAAGGTCAGATTGAAGATGTAATTAAAGAAGTACTGGGTAGAGTGGAAAAAGGGGAAAGAGTTTTAATTACCACCCTAACCAAAAGAATGGCAGAAGACTTGTCTGATTATCTGAAAGATAAGGGAATTAAAGTAAATTACCTGCACTCCGACATTAAAACTTTAGAAAGATCTGATATTTTAAATTCTTTAAGGATGGGTGAATATGATGTGATTGTGGGAATTAATCTGCTTCGGGAAGGACTGGATTTGCCGGAGGTAACTTTAGTAATTATTTTGGATGCGGATAAGGAGGGATTTTTAAGATCTAAAACTTCACTTATTCAAACCATGGGCAGGGCAGCCAGAAATGTGGGGGGAGAGGTCATTATGTATGCAGATAATATGACCAGATCCATGAAAGCTGCCATAGATGAGGTGGAAAGAAGAAGAAAATATCAGATGGATTACAATAAGAAGCACAATATTACTCCCAAAAGTATTGAAAAAGCTTTAAGGGAAAGATTAATTGAACAGGTAGAGGAGCTGGAAGAAACTCTGGGTAAAAAAGAATTAACTGTTGAGGATATCCCAGTCAAAGAGCGAGAGAAAATGGTTAAAAACTTGGAAGCCCAAATGAGACAAGCAGCAGAAATATTAGACTTTGAAGAAGCGGCAAAACTTAGGGATCAAATTAAAGAATTATCCATATAGCGTATGTTCAGGTGCGTCCTTGGTTAAGGTCGAACCTTGGTAGACTATAGTATTTCTATTCGTCTTCCAATATCAATGGTCCCAGTACTTCGGTAGAACTTTCCTTAAAATCTTCCACAAAACTTTGATAAGAGAGTATATCTTTTAAATCTTTTCTTTGAGCGCTTCTGAAATAACCCAAAATTTCCTGGGGTTTTATCCAGCTGGTTTGTTTTTGCCCTAAATAATATGGATAGCTGGAAAATTCCTTAAAGATAATTTTTTTGTGAGTAATTTTAGCAGGATTAAGGTGGATATAGCGGGAAAGATGCAGAAGATATTCATCAGTTTTTATTAAAGTTGCTTTATACGTGTTTTGGAAAAGGGAACCAACTCTTAGATATTTCTTGTTGAAATACATAACATAAGCAGTGGCTAAACGTTTCATCAGCTTCACAATTCCGTCAGTTGTTTTCTGTTTTATTTGCAGATGGATATGATTTGGCATCAGGGCAAAAGCTAAAAGGTCTATCTCGGCAGATAGATTTAAGCGGATAAACTTTGATACTCTAAGCCCGGGTAAATCCAGTTGTTTTAATTCCTCTACGGGAGAAAGATAAAGTTTAAGATAATGTAAGAAAACTACGCAGTCTTGTTCATCAAGGAATATATCTCTTTTTTCTACCCCACGGTTGTAAATGTGATAGTAACCATTTTCAACGTATTCTTTGATGATATTTTTAGACGGCATTCATCTTATCGTATGTCAAGGTTGCACCTTCGTCAAGGTTCGACCTGCGTTGAGGTGCGACCTGAACATGCGGCAAAAAGTAGTGTAGATTTTTGAAACCGCAGCCCGCCTTAGAGACCAAATAAAAGAACTAAGTAATTGAAGGCGAGGCTCGCCCCCTTGGGGCGGCCAGAATCAGGGATCAGATAAAGGAATTAAAGGTTTAACAAAGCTGACAACTTTTTCTGCTTGTTCTATAACATCTTTGGTTTGAATTTCAGAATATTCTTCAAATTGAGCTACATCAGGATATCTGGTAGAAAGGTAATAAGGAGAAAGTATATTACAAGCTTCTTCTAGATGCTCAAATTCTTTAACTTGTTTAATGCATTTTTGGTTTAAAGCTACCAGATCATGAATCTTAGGAGTAACTATATCTTTTGAAACAAGATAAGCTTTTAGAGATTTTTCAGCTGCTTGCTGAGCAGCAAAACAAGCTCCTCTAAAAATCTTATCTTCAAAACTAGCTTTGGCCCACTTAAGATCCTCTTCAGCTAATTTTAACCAACCACTAGCTTTGTCCATAAATTACCTTACCTTTGATATCTATCTCATCAACTAGAGAGTTATTACCTTTAGCTTTTTGGTACTCATCAGGAGTTAAGACTATTAGATCTATCGGACGATCTTTTGGTAAAAGAGGTCTCAATTCCTGAATTCTTTGATGAAAATTTTTATCGGTATCAACCACCACCAGCAGATCTATATCACTGGTTTGGTTTGGCGTGCCATAGGCATAAGAGCCAAATAAAACTATTTTCCGTAGATTTGTACTCTTGAGGGAAGAAACAATATTATTGATATCCAGGTTCATATTCTCATTATACCATTTGTAGGGGAACAAGCAGCCCAAATTTTAGATTTTGAGGAAGTAGCCCGAATTAGGGATCAGATTAGGGAATTAAGTTTCTGAGGTTCTGTAAGAATCTGCGAAAACCATAAGTTTGTGGCTTTAATTCATTTTCTCTAGGTGCAATTCTAAATAAGTAGTCAAATGTATCCCCACGTACTCCCCAGGAGTCAAGCCACACCAAAGAACTAGGAGATACTGTGTAACTGTCTCCGCGTGGATCTACAATTCTAAAGCCCTCCGCATCCCTTACTTCATAAGGATGATATTCTAATTTTTCCATTCTGCTTCCATCAAGCGCTCTGGTGTGCATAGTCATACCACCGTGGGGTCCAACTATATGGCCTTTCTTAACAAAATCTATCAGCTCCCCATAAAATCCTCTAATAGTGTCTGGAGGTATGAAGGAGGATATATCAGCTTCTTTTTTAAGTCCCAACATTCTTGCATTTGCTGTATAGACTCCAATCTCACCTGATTTTAATAACTGCTCTAAAGTTTCGTGAAATTCCCTCCATTCATCACCCTTTTCAAATTGTCTTCCATACTTCCTCAATGTATTAGGCTCAGCCCTAACAATATATTTTTTCTCAGATGAATTGGTATATCTATCTAAGTAGGATAAAAAAACATCTAATTGAAGTTGTTCTCTTAACCCCAAGCCATTTATTATTTGAACAATTCCTTTAACTGTACCTGTATTAGTTACACCTGGAATTACTCCTTTTTCGCGATCCCAAGCACTAATTGGAAGTCCTGCTGTTGGGAAATATCTATCGACCAGTGCTTGCTCACTAATATCTATGCCAAACCCTGAAAGCACCATGGAAATGGATGTGGGAACACAACCTGATTCCAGGTTTTGTTTCATTGGTGTAATTGCTCTAGGTTTTAAATTTTCTGTCACAATAAAATTATCTCATAGTTTTATACGAAAATCAAGACTTATTCATTTAAGGACTTTAAAAATCTTTTTAAATGGGTTAAAATATAATGTTTAATCTTCGGGAAAGCTATGGCCATGAACCATGTTGGGTTTATGGTAAACCACTATGATAGATAAAATTATTATCAAAGGTGCTAGGGAACATAATTTAAAAAACATTGACTTAGAGATTCCAAAAGGAAAACTGGTTGTTTTAACTGGGATTTCCGGTTCAGGCAAATCTTCTTTGGCTTTTGATACCCTTTACGCTGAAGGCCAAAGGAGATATGTGGAATCACTCTCTGCTTATGCCAGGCAGTTTTTAGGAGTGATGGATAAGCCGGATGTGGATTTAATAGAAGGTTTATCCCCTGCTATCTCCATTGACCAAAAAGGTGTGTCTCATAACCCCCGCTCAACTGTTGGTACCACCACTGAAATTTATGATTATTTAAGGCTTCTTTTTGCCCGCATTGGTCACCCTCATTGTCCAACTTGCGGCAGGGAAATTAGCAGGATGTCAGTTGAACAAATAGTGGGACAAGTGATAGGGAACCCTTCGACTCGCTATGCTCGCTCAGGGTCTTCGAGAAGAATAATGATTTTGGCGCCGGTTGTCAAGGATAGAAAGGGAGAATATTCGGGAGTTTTTGAAGATTTAAGGAAGAAAGGGTTTTCCAAAGTCAGAGTTGATGGGCAAATCAGAGATCTATCTGAAGATTTCATCCTGATAAAAACTAACAAGCACACTATTGATTTGGTAATAGATAGATTGGTACTGGATACAAAAATTGTTCATGAACAAAATTTTATCTCAAGATTGTCCCAAAGTATTGAGACAGCGCTTAAAATGGGTGAAGGTTCCGCAATTGTTTCTGATATTTTGGATGCATCTTTAGAATTCCCCCAAAATCCTAAAAAAATGCAGGATCATTTATATTCAGAAAGATTTGCCTGTCCGGTAGACAATATAGCTCTTTCCGAAATTGAACCCAGACTTTTTTCCTTTAATTCCCCGCATGGAGCATGTCCAACCTGCACGGGTTTAGGATCACTTTTAGAAATTGATCCTGAGGTGGTGCTAAATCCAATTCTTTCCATCGCCGAAGGCGGGATTTTACCCTGGTCGAAACTCGCCACTCATGAAACCTGGTTTTCTCGCCTCATTGAAGCTGTAGGCAAAGAATATGGTTTTGATTTAAATACCAGATTGGGACAATTATCTGAGAAAGCCAGAAATGTGCTTTTGCATGGATCAGGTGATGAGCAGTTTAGAGTTGAAGGCAGAAACAGACAGGGGAGATGGACTCACTTTTATTCCACTTTCCAAGGGTTGGTGCCATATCTTAAGCAAAGATATGAGGAATCTGAGTCTGATTATGTCAAGGCCGAAATTGAAAAATATATGTATAAAGAAATCTGTCCCAAATGTCACGGCGCAAGGCTCAAAGATGAAGCTTTATCCACAACCATTGATGGATTAAATATTGCCGAAGTGGTGACACAGTCCATTAATGAAGCCTTGGAATGGGTAAAAAATCTTAAATTGTTTGAGCGGGAACAACAAATTTCAAAGCCTATCTTAAAAGAAATTATATCCAGACTCCAATTTTTAATTGATGTTGGTTTGGATTATTTAACACTAGATCGTGCTGCCATGACCTTAGCTGGTGGGGAATCACAAAGAATCCGACTGGCTTCCCAAATAGGGTCAGGTTTGTCCGGAGTTTTATATGTGTTGGATGAGCCTTCTATTGGTTTACACCAGCGGGATAACTTTCGACTGATTGAGACTTTAAAAAACTTAAGGGATTTAGGAAATACTGTCATTGTCAATGAGCATGATGCGGAGATGATGGAAAATGCCGATCTCATGATTGAAATCGGGCCGGGGGCAGGTGAGCATGGGGGACAAATTGTGGCCATGGGAACACCCGAACAAATCAAAAAAAATCCTCAATCATTAACAGGACAATATCTGTCAGGAAAAAAGGCAGTGAGAGTGAATGGAGAGTTAAGGCGAGAGCCAGTGAAGATGGGTCATCTCAAGTTGGTGGGTGCCCGAGAGCATAATTTGAAAAATATTAATGTGAAATTTCCTTTAGGCAAATTCGTGACCGTTACCGGTGTGTCAGGATCTGGTAAATCCACGTTAATCCATGATATTTTATATAAAGCTCTGGCTCAAAGAATTTACAGATCCAAAGAAAGACCAGGTGCGCATAAAGATTTAGAGGGTGTGGAATATGTGGACAAAGTGGTTTTAGTGGATCAATCACCAATTGGCAGAACTCCCCGCTCAAATCCGGCCACCTACACAGGAGCTTTTACATTTATCCGCGAATTATTTGCCTCCTCACCTGAGGCTAAAGTCAGAGGTTATAGACCTGGCAGGTTTAGCTTTAATATCAAAGGCGGCAGGTGTGAAGTTTGTGAAGGGGAGGGGCAGTTAAAAATTGAAATGCAGTTTTTGCCGGATGTTTATGTAACTTGTGAATCATGTAATGGGGCAAGGTACAACAGGGAAGCTTTAGAGATTCATTTTAAGGATAAAAATATTTCAGAGGTTTTGGATATGACAGTAGAAGAAAGTTTGACTTTCTTTGAAAATATTCCCAATATTAAAAATAAACTTCAGGTATTAAATGATGTGGGCTTAAGTTATATTAAGCTGGGGCAGCCGGCACCGACTTTGTCCGGAGGTGAGGCCCAAAGGATTAAATTATCATCCGAACTTTCCAAAAGGCAGACCGGCCAGACTGTTTATATTCTGGATGAACCAACTACAGGTCTACATTTTGCAGACATTGAGAGGTTGTTAACAATCTTAAGAAAGCTTGTGAATTATGGTAACACTGTAATCATTATAGAGCACAATCTGGATGTGATAAAAAATACCGATTGGGTAATAGATTTGGGTCCTGAAGGCGGAGATAAAGGCGGAAAAATTATTGCCGAAGGCACTCCTCAAAATATAGCCAAAATCAAATCCTCCTACACTGGCCAATATCTGGCAAGGATAATATGACAAACAGAGAATTTGATGCAGCGCTATTTGATATAGATGGAACCGTTCTTGATACCACTAGCTATATTCTTCAGGCTTATCAACACACATTTCGGCTTCACTTAGATAGAGAGATTACCTGGGAGGAAGTAGTACCGGTCATGGGTTTACCCTTAATTGAGTGTTACCGCCATCTTGCGAATTTGCAAGAAGTAGATCATCTAATAGTTAGTCATAATGAATTTCAATATCAAAATTTATCTCTTGCTGTAGCCTACCCTAACACATTAAATACTTTAATAGTTTTAGCAGGGAAGGGAGTAGGTTTAGGAGCTATTACCTCTCGCTATGGTGATCAAGTAACAGAGACTTTAAGAATGACCGGTATAGGTGATCATTTTCAAGTTATAGTTACACCTTTAGATGTAGTAAAACCCAAACCTGATGCAGAATCAGTCGTTAAAGCATTAGAATATCTAAAAGTGTCTCCAGAAAGAGCAGTAATGATTGGTGATAGCCCGTTTGATATATTAGCTGGCAAAAGTGCTGGCACAAAAACTATCGGAGCATTATACGGTTTTCATGGACAAAGTCTTACTGAAGTCAAACCTGACTATTTGGTTAATGATATCTCTGAGATAATCCCCATAATAATAGGTGGAAAACAGTAGTTTAACTTCTCACCTTTCAGGTTTTCGGTTTCACTCAGACTCATGAGTGTCCGCACAAATTTTTCCCATAACTTCACGATCGTAATACTAATGGGGTTAAGTATTGTAGAAAATTAGGTAGCAACCTTCGAGGTTGCTGCACGAAAGTTCCTGGGTTAATGCTTAATACCAGACCCGGAGCTAATGTTCTTCATCTATATCTATAAGCTGATGTTTTATCTTTTCCAATTTCCGTCCGTAATCTATTTGGGCCTCAACAAACTCCTTGTACCTCTTCCGTTCATCTGGGGTAAAGAATCCCAGAATTTCATTTGTAGAGCAAAATGTATCAATTGGCTTAATACATTCCAAGTAAGAGGACCAGCGATAATCCTCCAGATTTTTTACCAATCCGGATACAATTGGATTTAAATGAATATAACGGGATACATGTATTAATTGCTCATCAGATTCAATAAGTACTGCTTTAAAAGCCCCTTGAAATAGAGGGCCAACCCGATTATATTTGGTATTAAAATACTTGGTAAAACTATTGGATATTTGGCTCATAAATTTAGAAATACCATTTTCTTTTAGCTGGCGAATAAGAAAATGAAAATGATTAGGCATAAGACAATAACAGATTACTTCAATTATCTTTTCCTGGCTTAACGGTTTTAGCAGTATTATTTCTGACTTGGAAAATTTCGAGAAACTGGGTCTTGGACCCATGAATTGATAATAGAAGATGACTTTTAAAAATCTTGCGTAATCTCTTTGTTGGGTGTATATGTTCCTTTTTTCGCTACCGCGATTATAGATATGGTAATACTCTCCTGTTGCAAGTGGTGTAATCCTTCCGGGCATATAACTCTATTCTACGATGCAACCTTCGAGGTTGCAAGCTACAGGTTAGATTGGCTTTCCTGATGATGATTTTGCTACAATATGGGGATGTTTAAGAAGCTTTTTTTGGCTGTTCTATTATTTTTATTTTCCCTAATCCCTAACCCCTATACCCTAAAACCTGTATTTGCTGCAGAGGAGTTTGCCACCTCTTATGATGTGGTTTATGACGTAGGGTTGGACGGAGTTACAACTGTCACTGAAAAAGTTACCCTGAAGAATTTAACTTCCCAATATTATGCCAACCAGTTTAAGCTGATGATCGGCGCCACCCAAATTTCCGATATTAAAGGTTCTGACCCTGGTGGAGCTCTGGAAACTTCATCCGAACTGAAGGATACCTCAACCACCATCAATGTTAAATTTAATCAGCAGGTGGCGGGTTTAGGCAAGGAGCTGCCCTGGACCTTGCAGTTTAAATCCAAGGATTTTGCTGAAAAATTGGGTAAGGTTTGGGCAGTGCACGCTCCCAAAGTCTCCTCAACTGCCAATTTGGAAAACTATAATTTAACAATTTCTGTGCCTACTTCCTTTGGCGAACCAACCCTGATCAGCCCTACTCCCAAAAGCCAGACTACTGCCGGCAGCAGAATGTTTTTCACCTTTGAGAAAGATCAGCTTTTAGAATCCGGAGTCTCTGCCAGCTTTGGCAGCATTCAGCTTTTTGATTTTGACCTTTCCTACCATTTGCAGAATGATAACTTAGTTCCCATCCTGACCAATATTGCCCTGCCTCCAGATACCTCCTTCCAGGATGTCATTTTCCAAAGAATTGAACCTAAACCGTTGAATGTCACAGTTGATACGGACGGCAATTATCTGGCTTGGTACCGTCTCTTACGCGGGCAGAAGATAGATATTAAGGTTGTCGGATCTGCCAAACTTTATACCAAATCCAAAGTAAAAAACCCTATCATGGAGGAGAGTGTACGGGAAAAATACACCAAGGATGATAAATATTGGGAAAGCAATCATCCTCAAATTGCCCTCACTCTTGCCAAAATTCTAGAGCCTGAAAGTATCCGGGATTCATCGGACAAGGTCAGATTAATCTACAAATATGTGGTGAACTTGCTAAAATATGACTCCTCAAGACTTGAAGATTCCGCCATTGGCGGGGTTGATAGACTGGGGGCGGTGACTGCCTTAAACAACCCCAACTCCGCTGTTTGTATGGAATTTACCGACCTTTTTATAACTTTGGCAAGGGCAGCGGGGATTCCGGCCAGGGAACTGAACGGGTTTGCCTATACTGCAAATACTACTTTGCGCCCTCTTTCTTTGACCAGGGATGTTTTGCATGCCTGGCCCGAGTATTGGGATGAAAGACGTGGTTGGGTGATGGTAGACCCGACCTGGGAAAATACCACCGGTGGTGTGGATTATTTTTCCAAGCTTGATTTAAACCACTTTATCTTTGCCATTAAGGGTTCTTCCTCATCCCAACCTCCGCCGGCAGGTTCATACAAAATTCCGGGCGAGGATACCCGGGATGTGAAAGTCACTCTCTCTGATATTGATTTTTTGGGGAAGAGTCAGATTGATGTGAAGATAGAATCTGAGGAGCCAATTCTGGCAGGATTCCCGTCCAGACTCAAAGTTAAAGTTATCAACTTGGGGAATGCAGTCTACCCTTCAAGCAGTTTTGATATTTTGGCGCAAAATTTAACAATTTTGGATGGAAAAGATCAAAAATTAGGCCCGATACCCGCATTTGGTGAGGCCAGCTTTGAATTTAATATCAGGACCAAATCGCTTTTTGACACATATGATGACCAAATCAGGGTTTTAATCGGCAGTTTAAAATTCACCAAAGATGTCCACATTAAACCTTTTATTATTTTACAGACAATCCCGTTGATTTTTGCAGGAGTAGTTTTGGGGATGGGCGGTATTTATTTGCTGGTTTTGGGCGGTTTGCTTTACAGGAGAAAAATACTTAAAATCTCCAAGTGATGATACCGAGCTTTTTAGACAAATCTCTGATTCCCCAAAGAAGCGGGGTTTATATTTTTAAAAATGGTGATGGTAAAGTTTTATATGTTGGCAAGGCAATAGATTTATATCACCGGATAGCTTCGTATTTTAACAAAAACCAAACCTTAAAAACTGCCAATTTGGTTTCAAAATTGCAGGATTTGGAAACAATTGTTGTTGAATCAGAATTGGAAGCCTTAATTTTGGAGGCAAATTTAATTAAAAAATATCTGCCTCCGTTTAATGTTAGATTAACCGATGATAAGGATTATTTATATATAGGTATAACCGACGAAGATTTCCCCAAAGTGATAACTTTAAGAAGAATGGATCTGGGGAAAATGAAAAGATACTGGGGGCCTTTCCCTTCAGGCAGAACTGTAAGAAATACTTTAAAACAATTAAGGAAGATCTTTTCCTGGTGTTCTAATCCTTCTAAGTCATTAGCCTCACAAGGTTCAACCTTTCGTGCGTGTTTTTATTTTCATTTAGGTCTTTGCCCCGGGGCTTGTGTTGGGTTAATTTCAAAACAGAATTACAATACAATTATCAGGAATTTTTCTAAATTCTTGGATGGCAGGAAAGATGAGTTGGTGGAAGATTTAACTGCTCGGATGATGAAGACATCAAAAGAGCAGCGGTTTGAAGAAGCCGGAAGAATTAAGAAAATACTGGATGGAATAAATTATATGACCCAAGCCAACAGGGTCTCAGCTTACCTGCAAAATCCTAACTTTTTGGAAGATGAAAGGCAGTTATCCCTGGAGCAATTGCAAAAGGATCTTAAGCTCTCAAAATTACCTGAAAGAATTGAAGGCTATGATATTTCCAATATCCAGGGCAAAAATGCAGTTGGTTCCATGGTGGTTTTAACTCAGGGTGAAATAGATAAGTCTCAATACAGAAAATTTAAAATTCACATCAGTGGTAAACCCAATGATGTGGGGATGCATAAAGAGATGATGAGCAGACGCTTGAAGCATGAGGAATGGCAACTGCCTGACCTGATTATAGTAGACGGAGGTAGGGGACAAGCGCGTGCAGCGCAATTTGAAATTAGAAATTTGTTCTTCCGAAGGAAGTTTGAAAAACAATTAGAAATTCCTCTTTTTGGCCTTGCCAAAAAGAGAGAGTGGTTATATCCTCCGGAGGGCGAGGTTGTCAAATTATCCAGCAAGAGTCCTTCACTTAAACTTTTGCAAAAATTAAGGGATGAATCCCACAGATTTGCCGTTAGCTATCACCGAAAGCTACGTGATAAGATATATGTAACAAGTAACAAGTAACAAGTAACAAGTAATTATAGTGAGAAAAATTCTAAGATTTTATTTAATAAATGTAGTGTCCCTTTGGGTGACAACCCAGCTGGTTTCTGGTTTGACATACACTGGCGGGCTAAAAAGTCTGCTGGTTGGGGGACTGGCTTTCTCGCTGATCAATCTTCTTTTGGTTCCTTTTCTGAAAATTCTTTTTTTGCCTTTGAATATTTTAACTTTGGGTATTTTTTCCTGGCTGATTAATGTTTTGGCTTTGTATGCTTTGACCACTGTTGCCCCCCATTTCAAACTCCTGTCTTATCATTTTGCAGGATTTACCTACAACGGTCTCACTGTTCCTGCCGCTGATTTGACCCCTTTTTGGGTAGCTGTTTTAGCTTCATTGGTCATCGGAGTCATCACTCATTTCTTACAATGGCTTTCCCATTGATGGTATAATAGTTGCTTGTGAAACCTGTCATCTCTTTAATTCAAATTATTTTCGGAGTGCTTTTGGTTCTGGTAATTATCATTCAACAAAAAGGCTCGGGATTGGGGAGTGCTTTTGGGGGTGAGCTGGGCTTTTATCGGACTAAAAGAGGCGCCGAGAAGCTGCTTTTTTATGCCACAATTGTCCTGTCTGTTGCCTTTTTGATTTCCTCAATAGCAGGCTTAATTATTTAAATGCTTTATGGATCTAAAATTGTTTAGGTTATTTTTCCTGATTGGCCTAAAATACTGCAGGAGGTACCTGAAATGGCTGGGATTGGGGTTTTTGATTCTCCTGTTACTATTTTTTGCCCAAATAAAGCTTCACTTGTTTTATCAGCCTAATAGCATCAGATTGGGGTTTGTCGGGACATACCAAGAGCATGATTTGCCTCAAGAGGTGACTAAATTGGTATCTGAAGGTTTAATCACAACAGATGGCAGCGCTAGGTTCAAACCTAATTTGGTTGCCGGGTGGGATACCAATAATGATGCGACCGAGTTTAAATTTAAACTAAAGGAGGGCCTCAGATGGACTGATGGTACTTTGATTAAATCTTCCGATTTGGAATTTCCGATTGCCAATGCCATCAGCAGTTATCCTGACGAGGGCAGTATTCAATTTACCTTAAAAGAGTCTTACTCGCCTTTGCCCTCCCTTTTAACAAAGCCTACTTTTAAAAAGGGAGCGCTTTTTGGCACAGGGCCTTACAGCATTACCAAGATAGAAAAAAGCAGGATTTTTATCACCAAGCTGACTTTAAAATCCCCTGAGGAGAATTTACCGGAAATTTTTATCCGTTTTTACCCCAATGAAACAGTGGCAATCGCTGGTTTTAATTTAGGTGAGGTACAGGCACTTTTAGGCATCAGCAATCCGGCGATTTTTTCGGATAATCCCAGGGTTCACGTGAGCCGCACAACCGATTATGCAAAAATTGTGACTATTTTATACCAGACAAAAGACCCTCTGTTGTCAAACAGATCCATCCGCCAGGCCCTTTCTTTTACAGCTCCCAAGATAGAGGGTGAGGAGGAGGCAGATAACCCTTACCCGCCTGCTTCCTGGGCGTATAATCCCGATTCCAAAAAATACCTTTCCCGTAAGAATGAGGCGGAAGCTGCCATTAAGAGAGCTAAATCTGCTGTTTCTGAAGAAAAATTGAAGGGGGAGTTGATTCTGACAGCCACTCCCAATTTGGAAGAGGTTGCCAAAAAAGTTGAGGTTGCCTGGAAAGAGCTGGGCTTTAATGTTAAGCTGCGGATTGAATCCGGCATCCCGCAAAATTTTCAATCACTTTTAATTACCCAAAGCATTCCTGCTGATCCTGATCAGTATTATCTTTGGCACTCATCGCAGGAAAAAACCAACCTGACAAAATATTCATCTGTCAGGGTTGATAAGGATTTGGAGGATGGCAGAAAGGCTTTGAGTGAGGAGGAGAGAAAGGAAAAGTACTTTGATTTCCAGAAAACTATTTTAGAGGATGCACCTGCCACATTTTTATATTTTCCCAAATACAATATAGTTTATCTGAAAAAGATAGAAAAACTTTTGGATAAAATTCTCAGTCTACAGATTTAACTGTTTAAATCAAGTTTTCTGATTCTGATATTTTTTGGGGTGATTTCTACCAGTTCTGTCTCGTCAATATATTCAATGGCATTTTCTAAACTCATAATTTTTGGGGTATTAAAATGCTCAGAAGTACCCTCACCTGAGGATCGGTGATTGGTTTGCTGTTTTTCTTTACAAACATTTACCCAAATATCATCCCCTCTACTATTTTGGCCAATAACCTGGCCTTTATAAACTTCAACCCCGGGCCCTACAAAAAGTAAACCTCTGCCCTGAGCACCAGTTAGGGCATAAAGTTTGGTTGTGCCTGCTTCATGTACAACCAGCGATCCGTTATTTCTTTGCAACTTGCCACCGTCATCTTGTCTATATTCAAAGAATGAGGAAGATATAATGCCCAATCCCTTGGTATCTGTGACAAATTGTGATCTGTATCCAAAAAGTTCCTTAGTGGTAATAATAAATTCTAAAAATACTACCCCATTTTCTGTAGTCATATCTAATAATTCTCCATGTCTTAAACCCATTTTTTCCATCACAGATCCTGAAAATTCCTCAGGTACTTCCAAAGCCAACTTTTCTAATGGGGTCATTAATTTTCCATCAATAACCTTTTCGATAACCTGTGGTTTCCCTACTTGAAATTCATAGCCTTCTCTTCTCATTCTTTCAATCAAAATTGCCAAATGCAGTTCACCTCTGCCGGATACTATCCATTCTGCCCTGTTTGGTTCCACTTTTAAAGCTACATCCGCCTCAGCAGCTTTAAGCAGTCTTTCCTGAATTTGTCTGGCTGTTTTATATTCACCTTCTCTGCCTGCAAAGGGAGAAGTATTAACCCCAAATCTCATCCTGACAGTGGATTCCTCAATATCCAAAACAGGTAAAGCAATCGGGTTTTGGGCCTCTGCAATTGTTTCTCCAATGGTGATATCAGGGATACCTGAAAGAGTAATAATATCCCCTGCTTTTGCCGAAGATATGTCCACCCTGTCCAATCCTTCAAAGCTCATTAAAGAAGTCAGCCTGAACTTTTTAATCTCGCCAGCTCTGTTAATATGAGCAACCTCCTGTCCAGCTTTAACTACTCCAGCATACACTCTGCCTGTGGCAATCCTGCCTTTAAAATTATCATAAGAGGTATTGGTGATTAAAATCTGTAAAGGTTTACCAGCCTCTGTTTTGGGAGCGGGGATATGTTCCAAAACAGCATCAAACACAGGCAGGATATCATCCATCTTGGCAAGATCCGGCTCAAGCCCTGCTTTACCATATTTACCTGAGGAATAAATGGTAGGAAAATATGCTGTTTCCTCGTCTGCCCCCAGTTCCAAAAATAAATCAAAGGTTTTGTTGATAACATGGGAAATCCTGGCATCAGGCTTGTCAATTTTGTTTACCACCACAATCACTTTATGTCCCAGCTCTAGTGCTTTTTTTAACACAAACCTGGTTTGGGGCATTGGTCCTTCTTTGGCATCAATTAAAAGCAAAGCTCCGTCTGCCATTTTTAATACTCTTTCTACCTCTCCCCCAAAATCAGCATGGCCTGGGGTATCTATAATATTGATCTTAACTCCTTTGTAGTTAATGGAGGCATTTTTAGAGAAAATTGTAATCCCTCTTTCTCTTTCCAAATCATTGGAATCCATAATTAAATCACCTTTTTCCATTACTGCTTTGGAAAGGTGGGTTTGGGATTGTCTGAGCAGGGCATCCACCAAAGTGGTTTTACCGTGATCAACATGAGCAATAATAGCTACATTTCGAATACTATTCATATTATTCAACAAAGGTCAGAGCCACTCCTGTTTTTCCGGCCCTGCCTGTTCTGCCGATTCTATGTACATAATCATCATAGGTTTGCGGGAGATCATAATTTATCACGTGTGATACATCAGGAATATCCAAGCCACGGGAGGCTACATCTGTTGCCAGAAGTATATTTATCTCATCCCTTTTGAAGCTTTGCAAAACTCTCTGGCGTTGGGACTGCCTTTTATTTCCATGAATTGCCCCGACCTTAAAACCTCTAAATTGTAACTCTTTGTTTAATTTTTCAATTCCATGTTTTGTTTTTCCAAAAATTAATACTTTCTCAAATCTGTCCTTTATCAGCAGATTGTGTAATTGATCAATTTTGCTATCTCTTTTTGAAACCCTAATTACATCCTGGTCTACATTTTCAGCAGTATCTTGAGATTTTACAGAAACAGTTATCGGGTTTTTGACAAAATTACTTAAAATTTCCCTGATTTTTGGAGAAATTGTGGCGGAGAAAAATAAGGATTGTCTAATTTGAGGCAGTAAACCCATAAAGTATTTCACATCCGTTACAAATCCGATATCCACCATCAAATCCACCTCATCTAATACAAAAATGGAAAAATCATTTAACCTTAAATAATTTCTTTGGATTAAATCTTTAAGGCGGCCCGGAGTGCCAATGACTATATTAGGATGCCTTCTTAAATCATCTATTTGTCTTCGCATATTAGATCCACCAATAAGTAAGGCCGAATATATTTGTAAGCCAGATGAAAAGGCCCGTAGCTCCTCATTAATTTGAACTGCCAGTTCCCTAGTTGGGGTAATAATTAAAGCTGCATGGTTTCTGTCCATAAAAATTTTGTTAATTATGGGGATTAAAAAGGCAGCTGTTTTGCCTGTCCCGGTATTGGCAGTCCCTACTAAATCACGGCCTTCTAAAATTGCCGGAATTGCCTGTTGTTGAATGGGAGTAGGGGTAGTGTAGCCTTTTTTCTCAATGTTTAATTTAAGCGAATTTTGCAGATTAAAATCAGCAAAGCTTTTTGATACAACAATCTCTTCCTGCCCGACTTCTTTTGCTTTTTTAATGAAAATATCAACCTGTCCTTTTAACTTACTTTCGTGAGCGCCTCTTTGCCCGAATCTTTGCCGGTTGAATCCGCCATTTCTGAATGGTTTTCTAAATGGTCTGTTAAAATTTGAATCCCCGCCAGAGGCGGGGCGAAAGCCCTTAGGCTTATTTCCGTAATACATAAATTTTCCTGTCATTCCTGCGAAAGCAGGAATCTATACAAATAATTGTATGGTTCCCGTTGTCCAGAGGACACGTCCTATCAAGTACGGGATGACATATTATGTCAATTGAAAAAGAAAAATCCTTCAATACTCAGGATAGGGAGCTATTTGAAAAATCTAGTCCGCGAGGAAAAAATAATCTGAAGCTCGAATTCTAAATCAACTGAAAATTAGTATAGCACACTTGAGGTCTTAAAGCAAATCGCCTAGAATATACCCAAGGGCTGGTAGCCCTGCCTGCCGGCAGGCAGGTCAACGGTAGATTTACTCGCCGGAGGTGAGGCACTTCCCGCCTATGTATTTAGAGAAGTTTTTAAAATCTGGTTCAGGTAGAGAATTGAGGAATGAACTGCTAAAATATGGAAGTCCGGGCCGGTAGCTCAACGGTAGAGCACTTCCCTCTTAAGGAATAGGTTGTGGGTTCGAGTCCCACCCGGCTCACAGGATGATGTAAGTGTTTTGGCACAAATTTAGCCTCAAGTTTTTGTGGATAACTCCTCAAAATTAAACCTATAGCCAAGAGACCGCTTAAGATTCGAACTGGTGATTAGATTGTTAGATCAATCTTTGCTATTTTTGTATAGTAAGCTGATTTTTTGATATACTTTTTGAATAAATGGGACATATTAATGTAGAGATTAAAGCAAGATGTAAGAATCCAAACAGAATTGTGCGCAATATATGAATCTATTTGGTCTCGAGCAAAAAGATTTAATTTCCAATTCTTACAGTGATTTATTATTAAACAGGAACTCTAACATTGCCTAGATAGATCCATCTTGGCCACTAGGACCGAAACTTTACCCATTGCGAATCGTCTACTAATCGTCTATAATACGCCTAGATGTTTAATCCTAGATACACAATTACTGATCGGTTATTAAGCAACATTAAGAGAATTAGTACCTTGGTGAGCGAACTAAATAACAGACGATTTCCTCACGTTGTTTTAGTAGAATTTGAGAAAACAGCAAGAGCTATTTCAAGCTATGCATCAACCAGTATTGAAGGTAATCCACTCCCTCTAACCGAAGTTAAAAAAATTCTTAAGTCTAAACCTGCACATATTAGGGATAGCGAAAAGGAAATTTTAAATTACAATCAAGCACTCCAGAATTTGAATGAAAAGCTTGAAAAAACGCAAGTAAAATTATCCGTTGATTTAATATTGAAAATTCAAAAGCAAATTACCGAAGGATTATTACCTAAATTTGAATCTGGAGAACTGCGAGAGAAACCGGTAGTTGTAAATGATCCCAGAACCAGAAAAACTATATATTTACCTCCCGATGCAAAAGATGTTAGTCAACTTATGGAAGACACTATTGGGTTTGTAAATAGCAATATGAATAAAATAGACCCTCTTATTTTAGCTGGTGTTTTCCATAAGCAAATGGTAATTATTCATCCTTTTATGGATGGAAACGGTAGAACAACCCGTCTTGCTACAAAAGTTCTTTTGGCTGAAATGGGACTGAATACTTTTAATTTGTTTAGCTTTGAAAACTACTATAACAAAAATGTTACTAAATATTTTCAGACCGTAGGAGAGTTTGGCAATTATTATGAACTGGTAGATAAAATTGATTTCACCTCATGGCTGGAATATTTTACAGAAGGAATTATTGACGAGCTTTTAAGGGTGCAGAAACTGCTTCCAGAAGTTGGAATAAGTCCAGAGACTAAACTTGAGCCTTATCATCTGAAGATTCTTGAGTTTATAAAAGAGAGAGGATTTATCGCTGATCGTGATTATTCAAAATTAGTTGACCGGGCAAGAGCAACCAGAGCACTGGATTTCAAGAAATTAATAGATTTAGGTTTAATTGATAGAAAAGGTAAAGGGAAAGCCACATATTATGCCTTGAAGGAGAAATAAATAATGAACAAAAAAGTTCAAGAATTTGATAATGCATATAAATTATTTACTTCCTCAAATGACCCGCTAGAACACCGTATGTCTGTAGAAATATTGCTTGCCAAAATAGGTTTGAAATCCAAATTTAAACGAGAGTTACAGCTAGGTTCAGAACAAGTGATTGATTTATTCAAAAGCTTTAAAAGGGCAACAAGAAAGGATTGTATTTCAAACGTTGAATATCAATCCCTTAAAAAAGTAGGTAAGTTGTTTACGGAATATACAGCAAAAAACAGATACGATAAATTCAGCGATCTTGCCTTTTCACTAGCTTTACAAAACATCATCGACTTATTAGGACTTCGAAAGAAAAGTAATTTTAAAGAATATACAATAACTGATCTGTATGAAAAGAAATTACTACCAAATGGAATATTTTTGCAATTTTTTATACTGGAGACCCTTTCGAATAATAAGGTTTATAGGTGGAATCGAAATCAAACTATTATTGATCAAAGTTTAATTTGTCTTGCAGTTTGTTTTGAGGATATTTATGATTATCTTAATCAAAATTAAAAATAGCCAATGTACTTTATTATGCATCTCTTAGACCAAATTGATATGCAAACTCAGAGTTTAGACCATCAGAGAGGAATAATTTGAAGAACTCTTCCAGTCTGTGTAAGATATCATCGGGCTCACTCTTCGACTCGCACAATATAATTGTACTCGCTCAGAGTAAACTCTATAACCACAGCATAACTGGTAAACAAACACCTGTATTTTCTTCAAATCCTCATCTGATAAATCAGGATAATATTTTCTTATTACATCCAAAGGTAACATTTATCATTATCACCTCCTCAATTAAAATTAATATAATTTAGTGAGGTATTTAAACTTAATCTGTGCTAAGATTTTTATATGACTGATCCCAAAGCGCTCATCGAAGGTTTAACCAAAGAGTTTTCTGGAAATCCGTTAGTTCTGGCCTTTACTTTAGTAGGATCACAAGCCAGAGAGGATAGTTATAAAGCAACAAAATATTCTGATATGGAGGTTTACGTTATTGCAAATGATGAAGACGTAGAAAAATTAGAGAAAGAGCTACCTGATTTAGTAAAGAAATTTGGTACAGTTTTATTCTCCTTTAAGCATCAAATTGGATTTGTTGCTGTCTATGATGATCTTTTTCGACTTGAACTACCAGTAATTAAAGGATCAGAGTTTAAGTCCTTATTTTCTCGACCTAAAGCGCAAGTTGTTAAAGTTCTCATTGATAGAACTGAAGGTGAATTGGAGAAAATACTTAATGATCGATCTGAAACTATTGATTTTGCTCAAGCTTTTGCAGAGAAAATTACTAACTTTTGGTATTGGCAAATACTTGGAGTCCAGTATTTCAAAAAGGGAGAAATATACAATACAAGAGCGATTTTAAATATCCACGCTTCAGCGCTGATTAAATTATTAGAACTATTAAATGATCCTGCAGCCTTGCTGTTGGAAACAAACAAAAGAATTGAACAGTTCCTTACAGAGGAACAGTTAAAACTTCTTAAAGAAATTGCTCCTGCTTACGATTCTGAACAAATCAGAAAATCTCTGGAGAGAGTAATGGACATTTTTTCAGAAACAGCCAAAGCGATTAAAGAAAAATATAATTACAGTTATGATGAAAAGCTGGAGGATTCAGTAAAACCAAAACTTCTTGATCTTTTAAATGAATAATAAGCTTATTGTACTAAGGGCTTTGCTTCATCTAAAAAACGACTAAATGCTTGTAAAGCATCCGAAGTTGCCTCAACTCGACTCATACCAAAAGGCATTAACAGAGCTGGTTCATTACCAATAGAAAACCCTACAGGTCTGTCCATATAATAAGATAATTCAGCAGGTTTACCCTCATTAAGAATTAGATTATAAACATATCTTACTCTTGGAACTTCTCCAACAGGGGCAATATGAAGTTGAATATTTTTAAATGCAGGAGTTCTTGTTACCTCTTCAATTGTTTTGAGAAAACGTCTTTTTCCTGTCCTTACTTCTCTTGCTATCTGATCGACTAAAATTACTCTAATATCTTCTCTTGGTACAAGGGGTTCTATGCCTCCTGCAATCGCAGGCCTATATTGCCATTGCTCTAGTGCTGATGCAGGCAAATCTAAACCAGTATATTTGTTGCCGCTAATAAATCTTTGTTCAGATTGTAAGAGATAATCCACTCTCGCCTCTATTTCTGCTCGTAAGGAATCTCTTAGCTCGCGTTCGTTTTCTCTCATTGATAGCTTGAATGATACTTCGGAAAAGCGTGAGATTCAACTATAGGGTCACTAAAAATAAACTCATTCAAGTTGTGTCATGATTTTAATAATATCTTCTTTGCGGTATCGTCTTTCTCCAACCCCGCGCTTATTACTAATCCTTATGGCTTTGAATTTGCCGTTATTATCCCAATAAATAAGTCCTTTAATAACTATGAGATATTGACTTTCGAGGGTAGTTTTGATAATATGTTTTTGCAGTCGAAAGATTGTGTTTACCGCCCGTTGCAAAAGACGGGCTTTTTTATGCCCTTTTTACCTCTTAGTTAAAAACTCCTGCTTAAGCTTTAAAATATCAAAGTATTTATCACAACTTCCAATTAATTCTTTGGCTACATGAAACCTGGTAGAAAAAACCAACACTCTTTTACCCTTTTCTTTTAATCTTCTGATTAAGTAATCAAAATCGCTGTCTCCTGAAAATAATATAAAAGTATCAAACTCATCTAATTTATCCATAGCATCAACTGCAATCTCAACATCAAAGTTAGCCTTATGGACTTCTTTACTGTTTTTATGATCCCAGATTACCTTTAAGGGTTTTGTAACAATGATGTATTGTTTAGCTTTTAAGGCTTTTAAAAATTCCTGATGGGCTTTAGATGAAAATGCTACTGTATAAAATCCTAAATAAACCAGATTACAATCTTTTTGAAAGAATCGTCTTAATTTCCGGTAATTAACTTTAAAACCAGCACCTTCTACTGATTTCGAAAGATTGGCAGCGTCAATTAAAACAGCTACTTTACCAGTTACAAATTTCTCAAGCATAGAAATATTATAACCAAATTTAGTTAACAATTGTTATTGCACTTTATTATACAGAAAAACCCCGCAAAACATAAAGTTTTGAAAGTGATAAATTACAGTGAAGATTGGTTTATTTTGCGACCACCGGCATTGTCGAGGTCTTCGACTCTGAGGTCTGAGCCTCATCGCTCAGACTCGAATGAGCTAATTCCGGTTGTAAAAGCCATATAAAATCTGGTAAACTACTCATTGTAAGGAATTCTTGCGAGAATTCGCGCAGTCTGTGCAATATCCCGTGGGGCTCACAAGTTAACAGTTGTTAACAATAAGTGAAAGAAGTTAACAGTAACTTAATAATTTTTGACTTTTAAAGTCTATAGAACTATAATCCAATTATTATGTCAGCTGAAGCACCAAAAAATACTGGTATAGATGCAGAGATAGATAAATTTATTCCTGATAAGCTTAGAGAATTAGAAGCTGAACGAGAAAAGGATAGGGAGGTCAGAGAAAAATCATATCTTGAATCCTTGAGAAAGGAACAAGAACGTAGGACTTTCTTAGAAACGGGTAACAACCGTGCAACGGAGATTATTCAAGAATCAGGTTTAAGAGAAATACTTGAACAGGCAAGAATATCGTTGGCGAGATATTATCCAAGTGCTACTATAGCTGAAAGAAAGCTTCCTGGTGACTACGCTTACGATAGGAGAGAAGACAGTAAGATACTGTACCAGTTTAGATTAGGTTGGAAACCAGTTCCAGAAAGTACAAGAATTAATATTTGGGATCCTCATGAGTTAGGAGATGGTGAAGAATTTCACTACCTTGATGTTAGGTGTAGTGGATGGAAGGAAAATGTGACCTATGTTCCTGAAACCAGGACATATGAGAATATGGGCTTTTCTTTTACAAGAGAAGAGGAAAGACCGATCTATAGTTACGAAAGAAGAGATTCCTTAGTCATTTTTTACGGACTACCTGGTGGTATCGAGCTTTTGAATGATGAATGGCGAAATTCAGAAAAAGTTAAACAGGTAATCGTAGAAGCTATTAAGAATCCGTGGATTGAAAAGGTCCCATACGTTATGCATGATCGACCTGTACCTTTCGGAGAACATTATCGTTAAACTTTATTACGCCGATCAAATTAGTGATTGAATTTTGAAGTTTTCTATGATAATATAATGTTGTATTTCCGAAAGGAGATACTTTGATTTGCTAATTCCCCCCGGCTCAACTCGACCCGGGGGTTTTTCTTGCTTAAAACTTCCCAATATCTTAAGATAAAATAGTGAAAAAGAAAATCCTAGTTCAATTTGATGGAAGTAATTTCTATAAGAAAGTTAAAAGAATTTTACCCCAGATACATCTCACAAATTTCGATTATGCCAGACTAGCCCATTCCCTAACGAAAGATAAATCTGCCCAAGTAATTTATTATGTGGGTGAAATCAGAAAATATCCCGGGAATAAGAAATCCCAATCACTTTATGCAAATCAACAAAAGTTATTCACCAATCTAAGAAATCAAAATATTGAAATAAAACTGGGCTATCTTTTGTTTTCAGACGGAAAATTTAATGAGAAAGGTGTGGATGTTCAAATTGCAGTGGACCAAGTACGCGGAGCTATCAAAAACGAATATGATAAATGTTTTCTTATCTCATCAGATACAGATTTATTACCAGCTATTCGAACAGCAAAGGATGAAAAGAAAGAAATTATTTATGTTGGGTTTGAGAATTTTATCAGTCGCGCCCTTCAGAAAAACTGCTCTTCATACCTAATCTTAAAGAAGGACCAAATTCTAAAATTCGCCAAAGTTAAAAAAAGTTAATGTACTTTATTATGCACTTTTTAGGCCGAATAAATAGGCAAACTCTGAGTTTAGGCCGTCAGATAAAAATAAATCAAAGAATTTTCTTAGTCTGTGTAAGGTACTAGCAGGATCACAAGTTAACAGTTATTAACAATAGATGAAAGTAGTTAACAGAAGATAGATAACATACGCTTGTATTTCTTCTATCTTTCTAGGATACTTAAATCATATGGCACTGAATACAACCAATCAGCAAACACAATCAAGTGAAAATCTCCCGAAAGCTCCACCTACACGGATTTCAATCATAAATCAGAAGGGCTTCATTCCATTAGTAATTGGCGTTGTAATACTACTAATTATTGTGGCATTAGGAGCGTATTATTTGGGAACAAAGAAAACTACCAATTCTAGCTCACAACAATCCATAAATGTTCCCTCAGTTACACAATCACTACCTACTGAACAACCATCTCAGTCGCTTTTAAGCAACTCTTTGGGTGTGACAACATGGTCATTGGCAGAGGCGGGCAATGAAGCATATCTCAGACAAACCATCAATCTTTCAAACAATAAAGTGGACTATCCAAATAGTAAGGCAAGAACTATTAGCAATGTTTATTCTCAGGATGATAAATCTTATGAACCACAGGAAGTCACATCGTTAGATACAAGTAAGTATGGCTGGGTAGATATCTTGAAAGAGCCAATCAAAGATTCTACGGGATCAGTGAGTATATTGGTTTCTGACAGATTATTTAGTTTCAAAAAAGTTCTAAACACAAATAACTTTTTATTTGTTGTTGAATTGAGCAGAAGTGCTAGTGTTTCAACAAATGGTCCATGGAGTCCTTATCAAAATTCAAGAGATTTGTATTTATATGATAGAAGTTCAGGCAAAGGAGAACTTAAAAAGATTACCTCCTTCGCAAATAGTACCACTAAATATACTTATCCTAAGATAAATTCATTTAACCAAGATGGACGATATGTTTTTATTCAATTATTCGGATGCTGGAATTGCGGAGGTCATGTACCAGAAACGTTCTTAGTAGATCTTCAAACTTTTAAATTTCAAAACATAGGGAAAACTTCGTACTTTTCATGGAAGCTAGATGGTAATTACGAATATAAAGACTATGTTGTGATTGAATGTAAGGAACCACAACCTGGTGAATGTTCACAAGACCCAAGTACGTTACCTTTGAAAGTGGGCAAAATCTAATTCTATATACTTCCTTTTCATCTCAGCAATAATGAAAATTACAATGAACGTCTTTGCGGCCGATATTGTATAATATTCTCACCGAATGATTCTTGTGCCGCCAAAGGCGAGCCTCGTCTTATCAGACGGGGTGAAAGTACCCATTCGATTCACTTCGTTCGCTCAGGGCAGGCCTTACTGTTAGGGAACGAATGTTGACACTAAATTTAGTGATTCATCTGAGCTACAAGGATCGAATTAAACTCTTTGGTTTACGACGTAATAATCAATAAGCCTTCTGATCATTGCTTGATAAGAAGCTCCATGTTTTTTAGCAGCGTTCTTAAAAAAGTCTAAGCTTTTTTGGGAAAGTGTTAAAGTTACCTTTGTCCTCTTTTCTTTAAATATAAGATCATCTGGACTTGGCAAGAAATTTTCTATAACTCTTGCGTTGATTGGTTCATTTGTGTACACGATTTTTTTCTTCATAGATTTTTTTACCCTTTCTCCAATAGCCCGCACCAATTATCCTAATGCGGTTTTTTCTATAGGTGAAACGGACAGTTAAAACACCTCCTTTCACTTTTCCGAAACAGTAGAATCTTTTTTCCTTTTGACTATGCTCTAGATCTTCAGCGATTATCTGACTTGGGTCAGCAAACACGTATTGTGCTGTTTCAAAACCGACTCCGTGCTTTTGTAAATTATCCGCGTTCTTGCTTTCGTCCCACTCAAAAGATGTATTCATAAATATATTACCATATTGCCATACATTTTGCCATACCCCAAAATACTATCGTCAATCAACATATTCATCGTAACAAATTTGCAAAAGTTAAAAAAGGTTAATATACTTTATTATGCATCTTTTAGGCCAAATGTATAAACAAATTCCGAGTTTAGACCGTCAGCGAAGATTAGGTCGTCATTCTTTATGGAGTGCCCCTGGCAGGAATCGAACCCGCACATTGTGGTCCGAAGCCACATGGTCTATCCGTTAGCCTACAGGGGCGTGAGAGTATTTTACCACTAAAGAGGCTTAAGAAGTGAAAGGGCTCCAAAAAGGCCTGCCTGATCACCAAGTTTAGCTTGGACTATTTCAGGTGGAGTTGGAAAGATAGTTAGGTATTCCTTTAAGTATTTTTTGACCTGTTCCAAATCCACGCTTTTCATTACGGACCCACCCAAAATAACAATATCAGGCGACCAGTGGACAATGGTATTATTTAATCCTACGGCCAGATATTTTGCTACTTGATCCCAAATTTGTGGATCGGTGATATCCGCACTCTTTTTACCGTAAATTCTTTCCAGCCCTGAGCCGGAAACATAAGATTCCAGGTGTCCTTTACCTCCACAATCACAGGGCGCCCCATCAGCCACAATAATTTGATGGCCGGGTTCAAACCCCAAAGCGTTAATATCAATTTTTTTGTTAACCACTCTTCCGCCACCCACACCGGTCGAGATAGTCAGATATGCAACTATTTCTTTCTCTGCGCCAACCCCCGAGGTTGCCTCTCCCAAAGCTGCCAAATCCGCATCATTTTCCAAAGAAACAGGAGCATTTAAGATCTGTTGTAGTTCCTGTTTAAAATCTTTCCCAATCCAGGATTCAATGTGGGGACTTTTAATTAGCATAGTTTTATCTTTATCCAAAGGGCCTGCTAAACCTCCGGCTACTCCTGCAATTTTTTGTCCGGCAGCAAGTTCATCAGCGATTTGTTTTATGGTCCTGACTCCTTCATCAAAATCCTGGGGCGTAGGAACAGTTTTGGCGGTAGATAAAGTTTTGCCATCTAACGATGTGGCAATTCTCATATTAGTCCCGCCAATATCGAAGACAAGATTCATAATGTACAATGTACAATGTATAATTTACAATTACAATACTTATGAAAATCGGATATATTGGTTTGGGGAGAATGGGGAAGAATATGGTACTCCGTTTATTGGAAGGTGGGATAGAAGTGGTGGCTTGGAATAGATCATTGGAGCCAATATCAAATATCAAATATCAAATATCAAATAGAGAAAAATTAGAAAAAAGATTCACAGTTGCAGGTTCAATAGAGGAGTTGGTGGAAAAGTTACCTAAACCACGGATAGTATGGTTGATGCTTCCTGCAGGGGAGGTGGTGGATGAGTTTATTGATAAATTACTTAAGTTACTTCAGGAGGGGGATTTACTGATTGATGGCGGAAATTCTTTTTATAAGGATACTTTGAGACGGGCAGAAAAACTTGCCCAAAAAGGGATCCATTTTATGGATATTGGTACATCAGGCGGACCCAATGGTGCAAGAACCGGGGCTTGTTTGATGATTGGTGGTTTGGAAGAAGATTTCAAAAGAGTGGAATCGGTTTGTAAGGCTGCAGCAGCACCTGGAGCTTATCAGCATCTTGGTCCTGTTGGAGCCGGCCATTTTGCCAAAATGGTACATAATGCCATTGAATACGGCATGATGGAGTCAATAGGGGAGGGTTTGGCAATATTAAAGCACGGTCCCTTTAAATATGATTTTGTGCAGCTTTTAGATTTGTATAATCATAGATCTGTGGTGGAATCCAGATTAATTGGTTGGGCCCAGGATGCTTTTAAAGAAGATGGGGAACTTGTCAGTATTTCTTCATCTATTGGATCTGGTGGTTCTGGAAAAAGAATACCAGGGGAGGCTGACTGGACTGTGGATGTGGCAAAAGAGCTAGGAATAGATGTTCCAGCTATGGAGGATGCGGTCAGAGTCCGTGAGAATTCCCAAAATGATCCAGAGGATTCCCCGGAAGGATTTAGAAATAAGGTAATCTCTGCCATGCGCGGGGTCTTTGGCCAGCATGATGTTAAGAAAAAGTAAATTCTTTAATGGCTTTCCAATCTTCTACTTCCCCGCCTCTGACCAAATGCACACTACTGATGTCAAACCGGGTTGTCTGATCTCTACCAATTTCCAGGATAATTTTTTCTTTTAATTCATTAGGATAATTTCCATAAAGAAGACTTAGGTGAGGCATGTAGAAAGGAATATTCTGCATACCAAAGATTTTCTTTGCCCTCTCATGTAAAGAAAGTAAAGGCTTAGTTACCTCAGCTTTTACAAATAATGCCCTAAAGTGATAATCCTGATAATCAATCTGTCTGAAGGTAACTGGAAATGGTTTTTGGCCTGAAACCAGTTGCGCTGTTTTTCTGATAATTTTCTCTTCAGGCTGTTCTATTCCTCCCAGTAAAGTGACATGGGGTTGAAAGGGAGGAGCATTATATTGTTTAGCCAGTCTATTTATCAATCCAGCAAACTTTTTATAAATTTTTCCTTTTGGCATTAACCAAAGTGTATAACCTTTTGATATCATATTTTTCTATTCCTAATAATATATTGATATGCTTTTAATATTGCACCTATAGTTAAGCCATCTATTAATTGGGAGTTATTTATCATTTCTAGAACTTTCTTGAGCCGGAACTTTTTCACTTGTATGATTTCTTCATCATGAGAAATTTTGTTTGGTTCTTTTATATAAGCTATGAATAACTGCACCTCATCATCTACTTGACCTACAGAGAGTCTAAATGGGCCAATTGATACAAGTTTATTAGTAACTAATCCTGTTTCCTCCCTTAGTTCTCTCTTTGCAGCTTGAAGTGGAGTCTCACCTTTATCAACTAATCCTCTTGGAATCTCCCATATATAATCCTTGAAAATGTAACGATAATTTTTGCAGAGAAAAATATTTTTTTCTCCATCTAAAGGAACAACCCCGACTGTTTCGGGAATATGAACATAAGCGTAGATGTTCTCTTTACCCTTGGGATCTATCACTTGGTCTTCCCTTACTTCCATCCAAGAATTTTTATAGACAATTTTTGTGGAAATAGTTTTCCAAGGTTTTTTCATTTAGATCCTGCAAAAGTCCATGGAGGGTTCAAGCCACTCTCTGCCATCTGATCTGATCAGATCATCAGCCTCTTTTGGCCCCCATGTTCCCGGTCTATAAATAGTGGGAGATCCGCGCTTTTTTGCCAAAGGATCAATGAAAGCCCATTGGGCTTCCACCTCTTCCGCAGCATTAAAAAAGGTATGATCCCCCCTGATGGTATCAATCAGTAGTCTCTCATAAGGATCTGGAATGTAGTGAGTGTGCGGGTCAGCTTTATAGCAAAACTGCATATATGAAGGTTCAACATCAACTTGATGACCGGGTGTTTTGGTGACAATTTTTAAAACAATACCCTCATTAGGCTGGATTCGGTAAATTAACACGTTGGGTTCATCAGGCGATTTGACACTTTTCATTAACCTGTTTTGGGGATTTTTAAAAACAATGGTAATTTCTGTGACGGTTTGTTTTAACTTTTTGCCGGCTCTGATGTATATCGGTACATCCTTAAAGCGCTCGTTGTTGATATAAGTTTTAAAGGCATAAAATGTGTCGGTTGTGGACTCAGGTGCGATATTTTCTTTTTTTCTGTAATCTTTATACTGACCAAAAACCACTTTTTGGGGAAGCGGCACCAGACTTTTTAAAATTTTGATTCTCTCCCGCGTTACAGCTTCGCTGGAAAATTCAGAAGGCGCATTCATGGTGGCAAAAGCCAGCATTTGCAGCTGATGATTTTGACCCACATCCTTTAAAGCACCTACCTGATCATAATAACCGCCTCTTTTGCCGATGCCAAAGCTTTCTGTGGCAGTAATCTGAATATGGTCTATGTAATCCTTATTTATTAATGGTTCAAAAATGTCATTGGAAAATCTGAAAGTTAAAATGTTTTGGATGGTTTCTTTACCAAGATAATGATCAAGTCTGTATATTTGGTCTTCGCTGAAATATTTTAATAGTAGATTGTTTAATTTCTTGGCGGATTGAAGATCATTACCGATTGGTTTTTCGATCATCAGGCGGACAAAGCCTTTATCTTGTTTGTTCATGCCTAAATTTTTTAGATTTTTAAAAATGGCAGGGTAGAGTTCAGGATAGGTGGCCAGATAATAAATTCTGTTATCACACCTTTGGCCTAATTTATTTAGAAAAAGTTTTAATTTAGGGTAAAAGCCGGGATCATCCAAACTACCGCCAACGTAGTGAATTCTTTGAGAAAGTTTTTGGAAAACCTCCATCTTTATCTCATGCTGGTGGTGGATATTTTGCAGATGCAAAGTGTTGTGAAAATATCTTTTAAATTCTTTGTCGCTAAACTGTTTTCTGCCTGTGCCCACCACAGACATATTTTTTGGCAGGAGCCCTTTTTCCGCCATATCATAAAGCACAGGGATTAGCTTAATTTGGGCCAAATTTCCGGTAATGCCGAAGATTACTAAAGCAAATGAATCCATAAGTTAGGGATTAGTAACTAGGGTTTAGGGTCTAGAAACTAATCAATAGAGGGATTATACTAAAACCTATACCCTAAAACCTATACCCTAAAATTATGAATAATTTAGATCCTAAAAATGTGCTCGGGTCAGTGGAAATGTTTTTGGATCAGTGCGAGCAGATCTGGCAGGAGGCAAAAAATGTACAGTTTCCTGATCATTACAGACAAATTAAAAATATAGTGATTTGCGGCATGGGGGGATCTGCTTTTGGGGGGTATGTGGTTTCTTCACTTTATAAAGATCAGCTGAAGGTACCTTTTATTTCAAATAATGATTATAGCCTGCCGGGATTTGTTTCTGAAAATACCCTGGTGATATTGTTAAGTTATTCCGGTACAACCGAGGAAGTTTTGTCATGTTTGGAAGAAGCCAAAGGCAGAAGGGTTTTAATAAGCGGTATCACCATTGGGGGAAAGCTGGGTGATTTTTTCCAAGAGAATAAAGTACCTACTTTAAGATTTAACCCAAGGTTTAACCCTTCAGGACAGCCCAGGCTGGCTCCCGGGTACATGGTGCTGGGGCTGATTGGGATTTTGAACAAATTAGGGATGGTTTCTGTTTCCGATGAGGAAGTGAGGAGGGCGATATCGGAAGTAAAAGAGAACCAGGAAAGCATTAAATCTGCTGCCAAAAATTTAGCCAAAAAAATATACGGCTCCATCCCGGTCATTTTTGCTGCAGAATTTTTGTCCGGGAATGCCTATATCATTAGAAACCAGACAAATGAAACAGCCAAAAGTTTTGCTTCTTACTCGCTTCTTTCCGAATTAAATCATCATTTAATGGAAGGGTTAAAAAATCCTCCGGACAAAAAGCTGTTTGTTTTATTTTTAAACACGGATCTATACTCTGATAAATTGAGCAAAAGAGTTGAGTTGACAAAAGATGTAGTGGGGAAAAACGGGGTAGGCTGGAGTGAGTATCAGCCTAGTGGATCATCGAAACTGTCTCAGGTTTTAAATGTGTTATCTTTTGGAGGGTTTCTGACTTATGATCTTGCCATGCTTTATGGCCAGGATCCATCAGTCATCCCCTGGGTGGATTACTTTAAGGAGCGGTTGGAGAATAACTAAATCCTGGTGTATATATGGGTCTAAAAATATAAAGTGTTATAATGTTGGAAAGTCCATTTTATGAATAAGCTAATCCAATTTTTATTAAAAAAGTATGCCAGAATGCCTGGTGAGAAAAAAGTCCGTTTAGGTATGAGTCTTTCTCAAATGGTTAGGGATGTCAGAAAAGCTGGATCTATCAAAATGGGTGTTTAAAATTTAATGGAAACTCCCCAGGCCGAACTTCTAAAAGATATTACCCTTTTTTTAAGTTCCCATAAAATTCTTTATATGATTACAGGTTCATGGAGCTCAATTTATTATGGACGGCCCAGAGCTTCACACGATATTGATTTCGTGGTTGAATTGCCCATAAAAAACGTAGATCAAACTACTCAACTTTTCTCCAAACTTCCTGACACTTTTATGACCCAGCTGGAAACTATTAAAGAAGCAATTGAAAGTAAAAATCAGTTTCAGGTAATACATTTACCCACTATGTTAAAAATGGACTTTTGGATATTAACTGATGGGGAATTTGATCAGAATAGGTTTTCCAGGCGCAGGAGAGTAAAGCTTTTTAATCAGTTTATGAAAATGGCTACCCCGGAAGATACTATCATCCAAAAACTGATCTGGTACAGTAAGGGCCAGACAGAGAAACATTTAGTTGACGCTGCCTTTGTTCTTAAGATACAGGGAAAAAACCTGGACCAAAATTATTTGCGGACTTGGATTAAAAAATTAAAGCTGGAAAAACTTTATAAAGAAATGCAGAAAATTGATTTAGAAGAGTATATCTAAAAAAGGTTATTCATACCTTAAGGCAGTAATCCTTCGATAAGCGAAGCTTGAAACTTCGTTTTAAACTCAGGATCTTCGCGCTACTCATGACGTAGCGCTTCGATTGGATCCAGTCTGGCTGCTCTGATGGCCGGGGCCACTCCAAAAATTATCCCCACCAGCATGGAAAATCCAAAAGAAAGAGCCACTGACCAAAGGGGTACAGTGGTGGTAAAAAATCTGCCTATGACGAGCGAAATACCTATGCCTAAGAGAATGCCAATAATGCCACCTAGCCCTGATAAAGTAACTGCCTCTATTAAAAACTGGGTCCTGATATCTTTAGGTTTGGCACCGACAGCTTTTCTTAAACCAATTTCCCGGGTTCTTTCAGTCACAGATACCAGCATGATGTTCATAATGCCTATTCCCCCCACAATCAGTGAGATGGCTGCAATTCCTCCCAAGGCTGCGGTCAAAACAGAGGTGATTTGTCCGATGGTAGATAAAGTCTGCTCTTGTGTTTGCACAGTAAATTCATCTTCCGACAGTCTCTTTTTCAAAAGATTGGTGGCTTTAACCTGCACATCTTTGACATCATCTGCCGAGTTTGCTGAAATATAAATAGTGTTGAGCCTGTCTATGCCAAATTGCCTTTGGGCTGTTTGGAACGGAATGTAAATGGAGTTGTCAAAATCAATGCCAAAAACAGCCCCCCTTGGGCCCAAAATTCCCACCACAATATATTTTAATCCCGCCACATCAATGGTTTGCCCTAAAGCTTTTCCTTCTTCAAAAAGATTAAGTTTCACAGTTGGCCCAATCACTGCTATCTTCTTAAAACTCTGCTGTTCGGATGCTTTGAAGAATCTGCCTTCGGTAAGTTTGATGGAAATAATTTGCCAATAATCGGCTTCCACCCCAAAAACAGCTGCCCCTTTGTCTGTTTTATTGCCAAACTTTAAGGTGGCATTTCTTTGGATGGCGGCAGAAATTTGGGCTTCATCTGACAGTTTGTTGCGCAGATTTACTGCATCTGAATATTCCAATCTGTTAGCCTGTACCCCGCCGGGGGAGCGGGCTCCTCCGATCCTGCCGGGGATCACAATTAATAAGTTTGATCCCAAACCTTCAATCTGAGAAGTGATATAGGTTTTTAAACCGGAAACCAGTGAGATAAGTAAAATTACAGAAGTTACTCCAATAACAATGCCCAGGATGGTTAGGAATGAACGCATCCTGTTGGCCAGAATAGCTGTTAGAGCTGATTGTGTTGTTTCAAAAATGTCCATAATCAAGTACGGGATGACAAGGAAATTCGCCCATCCTTTAACCTGATCACCTTTTTTGCATGTTTGGCGATATTTGTTTCATGGGTAATCATAATGATGGTTTTACCCCCTTTACGTAATTTATCAAATATTTTCATAATTTCTGCTCCTGATCTGGTATCCAAATTTCCGGTTGGTTCATCTGCCAAGATCAGTTCAGGGTTATTTACTAATGCTCTGGCAATTGCCACCCGTTGCTGTTGTCCGCCAGACAGTTGATTTGGGTGTGAGTCCAGCTTATCTGAAAGTCCCACCTCATCTAAAGCTTTTTTTGCCCTGTCTAATCTTTCAGATCTACTCACTCCTGCATAGATTAAAGGCAGGGCCACATTATCCAAAGCAGATGTTCTGGATAATAAATTAAAAGACTGAAAAACAAAACCGATTTTTTGATTTCTCAAGTTTGCCAGAGTATCCTCCTGAAGATGAGCTGTATCTTTGCCATCCAAATCATAAGATCCTGAGCTGGGGTGATCCAAAAGTCCAATAATATTCATTAAAGTTGATTTGCCTGAACCGGATGCCCCAATGATTGCTAAAAAATCTCCTTTTTTAACCTTAAGGTTGATGTTTTTTAAAGCCTGAAAAGACACCTCACCTGTTTGATAAATTTTGTTTATTTTAGAAAGTTTAACTAGAGGACTCATCTGCCTCTGCCACCCCCAAATAGTCTAAAGATTCCTCCAAGAGAATTCTGGTTACGATTAAAAACATTACTTGAGGCTGAAGGGTTCAGTAAAACCTTTTCATTTTCCTCAAGGCCCTCTTTAATCTCGATATCGGTGTCAGATTGAATTCCGGGATTGACTTTTTTAAGATTTAAATTGCCATTTGTTTGAACAAAAACTGTACTATCTTCTCTTAATGCTTCAGCAGGAATGGTTAAGGCCTCTTTTGCTTCGGATACAATAATTGATGCTTGGCCTGACAGGCCATTGATAAAGGTGAGTTTGGGCTCATCTATTTTAATTCTGACAGTCACCACAGTTGCTCCGGATGAGGTGGTTTTAGTTTGAGGGATAATCTGAAAAACCTCACCATCAAATGTTTTACCAGAATAAGCATCAAGGATGATGAGAGCTTTTTGCCCCAAAGAAACTTTGTCAATATCTACTTCATCTACGTCTGTGTCAAAGAAAACTTCAGAAGTATCTACAATCTGGGCAATCAAATCTGATGAGGAAACATACTGGTCGATAGTAACAGGTACCTGGGTGACGATTCCCCTGATAGGAGTATAAATATTTGCTTCATTTAAAGCCTCCTGCGCCTTCTTGACAGAGTCGTAAGCAGAATCCCTGGCCGCCTGAGCTGTGGTTCTGTCTGCTTTCTGCTTGAAGGTTTCATCTTTTGCATGATCCTTTACATCATCCTCCACCTTTTCTGCTATGGCTTGTTTATCCCGTAAAGTATTTTGAGTCTGCTGCAGGTCAATTGCCAAAAGTTTAGTGTCCAGCCCGGCAATAGTCTGATAGGCTGTAACCTTATCTCCTGCTTTGACATTTAAATATGCCAGTTTACCTGCTGATTTGAATCTTAAATTGACAACCCGTTTGCCTGTTAAGATGCCTGATGAGGAGACAGTTTCCGAAATATCAGTTCTTTTAACTGCTGTAAACTGTAATGGTAATTGTTTGGGATTGGCAAATAAATTAAAAGTCAAGATGGCTATAGCTATTATGGCCACCAAAACTATTATTCTTTTTTTTCCTAGCCTCAAAATATGCGGTATTTTCACAATCTGCTAATTTTAATACATTCGAGGCTAAAAATCCACAGTGACAGTTTCGTTGGACATTTTATCTTCTATAATTTTTACTATTTTTTCAATTGTTTCATCCAACTTCCCAGGCACATTTTCTACTACATAGTCATAACTCGCATGATATAAATCCCAGAATTTTTGATCAGCCTGCATTCTTTTATTTATTTCTTCATCAGAAAACCCTCTTTCTTTTAATCTTTTCAACACGGTTTCGTTATCTGTGGCGATATAAATGATGATACACTCCGGAAAGACTAATTTGACTTTGCCCGCCATGGATGGATCTATCTTCCAGATCAGATCTTCTGCTAAGTTAATTTGAGGTTTTTCCGTACCGTAAAAATTTCCTCCATATTCCACATATTCCAAAAAATCTCCATGATCTATTTTTTGTTTAAATTCCGGCCGAGGAATAAAATTATAATCTACTCCATCTACCTCATCCTGCCTGGGAGTTCTTGAGGTTGTAGTTAAAACCTTTTTAAAATTTGGGTATTTTACTAAAATTCTTTTAATTAAAGTATCCTTACCCGAAGCTGTTTTACCTGTGAGAACGATTAACATTTAATTAAGACAATGGGAGCATTTGCAGGAAAAAACATTTTTATAACCTCTTGGCAGGGTGAGACCCTGAATAATGCCGCCAATTAAAAGACCGCGGGTTATCATATGATCTAAAACAGTCACAGATGTGATACCTGATAAAGCTAACAGGATGGAAAAGTTAAACCAGTGATGAAAATGGATGGCCCTGCCAAACATATTGATCCTGATCACAGGAAAGAACTGAACTCTTTTGACCTTAAAATTAGGCAGTTTTCTTCTGATCCTGGATGCAGGATGAGTGGTTGCTCTAAAAGTGGCATATCCTAAGACTGTTGCCGGTATAATTGATAATATTTCCATATACTAACTGATTTAATATTATCTGAATAATCCCCAAAAAGCAAATTGAAATGATATAATATGCCAGGATGAACCAGGAAACTCTGAATATATTTCTACTACTGGCGCTTTTTGTAGTGACAACTTGTATAGTTTTTGCCACCTTTTACTTTGTTGGGGCTCTAAAGTCTATCACTCAACTGGCAGATGATTTAGATGAAACTACCCAAAGTTTAAAAAATAAGGTGCAACTGAAAGCTCTGACAGCAATCCCTGCGCTTTTGGTGGCACTGGCCGGTAAAGTAATTAGAAAGAAAAGGGGGTGATTTTTATGGCTCAGGATAATAAGCAAAGCTTGCCATCTGGCAATGGTAAAGGTTCCCTGGCAGCCGGAGTGGCTGGAGCGGTTATTGGCGCTGCAGCAGCTGCAGCAGCAATAGCGCTCTCAGATGAGAAAAACAGAAAAAAAGCGGAAAAAGTGCTGAATGATATGCAAAAAGAGGGCAATAAAATGCTAAAAGAGATTACCAGGATGGCGCTGGAGTTAAGAGACAGAGGGACAAAAGCTCTGCCAAAAGGTAAAAAGACAAAAAAAGCTAAAAAACTGTAAAAAGGGCATAATAGGGTGGCTGACGGGGATCATTTTCGGGGAGGCGTAGGGGAGTTGAACCCCCGCTAACAGATCCACAATCTGTTGTGCTACCGTTACACCAACGTCTCCATAAAATCCTATACTGATTATTTTACCATCTTTCGCACGAAAAAACCTACCTTGCGGTAGGTTTAATCGAGAACCTGTTACTGTTAGCTTTTGAGGGCCAACTAAACTTTCAATCTTGCGATATCAGTTTTTAACAGGTTCTGTCACTATATAATGAATAATTTAACCTGTCAACTATGATCATGTGGATCAAACTATAGCAAAATTAATTTGAAAAAGGTAAGAGTTTCCAAAGCTCTTTTGGATTTAAAAGAGCGGAAAAAAGTTTTGGCTCAAGTGTCCCAAAGTCCAAAATATTAACTCCTGGCTTTACTGTCTGATGAATAGTTTTAGGATGATAGTATGGCTTTTCCAAGGTAAAATCAAAAGAATAGTCAGGCAGCAGAAACCTGGCCTCAATTTCTGCGGATTGACCTGCCGGATTCAAAGTAACTTTTTGAGAGGACTCACCTATCACACCAGACACTCTTAATAAATATTGCCCTTCAGCGGAATTTTTCCATTTCAGGGAATTTAGAACCTGCAAAATCACCGGCAGTTTAACCTCGGTTTTAAACTCCACCGGATTTGATTCAAACTGAGTATCTCCTTCAAACAAATTCAGCTTAACATTAAAGCTGCCTTTCTCCGGAGCCTTTAGATTGATGATGAAAGTATATTCACCTACTGGTTCAACCTTGATATCTTTTGGTAGATCAACAGTCTGTATTCCCAAATTTTTACCCCCCTGTAAAGGTACCAGTTTAACCGGATCTCCGTCTCCCCAAATTGATTGCCCGGTATTTTTAAAAGTCAGGGAAATTGGGTAAGTCTCGCCTGTCACCAAAGATGAGTAAATCTCGCCCTGAATAAGTTGAGCTTTATTTTCTTGGATAGGCTGGCCACTGACCTTGGGCATATTTAAAATTCTGTCATAGTGGGGGTAGTAGTCCTGCTTCTCACCGGCTGGTTTCTTAAAAGAAAAATGATCAAAAGGAGCTTCCTGATAGTTTAGCAAAAATGGAGTAACTGCTACAATTCTTGATGAGTTCCAAGCATTTTGAAAAGCATTTTGAAAATAATTGGACAAAGTATCAGAGGAAGGCAAATTAGGATTAAATGCTAGTCCTTCTGCATGCTGCCAGCCGGTTTCGGTAATAAAGATTGGTAAATTTTTGGTAACTCCAAATTGTCTCAGCAGTTGTAATTCCCAAAGCCAAGTTCTGACTGTACCTCGACCGGTAGCATCCGGGGATCCGGCAAATGCCGGATTAGGATATGAATGCGATACCCAACCATCAAGCTTATTAAATATACCCGGTACAGCTTGTTCCATCTGGCCCATAAACTCTACCTGATCCAGATATAAAGGAGGTTTATTAGGGGCTGATGCATCAAAACCCCCGTTGAGTACAAAAAAGTCTCGATTTTTAGTTTTCAAGGCTGTGATAGTCTGATCTAACACTTTTGCATACATTTTGGCATCAACTTGTCCACCCCATTCTTTACCATGATTTGGCTCATTATAAATAATGACATAACGATTTTTAATGGGCCAATTTAGATTATCTAAGAAATCTGCCCAGGCTTCGTATTCTTTTTCATAAGGCCTTTCCCAGTGTTCATTTACAGGCTTGGTGGCAAGTCTGACAATGGGAATAAGATGGCGGCGCCTTAGATCATTAAAGAAGGCCTGCCATTTATTTTCATTCCTGTCTTTTGATTCTATTAAAAAGGTAATATAACCCCAGTCCCCATTATTATTGACAAGTTGGGCAGCAGGAGATGATTCATCGGGAGTGGCAGAAATAATATGGATGCCGAATTTATTATTGGGAACAGATAGGGGATCAACTATGGCGTAGATAGTAGATGGTAGATAGAAGATGGTAGATAGAAATACCACTATAAACGATAAACTATAAACGATAAACCTTATCATGGGTTTTCTATTTTACCATGTTATAATGAGCTGTAGTTGTATATGAAAATAATAGTTACTGGCGGGGCTGGTTTTTTGGGATCTCATCTTTGTAATAAGTTAATTGAGAATGGTCATCAGGTTATCTGTGTGGACAATCTTCTGACAGGTAGTGAAGAAAATATTGCCCATTTAAAAAATAATCCTAATTTTCTATTTATAAATCATGATGTTATAAATGGCTTGCCTCACGGTATAGAGGCAGATCAGATTTATCATTTAGCATCACCAGCGTCCCCCAATCAACACAATCCCAAAAGTTACATTGCTCATCCTTTTGAAACAATGGGGGTAAATACTACCGGAACCTGGAATTTATGCGAGTGGGCCACCAAAAATGGGGCAAAGTTTTTACTTGCCTCCACCTCGGAAGTTTATGGAGATCCACTGGAACATCCTCAAAAGGAAAGCTACAATGGGAACGTTTCCACCACCGGACCCAGATCCGTTTATGATGAGAGCAAAAGGTTTGGGGAAACCATAACTTCTGCATTTGTCAGATCCAAAGGCCTGGATGGCAGGATTATCAGAATTTTTAATACCTACGGCCCTGGTATGGGAGAGGACGGACGGGTGGTGATTGAATTTGTTAAGGCGGCCATAGAGAATAAACCCATTCCTGTTTTCGGAGATGGCTCCCAAACAAGATCTTTTTGCTATATTTCAGATATGGTTTCCGGCATCATTGCTGCCATGGAAAAAGGCGAAAAAGGAGAAGTGTATAATTTGGGCAATCCGGATGAATTTACTATTTTGGAGCTGGCAGAAAAAATTACACTGCTGACTAGTGCCACATCAGTGGTGGAATATGTGAAGGAGTTACCGGAAGATGATCCCGTCAGAAGGTGTCCGGATATTGGCAAGGCCAAGGCAGATCTTGGATGGGAACCAAAGATGACCTTGGAGGAAGGGCTTAAGAGACTGCTTGATTATCTAAAGCGGTAAGATTCTTCTCTTAAAGATAAATTCGGCAATTTCACGACTGATAAACTCAATTCCTGTGGGAGATGGGTGAATAAAATCACGGGTATCTATCAAGTCAATGTTTCCTTCTCCGCTATCATCCACAGATTTCTCGTAAACATTAATTAAAGGTAATTTGTGATTTTTGGCATAGTCAATGTGATTTTTAATATATGAGGCGCGCTCCTTAGCCCAATTTATTCTTTCTTCTGTGCTTAAATTAGCCACCCCTTCAGCATATCTTGTCTGATGCGGAGCAATGGTTGCCAAAAATATCACCAGTGTTTGAGGTTGTCTTTGCTTAATCATTGATATGGCCTGATCTAAAACTTGATTTTGTTTTTTAAAACCCTCCTCAAGAGAATATTGGGAAAGGGGATTATGGCCGAAAGATTCAATAATGATTAAGTCAAAATTGGTATTTAGTATGGGTTGAGAAATCCTGCCGTTGTAGTTGGTCAGGTTTTGCAGCCGATCCGGCAAAGTCAGGATGTTGGTTGAGCCGACTGAGAAATTTTGGATATCAATTTGCTTGTTGGGGTAATACTTTTTGAGATATTTTTTGATCTCCACGCCGGAGCCTAAATAATCTGTCATGGAATCCCCCACCAAAACAATGGCATAGGTGTCTTTGGGTTGCATTGTTTGGGGGTTAAATATTTTTTTAATCTGATAAATAGGTTTGGCAAAGGTTCTTTCCAAAGAAAGAAAAGGACTAAAAATTAAAACAGAGCTTAAAAATAAACAGCAAACAGGAATAAATTGCACTATCTGATTATATACCCTATTAGTACGCCCAGAGGGATAATCGCGTATTCTCGTTTCACTTGAATAACGAACCGCTCTTCGAGCTTGTGTTGAATCCTACCCGGGGCATAAACAAAAAAGCCCACAAAAATGTGGGCCTTTTTTGTTTGTACGCCCAGAGGGATTCGGACCCCCGACCTATTCGTTAGAACCGAATTGCTCTATCCACTGAGCTATGGGCGCATGAGTAAATTATACCAATTTGAGGACTGATTTGACAGATTGAAGATAGTTTGCTACAGTAAAATTAATGATTATTGCTTTAAGTACAAGAGGACTTTGTCTATTGATCTTTTCTCTGGTGCTGATTTTTATATATGCAAACTCCGCCTTTGCCCAGGATGCCACTTCAACTGCCACCACCAGAAAAGAAAAAGTTCAGCAGAGAGTTGAAACCAGAAAAGAAACTGCGGAGCAAAGGATAACAGCTTTAAAGGAAAAGGCTGCCTCCAGAGAAGCTGCAATGAAGGCTAAACTGCAGACATTTCGGGATAAACAAAAAGCCCAAATAGCAGAGAGGGTTAATACCAATCTCAATAAAATCAACCAGAAAATAACCTCGGAGATGTTAAAATACTTAACCAGGATGTCCGAAATTTTGGCCAAGCTGGAAACCAGGGTGAATACGGGCAGTCCTGATATTAAAGATGTGATATCAGCCAAAGAAGCTATTGCTTCTGCCAGCGCCAGTATAGCTTTGGCCCAGGAGGCTGTCCAGGCGCAATCTGAAAAAGATTACACTATCACTGTTACTTCCGAGGCTAAAATCAGGCAGGATGCGCAAAATATGAGAAAACAACTGCATACTGATTTACAAACAGTCAGAAAATTGGTGGTGGATGCCAAACAAGCTGTTGGAAGTGCCATTAGAATTGCCAAGAGTGATCCTATACCGACTGGTGCAGAGTTAAGGAAGGAGGGTACCATCAGTGGACAACAATAATCCAACAGATCAAATAGTCAAACAGCCTGCTCCTGCCGCCCAAAATCCAGTGGTGCCCGAAACACCAGCTCCTGTTCCCACCGCACCGCCAGTGGAAGAAGGAAAGAGCAAAATGATTTTGTGGCTGATTGGGGGAGTAATCGTGGTGATTATAGTGGTCGGAGGTATCTACTGGTATTTAAGCAACCAGGCTGCAAAACAAGCTGCCCGTGAGGTAAAAGCACCGCAGGCAGTAACCAGAGAGGAAACGAGTCTGGAAACGGATTTGGATACGGTACAAATTGGGGATATTGACTCAGAATTTATCAATATAGACCAAGACCTTGAGAGCCTCTAAAAAGTTTTTCCTTTGGACAATATTTATAATTTTAGCTGTGACTGTTTTGGGGAATTTAGGCAGCCAGGCTGAAGATCTTTTAAATCCATACATAAACTCCGAAACAAAAGGCGTGGTAATTACTCCATTGGGAAAGATTGTCAGCAGCGTTTTAAGGGGAACTGAAGGAAGATACGGCATTTTTATCAAAAACCTTACCACAGGTGAAAATTTCTTCTTAAATGCCGATCAGACGTTTGAGTCCGGCAGTTTATATAAATTAAAGCTGATGGTTTTAACTTTTGAGCAGATAAAACAGGGGGGATTATCTGAAAATGAAACCTTGACTGCAGATATTGAAGAGTTGAATAAATTTTTTGAGATACCCAAAGAGGATGCCGAGTTTGAGGAGGGGGTAATTCAATTTAGCATCAAAAGCGCCCTGGAGCAGATGATCACCATCTCTCATAATTACGCAGCATTGGCATTAACCAAAAAAATAGGTGCTAAAAATCTGGCTGAGCCAATTACTCCAGGAGAAGTCGGCAGCTTTTTTGAGGATTTATATAATGGAAAGGTCATTGACGGGGATTATTCCAAACAAATGCTGGAACTTTTAAGCAGGCAGAAAATTAATGATCGGATCCCTAAACTTTTACCAAAGGAGGTAAAAGTTGCTCACAAAACCGCAGATTTGGACTATTTTGAGCATGATAGTGGAATTGTGTTTTCCCCAAAAGGGGACTATATAATGGTGGTTTTAACAGAAAGTAAAATACCTGATGCTGCCGGCAGAAAAACTGCGGAACTTTCCAAAGCTGTTTATGGGTATTTTAATAGAGTAAATTAAGGCTAGTAAAGGCTATTTATTCCCTGAATATCTCCTGAGTTTAAATCTCTTTTCTTGGTTTCTGCGGAAGTTGCATAACCATACATGGTTTCATCCACACAAGAATTATAAAGATCTCCCATGCCTACACTGTGCCCCAGCTCATGTGTGGCTATGTTGTCAAAGTCCATTTTACCTGCAACACCAGAAGCTTCTGCTGACCAATCAAAAGAAACATCATCATATACTTGATCCCATTCCACCAGTTCACGTCCAAATGGTGGACCGCCAAAAATTCCCCAGATGATAGTTACAGCAATCACCCCTGGATCAGATATATCCGCAAAATAGACTTCATTCTGGTTATCAGGAGAGGTTGTGTCAGCCACCAAAGTGGCAGAAGTGATGGCTCCCTGGCCTAACACATCTACACCCGCTCCATTTCCAACTGTACCATCTGTTGCATCTTCCCATTTGGAAACACCACCAGCCAGTATATTAAACACGTTGGTGCCATCCAGACCTCTGGTATTTAGCGGGTTAGTTATCCAGGGCTCAACTACCTTCCATCTGGCACCTTTGGCAAGATAGGTGTAGCAGGAGGTGGAGCCTGTTTTTGCACCACCGGGTCTGGCAGGGGATTTTTTATGAATGATGGCCAAGCCTTCAACTACCTTACCTGTGCCAGGATCAACGGCTGATCCCAAAGAAATAACATTTGAGTTATCGGCAGAGGCCGGCAGAGTGAGTGTCCTTTGAGTGCCCGGAGTTGCAAGTGTGGCAGTTTGAAGTGGTGGGACTGCAAGAGCAGCACCGGAAAAAAGAAACAGGGAAGAAGCAATTGAAACAAGGGCAGCCAGTTTTTTGAACATAGCAATAAAATCTTATCAATTCCTAAAGACCTTTGTCAAGTGGAGATCCTAGAGTTTGGTGCAAAACTACTTTTAAGTTGATTTGACAAGTAAAAAGGCAACTGA